>JAAAOG010000152.1 GCA_009909005.1 Alphaproteobacteria bacterium | reverse complement strand
ATCGCCCACGAGTCACCTCCAAACAGCGTTGTTCGCTGTTTGTTCTACACCATGCCAGCCGCCCCGTCACCACATTTCGTGGGGCCGGAACCAAAGGGATAAGCCATTTGCGGAGGCCTGTTCTGTTTTCTCTAACAAGATCAGGGTCCACGTTGAGAGAGCAGAGTTCTTTGAAGCTGAGCAAACTTATTCAAATCTTGAAGCGCAGTGTGGACCATTTTTGGAGATGTATCCGTGGGATTTTTATCTCCGGCAGCATTTTATTGCATCGAACAGAAGAATTGGTGCTGCTCTGCTCGAAAATGATCGCGCTGAGGAAGCTTTAGAATATCTGCAATACGCTTCTCATTGGGGGGCAGATGATGCTTCCCTCGAACTGGCCAGGATTTACCGTGATGGACTAACGGGCCATGTTGACCCAGAGAGAGCAGATCAGCTGCAGGCCCTTGCTTCACGTCAGAGTATGAGAAGGTTCACCGTTCCAGTATCTATTGAAGGGCATGGGGTCTGGGATTTTCATGTTTATGTGCTCGAATGGCCGGAGGATTACCCATATATGGGTATTGATGATCAGGTAGTCTGGGCACAGGAAATGAGGGGGCTTTCAATCCCTGAGGACGTTCAGGAAGCATTCCGAGCCTTACACAGAATTGCTCGCGAGAATAATGTCTCGTTCCCGGACCTTGCCGTGTATGCCCTTGGGAACGCAGATGCCGAAGATTCCGATGATGCGGAAGCTCCCGAAGACCCGGAACAGTGAACTCGGAAGAGGTTGCCTCTGCAAGTGACGATTCTTTGCGCAGCCAGAGATAACGGGGTGGAGGGTTTCCCGGCCGGAGCGCGCCGGCAAGGTCATGGGCGGCTTCGATCCGCACCCCCGTCGAGATCCGACATGGCCGGGCGTCCGGTTGGCGTCGGATACCCGGCCATGGCGATCGGCGCCGCCTGAAGGCCACGGCGGCATAGCGGGACAGTCCCCGCCGCTCCACGCAATTCATGCGGCGTCCGACAAATGTCGGGGGTGCGACACGGGCGGGCGTGGTGTCAGACACAGCCGCCATCGACAGACACTTCTGAAATCCAGGAAAAACAGGAGCCTGGCGCTGGCACGCGGCCTCCTGGACATTGCGGGCGATCTCCCGGGTGGCGGCGTTCTGCTCCTTCATGCCGGCGGTTCCGTACAGGATTTTGGTACGATCCAGGACCTTTCGCACATTGCTTCAGGCGACGGCGGCTGTAGGCTTTTGGGTGTACGTAAATAACCTGTCAGGTTTTTGATGATCTGAGGGATATTCAATTGGAGAATTGTCCCGATAAAATGGTGTAGATCAGCCCTGGCTTCGGTCCGCCGGCCGGCCGCCATCCGCCACGCCTTCGGGCGGAAAAATGAGGGTGGCGGTGGTGCCGTGGTCGGGTCGGCTGTCGAGTTCCAGCCGGCCGCCATGCTGCTCGATCAGCGATTTGACCAAGGTGAGGCCGAGGCCGGCGCCGAGTTCGGCGCTGGTTCGCCCGGCGCGCCCCTGCTGGAAGGGTTCCAGCACCCGTGCGATCTCCTCCTCGGCGATGCCGACCCCGGTATCGGTGACGCAAAGCGCCAGGCTGCCATCGGGCAGCCGCCGGGCTTCGACGCCGACCCGGCCGCCATCCGGGGTGAACTTGACGGCATTCGTCAACAGGTTGAGCAGCATCTGTTTCAGGGCCCGTCGGTCGGCGAGGAGCGGCGGGAGGGCCGGATCGATGTCCGTCGACAGGGTCAACCCCTTGGCGCCGGCCTGCTCCTGCACCAATGCCCTGGCGGCGCTTACCGGCTCCGCCGGGTCGACCTCCTCGACCTCCAGCTCCACGGTGCCGGCCTCCATGCGGGACAGTTCCAGAAGGTCGTTGATCAGGGAGAGCATGTGCTCGCCGCTGGCAATCACGTCGTCGACATAGTCCTCGTAATGCCGGTCGCCGATCGGCCCGAAGACCTTCATTTTCATCATCTGCGAAAAGCCGATAATGGCGTTGAGCGGCGTGCGCAGCTCATGGGCCATGATGGCGATGAACTGGGATTTGACCCGGCTGGCCTGCTCGGCCTGTGCGCGGGCCTGCTGCAGCTTCTGCTCCTGGACGCGCCAATTGGTGACGTCGTGGGAGAAGACGGCGGCGCGTGCCATGGGGCCGTCTTCTCCAGCAATCGGCACGATGGTGTTTTCGAAGCACCGGCCCTGATGCTCGTCGCAGGAATGGACGACCTGTCCCGTGTCGACGGCACTGTTCAGCATATTGCGGCGGTGGCGGGCGATCTCCGGGTCCATGACGTCGAAGACGTTCCGGTTGATCAGCGCCTTGGCCTCGGCGTCAAGCCGTTGCGCCGCCTTTTGGTTGAGCTGCAGGCAGGTGCCATCGGCATCGACGATCAGCATGGCCTCCGGGCTCGCTTCGAAGAGGGCGGAGAGATGGGCATGGGCTTCCGAGAGCCGTTGCGTGGCCCGGGCGACGCGCCGGCGCAGCACCATGGAGAGGAGTGCGAGCAGCCCGGCCAAGGCGCCCAGCCCGCCGCCGCCGGCCGCCAGCCAGGTGACCCAGCGCTCCCGCCGGCTCTCCTGAAAGGCTTCCGGGTCGAAAACGAAGCGCCCGGCGTCGAAGCGTCCGTCGACAAGGCCGGCTCTGGCCAGCGCCTGATGGGTGTGCCGCCAGCGCCCCGGATTGACATGGCCGATCTCGCGGCGCTCGCCATAGGGGTCGATCAGCGTCCGCACCGCGTCGATCTGGAAGTCGAGGAAGGCGCGGAAATCGTCGATCTCGAAGCCCGGCTCATAGGTTTCCGCCAGGCGGTCGGCGATTTCGGCCGGATGGTCCAGGGCATAGCGCCAGCCGCGCAGGCTTGCGCCGACGAAGCGGCCGATCAGGTCCGGGTCGGTTTCCGCGAAGGCCCGCGTCGTGAACAGCGTGTCGCCGTAAAAGTCGATGCCATAGGTGCGGGCGCTCAGGCTCTGGAGCGACAGGCCCAGACGCTGCGCCTGATAGGGCGTGCGGGTGGAATAGCCCGGCAGCACGTCGACCCGGCCTTCCGCCAGATCGGTCAGGGTCGCCGGGCGGACCTCGGGGGGCGGCCGCGGCACCGATGCCGGGTCGATGCCCTCGGCCCACAGCATCGCCTGGAACTCGGCATCCACCATGTCGCCCGGCCGGCGTGCCACCCTCAGGCGGGTGAAATCGTCGACCGTCCGCAGCCCGGCCTCGCCGGTCGCGTAATAGCTGGCCGGACTGTGCTGCAGGATGGTCGCCAGGGCGACCATCTCGACCCCGTTCTTCCGCGCGAACAGGATGTCGGCACCGCCGATCCCGAACTGGGCGCGGCCCGCGGCCACCTCGTCGACGGTCCGCATGAAGCCCGATCCGTCCGCGCCCGGGCGCAACGCCACCTGCAGACCCGCCTCTTCGTAAAAGCCCTGCCACTGGGCAGCATAATAGCCCGCGAACTGGAACTGGTGGTGCCAGCTGAGCTGCACCACGATCGGATGTTCGGACGCAAAAGCAGTGCTGGAGGCCAGAACAAGGAATGTTAGGGCAAGAGAGGAAAGGGTCCGGGCCACACGCCGTCGCCGCCGGCTCTGCCGCAGGGAGCCGGGCAGGGCAGCTCCTGCGCGGGACAAGTTTGCTGGCTCACCCGCTTTTGCCATCGCTGTGTCGGACGGACTGTCCGGCTCCATGGGAGGATGCCCCGGCTCTCTTTCTATTGGTTGTCGGACAAAGCAGCGATTGCAATGAAAGTTCCATCAAGCGGACCCGATGTCCCGGAAATGCCTCGGCACGCGGAGCGCGGAGCGTCTTGGCGTGAAGGCGCGCAATGCCGCCTGCCCGAGGGGGTCGGGCAGGCGGCTCCGGCGTGACGGGCACGGTTACCGAACGGTCAGGCGGCGTGGGTGTCGGACCGGACCTCGTCCAGGAAACGTCGGACTTCGCTTTCCAGCGACTGCGACTGTCTGGACAGGGCCTCGGCGGCGGCCAGGACCTGGCTGGACGCCGAGCCGGCCTCGCCGGCCGCCTGGGTGACGCTGACAATGGCCGAGGACACCTGCCGGGTTCCCTCCGATGCCTCCTGGACATTGCGGGCGATCTCGCGGGTCGCCGCCGTCTGTTCCTCGACCGCCGAGGCGATGGCGGCGGCGATCTCGCTCATATGGCGAATGCTGTCCCCGATGCCCATGATGGAGCCGACACTGTCGCGCGTTGCCGTCTGGACCTCGGAGATTTGACGGGAGATGTCGCCGGTCGCCTGGGCCGTCTGGGTGGCCAGCGCCTTGACCTCCTGGGCGACGACGGCGAAACCGCGCCCGGCATCGCCGGCCCGGGCGGCTTCGATCGTGGCGTTCAGCGCCAGCAGGTTGGTCTGCTCGGCAATGGCGGTGATCAGCTTCACCACTTCGCCGATCTTGTCGCCGGCTCCGGCCAGCGCGTCCATGGTCTGGCGCGCCCCCTCGGATTGCTGAACCGCCTCCTGGGCCATGTTGGTGGCCTGGCTGACCTGGCTGCCGATCTCACCGATGGAGGTGCTGAGCTCGTCGGCCGCCGAAGACACGGTCTGCACATTGCCCGAGGCCTGCTCCGAGGCGGAGGCGACGGTCGTGGCCTGGCTGTTGGTCTCTTCGGCGATCGAGGACATGGACGACGCCGTCGCCTGCATCTGGGTGGCGGCCGAGGAGATGCCCTGGATGATCTGCCCGACGCTGGATTCGAACCGGCCGGCCAGGCGCTGCATCTCGGCCTGCTTCTCTTCCCGGCTCCGGCGCCGCTCTTCGGCGCGTTCCTCGGCGAGCTGTTTCGCCTCAACGGCGTTGTCCTTGAAGACCTGGACGGCCGCCGCCATCGTCCCAAGCTCGTCCGTGCGATCCCGGGCCGGAATGTCGACGGTCAGGTCCTTGTCGGCCAGCCGCTTCATCGCCGCGGTCATGCTGCCGATCGGCCGGGTCAGGCTGCGGGCGAAGAGATATCCGGCAATGGCGATGCCGGCCGAAACGATGGACCGGCATGGCGGCCGGGTTTCGGTCGACAGCCGGCCCGGCCATGGCTCGACCTTTGCGCTGCACTTTCCACCCACCGTCGCCGAACCGAGAGAGACCGTATCCTGTTGCTGCTGAGCCGCCAGGCCTTGCACAGCGCAGCGATGACGAGGCGGAGGCTCTCCGGCCAGGGCGGGCGGATGACGCCATAGCCGGCACGCGGCGTCCGACAAATGTCGGGGGTGCGACACGGGCGGGCGCGGTCTCGGACACAGCCGCCATCGACAGACACTTCTGAAATCCAGGAAAAACAGGAGCCTGGCGCTGGCACGCGGCGTGCGTAAAGGAGGGGGACAAACCAGTTTCGCCCAAGACAGTGCGCCGGAGACGAACAATGATGGTGGCGGTCAGCGACAATGCGGTCAGTGCCATCCGCCGGGTGATCGATACGGCGGAAGAGCCGGCCACGGGCCTGCGGATCATGGTCAATCTGGAAGGCTGCAAAGGTCTCGAATACCTCCTCGGCCTCGAGTCCGAGGAGATGGAGGGTGACACGATCTGCGACTGCGGCAGCGATAGCTGCGGCCGGGTGCGGATCTTCATCGATTCCGAAAGCTGGCCGATGTTCGCCGGGACCCGCATCGACTTCGTCGACGGGCCGGATAGCAAGGGGTTCGTCTTCGACAACCCCAATGCCCGCTCGCTGTGCGCCTGCGGCAAGACGGTGTGCCTGTGACCCCCGCCCGCCTGCCGGGCACGGACCGGGCGGCGCCGGCCGTCGTCGTCAACGACACGACGCTGCGCGACGGCGAACAGACGGCCGGCGTGGCCTTTTCCACCGCCGAGAAGCTGGCCATCGCCCGCGCCCTCGACGAGGCCGGCGTGCCGGAGCTGGAGGCCGGGATCCCCGCCATGGGGGCGGAGGAGCGGGCCGATATCGCCGCCATCCTTGCCCTCGGCCTCAGCGCCACGCCGATCGCCTGGTGCCGGCTGCGGCGCGACGACATCGACGCGGCCAGGGCGTGCGGTGTTTCCATGGTCAACGTGTCCGCACCGGTGTCCGACATCCAGCTGTCGCGCAAGCTGGGGCAGGACCGCGCCTGGCTGCTCGACCGCCTGGGCGAGATCGTCGCCTATGCCCGCGATTGCGGGCTGGCCGTCGCCGTCGGCGGCGAGGATTCCTCCCGCGCCGATCCGGACTTTCTGCGGCAGGTCATTGCCACGGCGGAAGCGGCGGGCGCACGGCGCTTCCGCTTCGCCGACACCCTCGGCGTGCTCGACCCGTTCAGCACGCTCGCCCTGTTCCAATGCCTGCGCGCCGGCACCGATCTGGAGCTGGAGGTGCACGCCCATGACGATCTCGGCCTCGCCACGGCGAATTCGCTGGGCGCGGTGCTGGGCGGCGCCAGCCATGTCAGCAGCACGGTCAACGGGCTGGGCGAGCGGGCCGGCAATGCGCCGCTGGAAGAGGTCGTCGTGGCCCTCCGCCAGCTGCACGGCCGCGAGACGGGGGTCGACGCCCGGCGCCTCGCCGCCGTCTCCGCCCTGGTCGGCGAGGCCTCCGGCCGGCCGGTGCCGGTCAACAAGAGTATCGTCGGCGCCAATGTCTTCACGCACGAGTCCGGCATCCACGTCCACGGCCTGCTGCGCGACCGGGCGACCTATCAGGGCCTCGACCCGGCCGAGCTGGGCCGCGACCACCGTATCGTGCTCGGCAAGCATTCCGGCCTGGCGGCGCTGACCCACGCCTATGGCGAGCTCGGCCTCGCGGTGTCGCCCGACGAGGCGGCGATCCTGCTCGCCCGGGTGCGCCGCCACGCCGCCCGCACCAAGGCCGCGCCGACCGCCGAGGATCTGCGCGCCTTCCACGCCGAGACCATCGCCCTGACGGCTGCGAGCGCTGCCGAATGACCGATCTGCGCGACCAACTCGCCAAACTCGAAAGCGCCGAGGAGTTCTTCGATCTCTTCGGCGTGCCCTATGACCCGTCGGTGCTGGCCGTGCATCGCCTGCGCGTGCTGCGACGGCTGCGCGGACTGCTGGCGGCAGAGGGCGTCGGCGCTGACACGGCCGACGACGAGCTTCTGGCCGCCGCCTATGGCCGGGCGCTCGCCCGCGCCTATGCCGAATGCCGCGACGGCACCGGTCCGGCGCCCAAAGAGGCGGCTGCTGCCGAGGAGAATGCGCCCGCCACCACCAGCTTCGTGCCGCTGACGTCGATCCGCGGCCGGCGGCGTGGCGGCTGACCGGGCCTGTCGCGTTCCCGACATCCTCGTTCCGCCCATGTCGGGTCCGGCCCCAAGCGGGATTTTTCCACGGTTTCGAAAAAGTAAAGACAAGTCAGATGCTTAGGGCAGGGGCCGTGTTGGTACGGCGATTGCTGACTGGTTGGGAGACGGAAAAGACGGCAGCCCCGCCGCAGGACAAGGAATGAGGCAGGTATGCACAGCGTCGTTTGCATCAAGCAGGTGCCCGACAGCGCACAGATCCGGGTCCACCCGGTGACCAACACGATCATGCGCCAGGGGGTGCCGACCATCATCAACCCCTATGACCTCTATGCCGTGGAGGAGGCGCTCCGCGTCAAGGACAAGGTCGGCGGCAAGGTCACGGTGATCTCCATGGGCCCGCCCATGGCCGAGCAGGCGCTGCGCAAGGCGCTCAGCTTCGGCGCCGACCGGGCCATCCTGGTCACCGACCGCGCCTTTGCCGGGTCCGACACCCTGGCGACCTCCTATGTGCTGGCCAGCGCCATCGCCAAGGTCGCCGCGGAGGAGCCGGTCGACATCGTCTTCTGCGGCAAGCAGACCATCGACGGCGACACCGCCCAGGTCGGCCCGGGCATCGCCCGCCGGCTCGACATCCAGCAGCTGACCTATGTCGCCAAGCTGGAGCGGCTCGACCTGGATAAGCGCGAGATCGCGGTGCAGCGCCGCGCCGAAGGCGGCGTCCAGGTGCTCAGCACGAAACTGCCCTGCATGATCACCATGCTGGAGGGCAGCAACGAGATCCGCTTCGCCACCATGGACGACATGTTCCGCGCCGCCCGGGCAAACGTCGAGGTCTGGGGCGCCGATACCAGCGGCGTCGAGGACAAGACGCAGTGCGGCCTGAAAGGGTCGCCGACCGTGGTGAAGAAGGTGTTCGCCCCCAAGCCGCGTGAGGAAAAGGCCGAGATGATCGAAAGCCGGGACAAGGCACCCGCCGAGATCGCCGCCTCGACCATCGAAGTCCTGGCCGCCGCCGATCCCGCGCTGGCGGCCGAATTCGGCCCCCGCCCGCCGGCCGGCGCCTGATCCCAAGAAAGGAGCCCCATCCATGAGCGATGCCAAGCCGGCCCGCAGGGCACCCAAGGGCAAGACCACCGAACTGCCCGAGCACCTCAAGGCCTATAAGGGCGTCTGGGTCTTCATCGAACTGGAGCGCGGCCGCGTCCACCCGGTCTCCTGGGAGCTGATGGGCGAAGCCGGCAAGCTGGCCGAGGCGCTGAACGTCGAGGTCGGCGCAGTGCTGATCGGGCCGGCGGACGGCTCGGTCGAGGCGGCGGCGCAGGAGGCCTTCACCTACGGCGCCGATGTCGCCTATCTGGTGAAGGACCCGATCCTGACCCATTACCGGACCGAGCCCTACACCAAGGCGCTGACCGACGTCGTCAATGCCTACAAGCCCGAGATCATGCTGCTCGGCGCGACGACGCTGGGCCGCGACCTTGCCGGCAGTGTGGCCACGACGCTGAAGACCGGGCTGACCGCCGACTGCACCGGCCTGGCGATCGACCTGGAGAGCAAGACGCTCGCCTCCACCCGCCCGACCTTCGGCGGCACGCTGCTCTGCACCATTCACACGGTGAATGCCCGCCCGCAGATGTCGACCGTGCGTCCGCGCGTGATGTCGATGCCGGAGGCCGAGCCGGGCCGCACCGGCCGGATCGTCGAGCACCCGCTCGACCTGATGGAATCGGCGATCATCACCAAGGTCCTCGACTTCATCCCGGACCGCGACCAGAACCAGGCACAGCTGGCCTATGCCGACATCGTCGTCGCCGGCGGCCGCGGCCTGGGTGGGCCGGAGAACTACCGGCTGGTGCAGGAACTGGCCGAGGCCCTGGGCGCGGAGTATGGCGGCTCGCGGCCGCTGGTCCAAAAGGGCTGGATCACCGCCGACCGGCAGATCGGCCAGACCGGCAAGACCATCCGGCCGAAGCTCTACATCGCCTGCGGCATCTCCGGCGCCATTCAGCACCGCGTCGGGGTCGAAGGCGCCGACCGCATCCTGGCCATCAACAGCGACCCCAATGCGCCGATCTTCGACTTTGCCCATCACGGCATTGTCGGCGACGCGCTCACCCTGTTGCCGGCTTTGACCCAGGCCTTCCGCCAGCAGCGGTCGGTCGACCGGCTCGCCAGCTGAGCCCCGCAAAGGAGAGCGCACCCCAATGGCCGAACATTTCGATGCGATCGTGGTGGGGGCCGGCCCGGCCGGCAGTGCCGCCGCCTACACCATGGCCAAGGCCGGGCTGTCGGTGCTGCAGCTCGAGCGCGGGGAGTATCCCGGCGCCAAGAACGTGCAGGGCGCCATTCTCTACGCCGATGCCGTGGCCGACCTGATCCCGGATTTCCGGGAGGAAGCACCGCTGGAGCGGCACATCATCGAGCAGCGCATGTGGATGCTCGACGATCGCTCGCACATCGCCAGCCATTTCCGCTCGGAGAACTTCAACGAGGAGGAGCCGAACCGCTACACCATCATCCGCACCCAGTTCGACAAATGGTTTTCGAGCAAGGTGCGGGAGGCCGGCGCCCTTCTGATCTGCGAGACCACCGTCACCGACCTGATGAAGGACGAGAAGGGCCGGGTGGTCGGCGTGCGCACCGATCGCGAGGGCGGCGAGATCACCGCCGATGTGGTCATCCTCGCCGAGGGCGTGAATGCCCTGGTCGCCAGCAAGGCCGGCTTCGCGCCGACGCCCAATCCCGAGAACTTCGCCCTCGGGGTCAAGGAAATGCACTTCCTGCCCCAGGACGTCATCGAGCAGCGCTTCAATATCGGCGAGGATGAGGGCGTCGTCATCGAGGCGATCGGCACCGTCACCCAGGGCATGCTCGGCACCGGCTTCATCTACACCAACAAGGAGTCGCTGGCCGTCGGCCTGGGCTGCATGGTCTCCGATTTCGCTCACAGCGGCATCACGCCCTACGATCTTCTCGAAAACTTCAAGCAGCACCCCTCAGTCAAGCCGCTGCTGGCCGGCAGCGAGGTCAAGGAATACTCCGCCCACATGATCCCCGAGGGCGGCTACAAGGCCATGCCCAAGGTCTTCGGCGATGGCTGGATGATCGCCGGCGATACCGGCCAGTTCGTCAACTCGCTGCACCGCGAGGGCTCGAACATGGCGCTGACCACCGGCAAGGTCGCCGGCGAAACCGTCGCGGCGCTGAAGCGCGAGGGCAAGCCGATGACCGAGGCCAATCTCGCCCGCTACCGCCAGACCCTGAACGACAGCTATGTCATCAAGGATCTGAAGAAGTACCGCGAACTGCCGGGCATCCTGCACCGCAACAAGCAGTTCGTGACCACCTATCCGCAGCTGATGTCGAAGGCGATGGAATCCTGGTTCCGGGTCGACGGCATCGACAAGCGGACCAAGGAAAAGTCCATCCTCAAGAGCTTCCTGTCGGCCCGCTCGTTCACCGGGCTGATCGGCGATGCAATCAAAGTCGCGAGGGCCATCCGATGAGCGTGAAAGTCGAAGAGAAACTCTTCCAGAACCGCTATCTGGTCGATGAAGGCCATCCGCATGTCTGCGTGCCGGAGGGCAAAGGGGCGACGCCGGCGCTGAAGGCGATCATCAGCTGCTGCCCGGCCGGCTGCTGGGGCCTGACCGAGGACGGCAAGGTCGAGCCGACGCTCGACGGCTGCCTGGAATGCGGCACCTGCCGCATCCTCACCGCCAAGGACGGAGACCTGAACTGGAACTACCCCCGCGGCGGCTTCGGCATCGCCTATAAATTCGGGTGACCGCACCGATCCCACCGTGCCAGTCCTCGGCGGTCTCCTTCCGGCGGTGCGTAAGCTGAAACGGTCGGGTCGGAAGTGCAACTTCCGACCCGCGGTGCCCCGCCTTATCCCATGCGGCTAAACTCGCCCAGCCGGCGGGATGTTCTGGTTGAAGCGGAAGAGGTTGTCCGGATCATACCGGGCCTTGATGGCGGCGAGGTGCCGGAAGGTCTCGTCGCCATAGGCGGCCCGCAGGCGCGCCTCGCCCTCGTCGCCGCTCATGAAGTTGACATAGACGCCGCCATTCGAATGCGGCCGCAAGGCTTCCCAATAACCGCGAGTCCAGGCGAGGTTGCGGTCATCCTCGGCCGGATCCTCCCAGGCGCTCTGGATGTTGGCGACGAATTCCGCGCCGCGATTGCCCACGGCCGTGGCGCCGCTGTCGACACGCTTTGCCGCCCCGCCGAGATGCATGCAGAGCAAAGCGGAATGCGGCGAGGGAATGTCGGCGGCATAGGCGATGAGCGCCTCGTCCATGGCCGGCGGCACCGCGTCGAAATAGTCCGACTTCCAGTAGTTCCGCCGGCCGAAAGGCTGTCCGGCGTCGAACATCTGCTGGAAGGCGGTGAAGGGCTTCGGGGCTATGGTGTCGGTGATCTTGCCCCGGGCCTGCTTGAGCGGTGTCATTGCCGCGTCGCCGTCCGCGATGGACCCGACGTGACAGGCGGCAATGCCGGCCACCGGCGCGCCGTGCATCTCCTTCGGCACGGCCGGCAGCGGCGGCGCTCGCCGCAGCACCAGCATCGCGCAGAACTGCTCGGAGGCGGCGGCGGTGATCTCCCGGAAGAGGTCGAGCACCGCGCCGGCCCGATCCAGCGGCCAGAGCGCCAGGCCGGCCATCGCCGTCGGTCCGAGCGGCCGGGTCTCGAATTCGAACGACGTCACGGCACCGAAATTGCCGCCGCCGCCGCGCAGGGCCCAGAAGAGCTCCGGCTCCGCCTCGGCGTCGGCGTGCCGGACCTCCCCGTCGGCCGTGACGATATCGGCGGAAACCAGCCGGTCGGCGGCATAGCCATGGGCCCGGGTCGACCAGCCGAAGCCGCCGCCGAGCGTAAATCCGGCGACGCCCGTGGCCGAGACGATGCCGCCCGGCACGATCCGGCCGAAGAGCTGGGTCTCGCGATCGAGGTCACGCCAGGTGGCGCCCGGCTCCACCCGGGCGCGACCGGCACGGGGCTCGACATACACGGCGCGCAGGCCCGAGAGGTCGAGCATCAGTCCGTTATCGCCGAGCGCGTGGCCGCAGACATTGTGCCCGCCGCCGCGCACGGCCACCGGCAGTTCATGATCGCGGGCGAAGCGCACGCCGGCAGCGATGTCGGCGGTGCCCGAGCAGCGCGCGACCAGGGCCGGCCGCCGCTCGATCATGCCGTTCCAGATATGGCAGCAGGAGTCGAAGCCCTCCTCGCCGGGTCGGTAGAGGGGGGCGTGCAGCGTCGCCGCCAACGCCTCCGCCGCCGCGGGTTCGATCGGCGGAACCGTGTTCGATCGGGCTAGGGGCGTATCCATGAGGGTCTCCCATCCGTTCGTCGCTTGCCCCAGACTCCAATGTCCGACTCCGTGCATCAACTATCGGAACTGAAGCGGAGCGGACATTTTTGTCGGATTATCCGAGAATTTTTTCTGGAAGCGCGAGGCGCCATGAAGGGCTATGGACAATTCTGTCCCATCGCCAAGGCCTCGGAGATCCTCACGGAACGCTGGACGCCGTTGATCCTGCGGGAGCTGATCTGCGGCAGCACACGCTTCAACGATCTGCGTCGCGGCGTGCCGCTGATGTCGACGGCCTTGCTGGCGCGCCGGCTCAAGAGCCTGGAAGAGCAGGGGGTCATCGAGCGCCGGCCCCTGCCGTCCGGCCGCGGCGCCGACTATCTCCTGACCGACGCCGGGCGCGAGCTGGAACCGATCGTCATGGCGATGGGCGAATGGGGGGCGCGCTGGGCCCGCAGCCGCCTGACCGAGGACGAGCTCGATCCGGCCTTGCTGCTCTGGGACATCCACCGTCAGGCCAGGCCGGAGAATTTCCCGCCCGGCCGGACCGTCATCGCCTTCGAATTCACCGACGTCCCGGCGGTCCGCCGCCAATGGTGGCTGGTGAGCGAAAGGGCGGAGGGGAGCGTGGATTTATGCGCGACCGATCCCGGTTTCGAGGTCGATCTTTTCGTCTCCGCGACCATCAGGGCGATGACGGCGGTGTGGATGGGCGAACGGTCGCTGGAGGCGGCCCTGGCAGCCGAGGACATTGAACTGGCGGGCCCGTCCGTCCTTTGCCGCAGTTTCGGCGCCTGGCTGGGCCTCAGCGCCTTTGCCGCAGTCCCCGACCGCCGCGGTGCGTGATCGGCCGGCGAACTTGGCTAAAACTGCGATTCGATATCGCGAGAGCCATGAAGGATTCGAATGATGTCAATCCCATTGTCACATGGTTCATAAAATATGAGATACTTTCCAACCGGGAAGCTGAAAACGGAAGAGTCAATCTCCTGGCGGGCACGGCCTATGAAGGGATATCTTGCAAGAATACTACAGGTATTATCAATTTTATCCAGCACCCGGTCGGCAGCGTCAAGGTTATAGTCAGCGACGTAGTTCCAGATATCGATCAGGTCTCGCTTTGCCTGAGGACGGCGCGTGAAGGACGCCATGGCCTATTGGCCGCGCCGTTTGTCCTCGAAAGCGCGACGCGCTTCGGCTTTCACGGCTTCTATGTCAAATGCTTCGGCAGGGCCGCTTTCGCGGCCGATGCGGATGGCATCGCGAAGGGCTTCCAGCTTTTTTTGAGCCGCCTGATCCCGCTGTTCAAGCAAACGCAGGCCTTCCGCAATGACCTCATCCGGAGTTTGGTAGCCCCCGCTTTCCACCTTTTCTTCAACCAGCTTTTCGAGGTCGGGTGGCAGTGAAACGATCACGTCCTGCTCCCATGGCGACATTCAGAACAATGGGGTGGGCGACTGGCCCACCCCAGTCCTAAGAACGCGTTTTAGCCGCCCATCGCCTTGAGCATGGTCGAGCCGAGGCTGGCGGGGCTGTCGGCGACGTGGAAGCCGGCCCCCTTCAGGGCGTCGATCTTGTCCTGGGCGCCGCCCTTGCCGCCGGAGATGATGGCGCCGGCATGGCCCATGCGCCGCCCGGGCGGGGCGGTCAGGCCGCAGATGAACGCCGTGATCGGCTTCTTGACGGGGGAGTTGGCGTAGAACTCTGCCGCATCCTCTTCCGCCGAGCCGCCGATTTCGCCGATCATCAGAATGCCCTCGGTCTCCGGGTCCTTCAGGAACAGATCCAGGCAGTCGATGAAGTTGGTGCCGTTGACCGGGTCGCCGCCGATGCCGATGCAGGTCGACTGGCCGAGGCCGGCCGCCGTGGTCTGCGCCACCGCTTCATAGGTCAGCGTGCCCGAGCGGCTGACGATGCCGATCTTGCCGCGGGTGTGGATGTGGCCCGGCATGATGCCGATCTTGCAGGCCTCCGGCGTGATGATGCCGGGGCAGTTCGGGCCGATCAGCCGGGTCTTGGAGCCCTGCAGCTTGCGCTTGACGGTGATCATGTCCATCACCGGGATGCCCTCGGTGATGCACACGGCCAGCTCGACCTCCGCCTCGATGCACTCAAGGATCGCGTCGGCGGCGAAGGGCGGCGGCACATAGATGACGGAGGCATTCGCGCCGGTCTCCTTCACCGCATCCTTGACGGTGTCGAAGACGGGCAGGTCGAGATGCGCGGTGCCGCCCTTATTCGGGGTGACGCCGCCGACCATCTTGGTGCCGTAGGCGATCGCCTGCTCGGAGTGGAAGGTACCCTGCGCGCCGGTGAAGCCCTGGCAGATGACCTTGGTGTTTGCGTCGACGAGAACGGCCATTATCGTGCCTCCTTCACCGCTTTGACGATCTTCTCCGCCGCGTCCGCGAGATTGTCGGCCGTGAGAATCGTCAGGCCGCTGTCGGCCAGGATCTTCTTGCCGAGGTCGACATTGGTGCCCTCCAGCCGCACCACCAGAGGCACGTGCAGGTGCACCTCCCGTGCCGCCGCCACCACGCCTTCGGCGATGATGTCGCAGCGCATGATGCCGCCGAAGATGTTGACCAGAATGCCTTCGACATTGGCGTCGGAGAGGATCAGCTTGAAGGCCGTTGTCACCCGGTCCTTGGTGGCGCCGCCGCCGACGTCGAGGAAGTTGGCCGGCTCGCCGCCATAGAGCTTGATGATGTCCATGGTCGCCATGGCCAGGCCGGCGCCGTTGACCATGCAGCCGATATTGCCGTCGAGCTTGATGTAGTTCAGCTCGTGCCGCCCGGCTTCCAGCTCGGCCGGGTCTTCCTCGCTCTCGTCCCGCAGCTCCTCGATGTCCTTGTGGCGGAACATCGCATTGTTGTCGAAGTTCATCTTGGCGTCGAGCGCCAGGACCTCGCCGTCGCCGGTGACAACCAGCGGGTTGATTTCGACGATCGAGGCGTCGAGCTCGGTAAAGGCCTTGTACATGCCGAGCAGGAACTTCACCGCGCTCGACACCTGCTTGCCGCGCAGGCCGAGGCCGAAGGCCAGGTCGCGGGCGTGATAGCCGCGCATGCCGGTCAGCGGGTCGATGTCGAGCTTGAGGATTTTCTCGGGCGTGTGGGCGGCGACCTCTTCAATGTCCATGCCGCCTTCCGTCGAGGCCATGACGACGATGCGGCTGGTCTCGCGGTTCACCAGCATGCCGAGGTAGAGCTCGCGCTGGATATCGCAGCCTTCCTCGATATAGACCCGCTTGACTTCCTTGCCCTTGGCGCCGGTCTGCTTGGTGACGAGCGTCGCGCCGATCATGGACAGCGAGTTGTCGTGCACCTCCTCGATCGACTTCGAGACGCGGACGCCGCCCTTGCCGTCGGTGTCCACCGTGCCGTCCTGCTTCTTGAAGCGTCCGGCCCCGCGGCCGCCGGCATGGATCTGGGATTTCACGACCCAGATCGGCCCGCCGAGCTGCTTGGCGACGTCTTCGGCCTCTTTGGCGGTATAGGCGACGCCGCCACGCGGCACCGCGACGCCATAGTTCTTCAGCAGGCTCTTCGCCTGATATTCATGGATGTTCATGGGCGATCCATCCGTTCTGTGCTGGCTGGGAGGGGCTGGCGTGATGCATTGGTAGACTGGTTCTCAAGAGCGACTGCCCGGAACAGGCACGATGCCGTAAAAGACGGCCCCGGAGAAGCGGGGACGCGGAACGTGCAGGATAAAACGAGACCGGCGGCCGGCCAAGCCGACGCCATGATGCTGTGCACAATAGCACCTGATACGGGAGGGGCAACCGCCAAAGCGCCGGGCCGGAGCGTGGGAGCCGGAAGACAGACCGCCGGCGCCCCTGATGACAGGGTTTGCAGCCGCTGCTATTCTGCATAGCCTATAGAGAAGGAATCCCGTCGATGCGATGGCAGATCGAGACCTCTCCATCCGAGTTTCCGAAGCTGCTCGAAAAGGCCTTATCGGCCGGACCGCAAATCGTCACGCGGCAAGGCGAGGACGCCGTCGTTGTCCTTTCGGTCGATGAATATCGACGATTGACCGAAGGCGGCCCGAGTTTCAAGCAACTCCTGGCAGCCGCACCGCTCGATGATATCGATCTGGAGCGTTCCGCGGATTAGCGATGTGATCAACTCGCCATGTTTCTTATCGATACGAATGTGGTTTCTGAAATTCGAAAAGGAGACAGGTGTAATGTACAAGTATCGAAGTGGTACTCGGGAGTTCGTGACTATGATCTCTTTACCAGCGTTCTCGTAGTCGGTGAAATTCGGAAGGGGGCCGAGGGCGTTCGTTCGCGACAGCCGGCTAAGGCGGCGGCGATCGATGCTTGGCTCAGGCATGTCAGAATGTTATTCGGCGACCGTATTCTTTCCATAGATTTGCCTGTCGCAGAGCAATGGGCGCTATATCGAGTCGGCCCCTCGCGGCCATTGGTTGACACATTGCTGGCAGCCACAGCGCGCGTTCATGGCCTGATATTCGTAACCCGCAATGTCCGGGATGTGGAGGGCCTTGATGTCCTTTGTCTGAACCCATTCGATTGATTCCAACGGCAAAAGGCTCTTAGCGTGATCGAGGGGAACGCCGACATTCGAAGCATTTCGCTTGGGTTTCATGTTTGCCCGATCCCGCAGCACCGTGGAGCGGTACGATGACCAAGCAATTCTTGTACTTCGCCGATCCGATGTGCTCCTGGTGTTGGGGGTTTTCGCCGGTGATGGAGGCGTTGGCGGCGCAGGTCGGCGACCGGGCGCCGATCCAGGTGCTGATGGGCGGGCTCTATCTCGGCGTCACCGAGCCGATGGACGAAGAGCGCAAGGCACAGGTCCGGCACCATTGGGAGCGGGTGCGGGAGGCCTCGGGCCAGCCCTTCGACTTCGCCTTTTTCGACCGGCCGGGCTTCGTCTACGACACCGAAAAGGCCTGCCGGGCCCTGGTGACGGCGCGCCGCATCAACCCGCCCGCCGCCCTGCCGTTCCTGCGCCGGCTGCACCGCGCCTTTTATGCCGAGAATCGCGACCTGACCCGCACCGATGTGCTGGTGGCGGTGGCGCACGAATTCGGTTTCGCCCCGGAGCTCTTCGAAGAGGCGTTCGACGATCCGGAGACCCTCGAGGCGACGGAGTGGGACTTCAACACGGCGCGCAAGCTGGGGGCGACCGCCTATCCGACGCTGCTGGCCCAGGAGGGCAGCAAGGCCGCGGCGATCACCATCGGCTATCAGCCCTGGAGCCAGCTGGAGCCGGTGGTGACCGCCTGGCTCGACGGTCAGGCGGCAATACAGTGACGGCCGTCAGTAGTGGATGGCGCGGCCATAGGCGGCCAGCACGCTCTCGTGCATCATTTCCGACAGGGTCGGGTGCGGGAAGATGGTCTCCATGAGTTCGGATTCGGTCGTCTCCAGCGTCTTGGCGACGACATAGCCCTGGATCAGCTCGGTGACCTCGGCGCCGATCATGTGGGCGCCCAGCAACTCCCCCGTCTTCGCATCGAACACGGTTTTCACGAGGCCCTCAGGCTCGCCGAGTGCGATGGCCTTGCCATTGCCGATATAAGGAAAGCGCCCGACCTTGACCTCGTGGCCGAGTTCGCGCGCCTTGGCCTCGGTCAGGCCGACGCTGGCCACCTGCGGGGTGCAATAGGTGCATCCCGGAATGTTGGCCGTGTCGATCGGGTGCACGCCCTTATTGCCGGCGATCCGCTCGACACAGACCACGCCCTCATGGCTCGCCTTGTGGGCCAGCCAGGGCGCCCCGACCACATCGCCGATGGCATAGACCCCGGGCTCGCCGGTCTCCAGCCATTCGTTGACGACGATGTGGCCGCGCTCGACTTTGACCTTGGTGCCCTCCAGGCCGAGATCCTCGGTATTGCCGATGATGCCGACGGCCAGGACGACCCGGTCGAAGGTCTTTTTCTCGGTCTTGCCGCCGCCGAGATCGAGGGTTGCCGTCACGCTGTCGCTGCCGCGCTCCAGCCCCGTGACCTTGGCGCCGGTATGCAGGACCATGCCCTGCTTTTCGAAGGCCTTGCGGGCGAAGTCGGAGATCTCCGCGTCTTCGACCGGCAGGATGCGGTCGAGGATTTCAACGACCGTGACCTCGGATCCCATGTTCAGGTAGAAGCTGGCGAATTCGATGCCGATGGCACCGGAGCCGACGACCAGCAGCGATTTCGGCACGGCCTCGGGGATCATCGCTTCCTTGTAGGTCCAGATCAGCTTGCCGTCCGGCTCCATGCCGGGCAGGGTCCGCGCCCGCGCACCGCTGGCCAGGATGATGTTCTTGGCCGCATAGGTCTCGCCGGCGCCGTTGCCGGCCTTGGTGACGGAGAGCTTGCCGCCGCCCTGCAGGCGGGCATGGCCGTCGATCACGGTCACCTTGTTCTTGCGCAGAAGGTGCTTGACGCCGCCGGTGAGCTGCCCGGCCACCTGGCGCGAGCGCTTGACCACCTTGCCGATGTCGAAGGAGATGTCCTTGGCGGAGAAGCCGTAATCGCCGAGATGGTGGAGGAGGTGGCTGATCTCCGAGCAGCGCAGCAGCGCCTTGGTCGGAATGCAGCCCCAGTTCAGGCAGATGCCGCCGAGATGCTCGCGCTCGACCACGGCCGTCTTTATGCCGAGCTGGGCGGCACGGATGGCGGCGACATAGCCGCCGGGCCCGCCGCCGACGACGATCAGGTCATAGTTCGTTTCGGCCAAATTACATCCTCCCTTCGGACAGGGTCGCTTCCGGCGCTTCAAGCGCTCCCTGGATTCAGTGCGCCCCGGATCAGGTCACCGGCTGTGTCTGCCTGAATGGTTGCGCGACGCGTTTGATCCGGTCCAGTGTCCCGGGGGTCAGGTGCATGGATGCGTCTATGAACTCGACCCCGACGATCCGGCTATCTTCATCGAAGTCAACGATCACGCCCGGGATGACCTCTTCGGAGTCGAGAATTTCCGCCTTCTCATCGAGCCGGACATACATGACATCGGCCCGGCCGTCATAATGCGCCCTCATGACCTTGTCCCCTTGACCTGCGAGCCGCCGATCCTGGCTGAAATCAGCAAGCGCAGCGGAAGCGGGATCGCGGGCCCCGAACGAGATGAGGAGGCAATGCGGCGCTCGATCGCTTGAGCGGAACTTGGCGTGCCACGACGACCGCGATACCGATCCTTCACAAAAAGGAGTTGGTCTTTTTTGAGCGGCTTACAACAGCATGGTCAGCGGGTCTTCGACGATCTGCTTGAACGTGCTCATATAGGTGGCGCTTACCGCCCCGTCGACGATGCGGTGGTCGGCCGACAGGGTGGCGCTCATCATGGTGGCGACGGCCAGCGCGCCATCCTTGACCACCGGCCGCTGCTCGCCCTTGCCCAGCGCCAGGATGGCGGCCTGCGGCGGGTTGATGATGGCGGCGAATTCCCGGGCGCCGAACATGCCGAGATTCGAGATGGTGAAGGTCCCGCCCTGGAATTCCTCGGGCTTCAGCCTGTTGTCCTTGGCCCGCTTGCCGAGATCGCGCATCTCGGCCGAGATCGTCGCCAGGCCCTTCTTGTCGGCCTCTTTGATGATCGGCGTGATCAGTCCCATCTCGGTGGCCACGGCGACCGAGACGTCGACCCGTTCGAAATAGAGCACCGCCTCGTCGGTCCAGGCGGTGTTCACTTGCGGCACCCGCCTGAGTGCAATCGCCGCGGCCTTGATGATCAGGTCGTTGACCGAGATCTTGGTCCCTTCCGGGGCGCGGGCGTTCAGGTCGGCGCGCAGTTTCAGCAGCGCGTCGAGCTCGCAGTCGACGGTCAGGTACCAGTGGGGGATGGTCTGCTTCGACTCGAGCAGCCGCCGCGCAATGGTCTTGCGCATGCCGCTCGGCTTTTCCTCGCGATAGGGCATGCCGAAGGCGTCGGCCAGCTCCTTGGCGGAGGGGCCGGCGGCCATCGGGGCGGGGCGCGGCGCTTCGGCCGCAGGCTTCGGCGCAGCCTCCGGCTTCGGAGCGGCTTCCGGTTTCGGCTTTTCGGCGGCGGGCGCCTTTTTCGGCGGACCGGCGGCGATCGCAGCTTCGATGTCGCGCTTGACGATTCGGCCGTGCGGACCGCTGCCCTTGATCACGGCGAGGTCGAGCCCCGCATCCTTGGCCATGCGGCGGGCGAGGGGGCTGGCGAAGACCCGGCCCGACGGCCTTTCGGTCGCTGGCCCGGCGGCCGGAGTCGGGGTCGCGGCGGCGGCCTCGACCTCCGCTTCGCTCGCCGGGGCCCGGGCTTCCGGCCCTGGCGCGGCCTCCGTCTCGGCGGCCGCCTCGGGCGCTGCGCCGCCCTTCGGCGTGTAGCCCTCAACCGCCGAAGCGTCCTCGCCTTCGCCGAGCAGCAGGGCGATCGCCGTGTTCACCGCCACACCCTCGCTGCCGGCCGGCACCAGGATCTTGCCGAGCGTGCCCTCCTCGACCGCTTCGACCTCCATGGTCGCCTTGTCGGTCTCGATTTCGGCAATGGCATCGCCGGGCTCGACCGAATCGCCCTCCTGCTTCAACCATTTGGCGAGCGTGCCCTCGGTCATGGTCGGCGACAGCGCCGGCATCAGGATCTCGATCGGCATGGCGGGTTCCTTTGGCGAATCCTTGCTGTGTCATTGGGCCCCGAAGCCGGACCGTCGGGGCCGGCGCGCGCCTCACGCGCGGTAGCAGACCGCCTTGGCGGCTTCGACAATGGCGCCGGGCTGCGGCAGAGCCAGCTGCTCGAGATTGGCGGCATAGGGCATCGGTACGTCGGCGGCGCAGACCCGGGCCACCGGCGCGTCGAGATAGTCGAAGGCGTGCTCCATCATCTGCGCCGCAATTTCCGAGCCGATGCCGGCAAAGGGCCAGCCCTCCTCGGCGGTGACCAGCCGGTTGGTCTTTTTGACCGAGGCGACAATGGTCGCCGTGTCCATTGGCCGGATGGTGCGCAGGTCGATCACCTCCGCCTCGATGCCGGCCTCGGCCAGGGTCTCGGCCGCCATCATCGTCTTGCCGGTCGTCAGCGAGTGCGACACGATGGTGACATCGGTGCCCGGGCGGACGATCTTGGCGCGGCCGATCGGCACGACGAAATCCGGGTCGGTCGGCACGTCGAAGCTCTGGCCGTAGAGAATCTCGTTCTCCAGGAACATCACCGGGTTGGGGTCGCGGATGGCGGCCTTCAGCAGGCCCTTGAAATCCGCCGCCGACCAGGGCGAGACCACCTTCAGGCCCGGGCAGTGGGCGTACCAGCTGGCATATTCCTGACTGTGCTGGGCGGCCACCCGGGCGGCGGCACCGTTCGGCCCGCGATAGACGATCGGGCAGCCCATCTGGCCGCCGGACATGTAAAGGGTCTTGGCCGCCGAGTTGATGAGATGGTCGATCGCCTGCATGGCGAAGTTCATGGTCATGAACTCGACGACCGGCCGCAGCCCGCCGAACGCTGCGCCGACGCCGAGCCCGGCAAAGCCATGCTCGGTAATCGGCGTATCGATCACCCGCTTGGGCCCGAACTCCGCCAGCAGCCCCTGGGTCACCTTGTAGGCGCCCTGATACTCGGCGACCTCCTCGCCCATGACGAAGACGGTCGGGTCGCGGCGCATCTCCTCGGCCATGGCATCGCGCAGGGCCTCGCGCACCGTCAGCCGCTGGGTCTCGGCGAAGAACCGGTCCTCGTCGGAGGGCGGCGGCGCCTCGGGGGCCGGGCAGGCCGGCGCCGGTTCCCTGGCCGCGGCCGGCGTGTCGACGGGCACTTCCTCGCCCGGCATGGTCGGCGATTCGTCGGGGGGCGCCGCCTGTGCCCCGGTGTCGATGGCCGAGGCGTCCTCGCCCTCTTCCAGCAATACGGCGATCGGCGTATTGACCGGCACGCCTTCGGTGCCGCCGGCGACCAGGATCTTGCCGAGCGTGCCTTCGTCGACCGCCTCGACCTCCATGGTCGCCTTGTCCGTTTCGACCTCGGCGATGGCGTCGCCCGGCGCAATGCTCTCGCCTTCCGCCTTCAGCCATTTCGCAAGCGTGCCGTGGGTCATGGTCGGCGACAGGGCCGGCATCAGAATCTGGATTGTCATTGCTTTTCATCTCCGGCAGCGGCGGCGATGACGCCCAAGGCGCGGGGGCCGGCCTTCATAAGGACAGGGTTCGGCAATCGGATGGGAAGCGGGACGAAGACCTCAGGCGTCGACCAGCACGTCGGTCCAGAGTTCCGCGGGATCGGGCTCGGGGCTTTCCTGGGCGAATTCGGCCGAGTCGTTGACGATGCCGCGCACGTCTTTGTCGATGGCCTTGAGTTCGTCCTCGCTGGCCAAGCCGCCCTCCAGCATCACCTTGCGCACATGCTCGATCGGGTCCTGGGTCTCGCGGACCTTTGACACTTCCTCCTTGGTCCGGTACTTCGCCGGATCGGACATGGAGTGGCCGCGATAGCGGTAGGTCAGCATTTCCAGGATGAAGGGGCCATTGCCGCTGCGGGCATGGGCGAGGGCGCGGGCGCCGGCCTCCCGCACTTCCTCGACATGCATGCCGTTCACCGCCTCGCCGGGAATGCCATAGGCCTGGCCGCGCAGGGCGAGATCGGTGGTCGCCGAGGCGCGCGCGACCGAGGTGCCCATGCCGTATCGGTTGTTCTCGATGACGTAGACGACCGGCAGCTTCCACAGGGCGGCCATGTTGAAGCTTTCATAGACCTGGCCCTGATTGACCGCGCCGTCTCCCATGTAAGTGTGGCAGACGCCGCCGTCCTCCTTGTATTTGTGGGCGAAGCCGAGGCCGGTGCCGATCGAAACCTGCGAGCCGACGATGCCGTGCCCGCCGAAGAAGTTCTTTTCGCGGCTGAACATGTGCATCGAGCCGCCCTTGCCCCTGGAATAGCCGCCCCGCCGGCCGGTCAACTCGGCCATGACGCCCCGGGCTTCCATGCCGCAGGCCAGCATGTGGCCATGGTCGCGATAGGCGGTGATGACGGTGTCGGCCGGCTCGGCGACGTCGGTCATGCCGACCACCACGGCCTCCTGGCCGATATAGAGATGGCAGAACCCGCCGATCAGACCCATGCCGTAAAGCTGGCCGGCCTTTTCCTCGAAGCGGCGGATGACCAGCATCTCGCGGTAGAGGTACAGCAGCTTGTCTTTGTCGGGCAGGGGGACGGTCGGGGCGCTGCCTTCGGCCACCGCTTCCGACGCGGCTCCGTTTTGGTTTTCCAAGGACGATCCTCCACGGTCATGCTTGCCGGCGCCGCCTGGTGGGCCTGCGCGCCGGGGGGCGTCGCCGATGCCGGTCGCGCCCCTGCTTGCCACAAGGGTAGAGCTAACACCGCAGCCGGCAAGGCGCAAGCAGAGTGCGCCGCAACATATTGATTCATCTGCTTTTCCCGCTACCGCCCGTAGCGGCGCCGGCCTATCCGGAAGTCGGATCTACGGGGCCGGCCGCGGCGCCGGGTCGGGGCCTTGCGGGTCGCGCGACGGCGAGGCCGGATTGGCGAAGAGGATCACATCGTCCGGATGGGCGTAATTCAGGACCGACCGGGCCCGCTCTTCCAACAGGTCGAGGTCGAGTCCGTCCGGCATCAGCAAATCTGTACGGTGTTCCAGATGTCGGCGTTCGGCCTGCAGCGTGTCCAAGGTCTCGTGGGCTTGGGCCAGTTCGGCCTCCAGTCGCTCCCGAGCAAAGATGCTGCGATGGCCCTGCAGGGCGTGAAAGCAGAAATAGGCAACCAGACACAGCCCGACCGTTGGCACCAATGCGGGGCCAATCTTCTTTTTTATGATTTGCGTCGGGATCATAAGCCGGAGAGAATCACGGCCGTTCCGGACAGTCAATGATTAATCGCGGGCCCGCACCGCCGCTCCGGATTCTGCGGCGCAGGCCTCGACGCTGTCGCGCAGCGCGGCCCGCTCCGGCGGCGAGGCCGGCGCCATGACGGCATCCGCCGGAAGTCCGGCTTCGGCCAGCCGGCCTTGCATGCAGGTGCAATAGGCGCGGCAGGCCGCTGCGTCGGCGCGGGCCGTGCACGCCGCGGTGCATTCCGCGACGAAGCCGGAGGCGGGAGCCGGGACCAGGCCGCTTTGCTGCAGTGCCGCCGGGTTGGCGAGTGCCAGGAAAGCCGCCAGCAGGCCGATCAGCAGCGGCTGGTGCAGGAGATACACGGCCAGGCTGCGGCGGCCGAGCCAGAGCAGCGGGGCGGCCGGCCGTGGCACGTTCCACCGGCTCAGCCGGTCGCGCACGCGGCCGTCGCCGGCCAGGGCCAAGCGCGCCAGCGCGATGCCGGCCAGCACCGCGGCGAACCAGGGGAAGAGCGGGACATAGTCGTTGGTTCGCGGGGCGAAGGTCATCAGCCCCAGCCAGCGCAGGCCGGGCTCGTCGAACGGCGGGGCGGCGAGGGCGGCCGGGGCGACCAGGCAGGCGCCGGCGGCGGCCAGGACGAGCGGCACCGGCAGCCGGAGAAAGGCGAGCCCGAGCACGCTGGCCAGGGCGATATGGTGCAGCACCCCGAAGAAGATGAAATCGTCGGGAATGGCCAGCCAGGTCGCGGCCGAGATGGCGGCCGCAGCGGCGGCGATCACCGCCAGGCGCCGGACGAAGGGCCGCAGGCGCAGGCCGCGGCGGCTCGCCAGGACCAGCGAGATTCCGACCAGGCCGAGGAACAGCCCGGCGATGAGATTGCGGAAGGCCAGCCAGGCCGGATTGGTCAGCAGCGGCCAGTCGACCAGCCGGAAAAACGTCAGGTCCCAGCAGAAATGATAGGCCACCATCAGGACCACGGCGATGCCGCGGGCGAGGTCGACCAGGGCCAGCCGCCCGCCGGCGGTTCGGACGGCCGTGTCCGGCGCGGCGGTATCGGCGGTCATCGACAGCGGCCTTGTCCTTGCCGTCGGTCCGCCTAGCCGGCGGGGCGGCGCGGCGTGCCGCGGGCCTGCTGGTCGGGCGGCGGCACGGCCCCGATGCTCACGTCGAGCGACAGACGCCGCCCGTCGCGCCACACCTCCAGAATGACCTCCCGGCCGATCATGGTGTCGCCGACCATGCGCGTGAGCTGGCGGATGGTCTCCACCGGCCGGCCGTCGAAGCGGCGCACCACGTCCCCGGGACGCAGGCCGGCGCGCGCCGCCGGCGACCCCGGCTCGACCTCGACCACCAGGGCGCCCTTGCTGTCGGGCAGGCCGCGGCGTTCGGCCAGGGCCGGCGAGATTTCCTGGATGCGCACCCCCAGCCAGCCGCGCTCGACGAAACCGCGCTGGCGCAGCTCGGCGACGACCGGTTCGGCCAGGTTCGAGGGAATGGCGAAGCCGATGCCGATATTGCCGCCGCTTGGCGAGAAGATGGCGCTGTTGATGCCGATGACGCGGCCGCTGGCGTCGAAGGTCGGGCCGCCCGAGCTGCCGCGGTTGATCGCCGCATCGATCTGCAGATAGTCGTCATAGGGACCGGCGGCGATGTCGCGGCCGCGGGCCGAGACGATGCCGGCGGTGACCGTGCCGCCCAGGCCGAAGGGGTTGCCGATGGCGATCACCCAGTCGCCGACCCGGACGTCGTCGCTGTTGCCGAACTCCAGATAGGGCAGGGTTCGGCCGGGCGTCGTCACCCGCAGCAGAGCCAGATCGGTGCGCGGGTCGGTGCCGACCACCCGGGCCGGCCGCTCGGTCCCGTCATGCAGGGTGACGACGATATTGCGGGCCCCGGCGATGACGTGAAAATTGGTGACGATCACTCCGTTCGGGTCGATCAGAAAGCCCGAGCCCTGCGAGGTGCGCTCGAGCGGCTCATCCGGCTCTTCGGCATATTGTTCGCGGAACCGTTCGAAGAACTCGTCGAGCGGCGAGCCGGGCGGGAAGGGCGAGGGTCCGAGATCGGCCAGGGTGCGCTCGACCGCGCCGGTCGCGGCGATATTGACGACCGCCGGCGTCACCAGATCGACCACATCGGCAAAGCTGTTGGGCAGGGCGGCCCGGAAACTCGGCGTGACCGGCGGCGGCACCGCGCCGTCGCCATTGCCGGTCCCGCCGCCCGGCGCGCCGGAGCAGGCGCCCAGCACCAGGCCGAGCAGCAGGGCCGGCGCGCCGCGGCGCCCGATCCCGGCGATCATGGTGAGAAGAGAAAAGCCCATCATCGTCCCGTCGCGCTTGCCTGGCAGTCATGCCGCCGGAAAATGGCGAAAAGGGCGCGGCATCGACGGCGTCCGTCCGTCGGCTCGCCTCGAACCCGGGCGGGGCTGTCCGCGCCCGACCGGCGCCGGAACAAGACCGCCGCCACCCGGCTCAGCGAATTTAGGTCCCGGCGATTCGGATGGCAATCGAGGCCGGCATCCCGCATCGTACGGCTTTCCATCCTGACCGGTCTTCTGCAAGAGGAGTTCCCCCATGCGCGCCGTTCTTTGTCATGCGCCCTGCGGCCCCGGGGAACTGAGCCTTGACGAAGTGCCGGCCCCGGATCTGGCGGCCGGGCGGGTGCGCATCCGCGTCGCCGCGGCGGGCGTGAACTTTGCCGACACGCTGATCATCGCCGGCACCTACCAGACCAAGCCGGCCTACCCGTTCAGCCCCGGCATGGAGGTGGCCGGCACGGTCGTCGAATGCGCCGCCGATGTCCACCGCTGCAGGCCGGGGGACCGGGTACTGGCGACGCTCGACTATGGCGGCTTCGCCGAGGAGGCGGTGGCGGCCGAGACCGACGTCTTCGTGCTGCCCGACGGCATGGATTTTCCGACTGCCGCCGCATTCCCCGTGGCCTATGGCACCTCGCACCTGGCGCTCGGGCTTCGGGCCGGCCTGGCGCCGGGCGAGGTGCTGGTGGTGCACGGCGCGGCCGGCGGCGTCGGCCTTACGGCCGTTGAGATCGGCAAGGCCATGGGGGCCACCGTGATCGCGACCGCCGGCGGGCCGGAGAAGCTGAAGATCGCCGCCGCGCACGGCGCCGATCATCTGATCGACTACAGGACGGAGGACATCCGCACCCGCGTCAAGGCGTTGACGAACGAAGTGGGGGCCGATGTCGTCTATGACGCGGTGGGCGGAACGGCGTTCGAGGCCTCGCTGCGCTCGATCAACTGGTCGGGGCGGATCCTGGTCATCGGCTTTGCCGGCGGCGATGTCCCGCAGATTCCGGCCAATATCCTTCTGGTCAAGAACATCTCGGTCATCGGGCTGAACTGGGGATCCTATCGCCATCGCGACCCGACACGCCTTGTCGAGGCCTTCCGCGACCTCTTCGCCTGGTACGAGGCCGGCCGGCTGCGCCCGCTGATCTCCGCCACCTATCCGCTGGAGGCCGTGCCGCAAGCCTTCGCCGACCTCAAGGCCCGCAAGGCGACGGGCAAGCTGGTGATCCGGATGGCCGGGGATTGAGGCCGCTGCCTACGACCAGCCCGACTCCTCTTGCAGGCCGATGATTTCCTTGGCCTTGGTCTGGAAGCGGATGGCCTGGCCGAGGGTGCTGATGCCGTGGTCGTGCAGGCGCGGCACCATGCGCACGTAGATTTCCGCCGTCACCAGGCAGTCGCCCAGCGCGGTGTGGCGGCCCTGGATCTCGACGCCGAAGCGCTCGGCCACCGATTCGAGGTTCAGGTTCTCGGTATTGGGCTCCAGCGCGATGACCAGCAGGCTGGTGTCGAGGCTGCGCGGCGGCGACCAGGGCAGGCCGGCGCGCTCGGTCTCGCGCTTCAGCATGGCGAGATCGAAGCGGATATTGTGGCCCACCACGACGGTGTCGCGGACGAAATCCTCGACCTCCCCGGCGATCTCGCCGAAGGGTGGGGCCCCGGCCACCATCTGGTTGGTGATGCCGTGAATGGCCGTGGAGCGCGCCGGAATCAGCAGGCCGGGATTGACCAGCCGGTCCATATTGGCGTTGTGGAAGACCCGCGAGCCGTGTACCCGCACCGCCCCGACCGACACCATGCGGTCGCTGCGGACGTTGAGGCCGGTGGTCTCGGTGTCCAGCACCACCACGGGCAGGTCGATGAGCGGCGTGTCCTCGTCGACCGGCCGCTTGGCAGGCAGCCGGTCGAGCAGCCCGAGATCGTGCGAGACGCCGGTGCTGGTCTCCAGCACCGTGGCGTGAAACGACAGGGCGGTGCCGCCATGCTCGCCGAGATCGGCGACGCGGGTGGCGAGATAGTCGCCGTCAACCGTGCGGATCATCGCCGAGGCCGGCCGGCGGGCGGCGCGCGCGCGGGCCATGGCGGCGATCACGTCCTCGCGTTCCAGGGCGGCATAGACGCTGGTCCCCACTCCGGCCCGGACATTGCCCAGCAGGACACTGGCGGCGTGGTTGATCAGGCTGATCAGGCCGCTGTCGGTGACCACCACCAGCCCGTCGGCCACGGCCCCGACAACGGCCTCCAGCCGGGCATCCGGACGGGAGCGCTGGGCGCGCTCGCGGCCCAGCATGTCGCTGATCGTGCCGGCGAGCCGCTTCAGCTCATCGTCGGGACGGGCGTCTTCCGACCACCGCCGGGGCAGCTCGGTCGTGGTGCCTCCGATCATCACGACATCGCCCCGCAGCCGCTCCAGATCGTCGAGATGGCCGTTGATCTCCTGCGACAGGATCGCCAGACCGACGCCGCCGGCAGCAACCAGCACCAGCACCAGCACCGTGCCGAGGCCGATCGCGGAGAAGTCCAGGGTCAGGATCCGGACCGCCATCAGCAGCGGTATGGCGAGCAGCCCGAGCAGGGAAGCGCCGATCAGCCAGACCGCGCCGTTGATGGTGCTGCGCTTGGGTTTTCTCATCGCGCCGGGCTTTAAGGGGGACGGCGGTCGGCGTCGGGAACGGGGTGAGCGCCGGGAACCGGCTCAATGCGCCGGCGGGAGGACGGAACGCCCCGGCGAGCCGGCCCGGCAGGCACCGCAGGCCGGCGCTCCCGGCACAAGGGCGAGACCAAGAGGCAGGAAGCCGAGCAGCGACAGCCATTGCAGCAGCGGATCGTCGGCCAGGACGAGGGCGAACAGGGCGAATGCCGGCATCAGGCGTACGGCCAGACGGAAAAGGGCGGCGGGGTCGGGCAGACGCCCAAGCTGTGCCGCCGCGGCGGTCCGGGTTTCGCGGGTCATGGCTGTACGCGTCCTCCGTTCGTCTTCTGCGTTGCCGTCCTTGCCGCAGCCGTACGCCTGACCGTACGTCTCTGCAGGCGGCGACTGTCAGAACAGGTCTGCGGTGAATTCCGCCCGGACCTTGTTGCGAAGATCCTCGATCGACCGGAACGACTCGACAAGCAGTTCGCGTTCGTAGCGCGTCAGGTCGTCGGGGCGGACATGGTTGGAGACGGGCTGGCCGGCCATGTAGTCCTGGATCTGCTGGCGCAAGCGCAGCTTGGTCAGGTGGGAGAAACTGCTGACAAGATAATCCCGTTGATCACGACTTAAAACGCCTTTCGCCGTCAATTCTTCGATCCGTGCCAGGGTCCGGGTATCGGAAATGCCTTCCCGCAGTGCCAGGAGGCGGGTCATTTCCACGAGCGGCAGGTGGCCGTGAATCTTGAGATTGATCTGGCCGCGCTTGTCGCTGTCGCTGCGCTCGACCACCAGGCGGCTGAACCAGCCGAGCGCCGTGCCATGATCCGCCTCGTCCTTGTAAAGCTCGCGCAGGAAACCGGGCGAGCGGCCCATGGTGACGGTGACGTGCTGCCGCAGCTCCAGGGTCATCTCGGTGCTGCCGTACGCCGCGCAGAAATCGAAAAAGATGCCGACCAGGCGCGCCACCATGAAATTGCGCTTGCGACCCCAAGAGGCTGTCTGGTCGATCCACTGGCTGAGCGTCTTGCGCCAGAGCGGATTGGTGGCCATCACGCCGCCCTTGCAGAAGGGGAAGCCGACGGCGTCCATGTCGCGGGTCATCCGCTCGGAGAACTCGATAAAGAAGCCGTCGATGGCCGTGTGCTCGCTGTCTGGATAGTCGGCCAGAATCAGGCCGTTATCCTGGTCCGGCAGCAGGAAGTTCTCGCCGCGCCCGCCCGAGCCCATGACCAGCAGGTCGAAGTCGACCGGCGGCGGGCCCCAGCCGTCGGCCTCCATCGCCGCCAGCGTGCCGCGGACGACTCGGCGATAGATGTCGCGGTTGATATCGGTCAGCAGCTGCTGGATCTCCGGTGCGGCCACCGATTCGTCGAACAGCTCCTGGGCCAGCTGGACCTGGGCGGTCTTGACGGCGCGCAGCCCTTCGATCGTGCCCTCGACCGTCAGCCGGTCGATCTGCCGCATCAGCCGCTCCGTCGCCACGGCGACGGCATCGTGGAGGTCGAGGACACCGGCAATATGACCGGCCCGGTCCACCACCGGCATGTGGCGCACGCCCTGCCGGCGCATCATGGCAATGGCCCGGTACAGGTACTCGCCCTCGCCGATCGTACGCACCGGCGAGGTCATCATGCGGTCCACCGGCGTGTCCGGATCGGCGCGGAAGGTGATGCGCTGGGTGACGTCGCGTTCGGTCAGGATGCCGAGGACGCTCCCGGACCCGTCGACCACAAAGGCGCAGGAGGCGCCCTGCTCCGCCATCGCCCGGACAAGGACCTGGCAGGGGGTGCCCGGGGAGAGGACGACGGGCTTGTCGCGCATCACATTGCCGGCCAGAAGCCGGTAAATCTGCGTTTGGATGCCCATCGGGCGGGTCTCCATCCCTCTGCGGTCTCGTGCAACCGTCCCCACCAATGCGGCACGGTGTCACGCGAGCAGGGAGTCTCGTGCGCGGCATACGGCGCGACCGGCGAGGGGACGAGGCCCGGCAGGGTCGACAGGGGAAACCTTCGCAGCCGCAATAGAAGGATACAGATAAGGCCCCGTAAATAAAAGGCTAAGGCTGGCGAGGCCGGCCACGCCGTCGACAGGCGGCCGGAGGGCCCGGAAGCGGCGGGGTGTGCCGGATGCGGTGGGCGGCACGGCGACAGCACGATTGGCGACACGCCGGACGCGGCAAAAGCCCTTCGACCCAGGGCGGTCATGTGCTTGCCCGTACGCATCCTTATGGTATAGTCCGATCCTGGGAGGGGATTTCGTCTGCGGGCGAGGCCGCCGGTTCCGGATCGGGACCGTTCCTGCACAACGATGTCCCCGGAGAAGGGACTGGCAGGGCGAGCAAATAAGAACAAGCGTTCGCCCGTTGGAGTAGGCCTCGTTTAACTGAAGATACGACACGGGCCCGGTTGCGGACCGGCATGGCTGCCGGACGTCAGCCGTAAAAAAGGCCCAGGCTAGAGGAGGAGTGCGTCTTGGAAGCGAAAGTCATTTGGCTCTTCGTCTTCGTCATCCTGTACTGGACATACTGTATCAGTATGGGCTTCAAAGGGATGAAGATGACGAAAACCGCCAGCGACTACTTCATCGCCGGCCGTCGGCTGTCGATGTGGGTGTTCATCCTGGCGGCCACTGCAACGTCATTCTCGGGCTGGACCTTTATGGGCCATCCGGGACTGGTCTATCGCGACGGGTTTCAGTACGCCTACGCGTCGTTCTACGTCATCACCATCCCCTTCACGGGCGTGATGTTCCTCAAGCGGCAGTGGATGCTGGGCAAGCGCTTCGGCTATGTGACCCCCGGCGAAATGCTGTCCGACTACTACCAGGGCGATGCCATCCGCATCCTCACCGTCATCGTGGCCCTGCTGTTCTCCATCCCCTATCTCGGCGTGCAGCTCGGCGCTTCGGGCTTCCTGTTCAGCGTCCTGACCGACGGCCTGATCCCGGTGAACGTCGGCATGTGGATCCTGTCGCTGGTGGTGCTGATCTATGTCGCCTCGGGTGGCCTCCGCGCCGTGGCCTATGTCGACACCATGCAGTGCATTCTGCTGGCGCTCGGCATCATCATCACCGGCATCATCGCCATCAGTGCCGTGGGCGGCTTCGACGGCCTGACCAGCATGATGGGGCTGCATGCCCAGAATCCGGGGGCCGATCGCTGGGCCGGCGGCGAGTATGTCTCCTACTACGCGATACCGGGCGTGATTCAGTTTACCGCCGGTCTCGGGAAGGAAACACCGGTCGGCGGTCTGTGGACCGGCATCATGGTGCTGACCTACATGTTCGCGCTGATGGGCATCCAATCCGCCCCGGCCTTTACCATGTGGGCCTTCGGCAACACCGATCCGCGCCCCTTCGCGCCGCAGCAGGTCTGGGCCTCCTCCTTCGCGATCGGCCTGATCCTGTTCTTCTTCACGGCCTTCCAGGGCATGGGCGCGCACATGCTCGGCGGCAATCCGCAGGTCAATGCGACTCCGGATATGTGGGAGGAATTGCAACGGCGAGATGTCGCCGTCGAGTACACGCTGCCGGCGGATGTCGATACGGCGATGGCCGAGGGCCATCTGCGCAACGACCTGGAGGTCCGGCAGATCATTGCCCTGGGCGAGGGCGACACGCTCGAAGCCCGGCGCGAAGCCGGTCAGGCGGCCGTGGCCAGCTTCCTGGAGAACGGGGATGCAGCGGCCCTTGAAGGCACGGAGCTCTACCGGCTGATCATCCCGGAAAACATCGCGGTCAAACCGGACAGCCTGGTCCCGTACTACTTCAACCTGCTGGCCGACGCCGCGCCGTGGCTGGTCGGCATTCTCGCGGTCTGCGGCCTTGCCGCCATGCAGTCGACCGGTGCCGCCTATATGTCCACCGCCGGCTCCATGCTGACCCGCGACCTTTACAAGCGTTACCTGAACCCGACGGCCGATCACACCGTCCAGAAACTCTGGGGCCGAATCGGCGTCGCCTTCATCGTCATCGCGGCGCTGCTGGTGGCGACCTTCTCCACCGACGCTCTGGTGCTGCTCGGCGGTCTGGCCGTCGCGTTCGGCTTCCAGATGTGGGTGGCGCTGGCCGGCATCTGCTGGATCCCGTGGATCACCCGCCAGGGCGCCACCCTGGGCCTGGCGGCCGGTCTTATCGCAGTGATTCTGACCGAGACCATCGGCCAGCAGATCACCGGCGGGGTGCTGCCGTGGGGCCGCTGGCCGCTGACCATCCACTCGGCCGGCTGGGGCATGCTGTTCAATGCAGGCGTGTGCATCATCGTCTCGGCCATGACCCAGACGAGTGATTCAACCGAGCATCGGATGAAGTTCCACAACTTCCTCCGCTCGCATGCCGGCCTCAGCGAGGACAAGAAGAAGCTGAAGCCGATCGCCTGGGGCGTCACCATCGGCTGGCTGATCTTCGGCATCGGCCCCGGTGCGGTCATCGGCAACACCATCTTCGGCATTCCCGACCAGCCCGATACCTGGGTGTTCGGCATGCCGTCGATCTGGGCCTGGCAGATCCTGTTCTGGGTCCTGGGTGTCGTAATGATGTGGCTGCTGGCCTACAAGATGGAGATGTCGACCATACCGCATCGCGAAATCGAAGCGCTGACGGAAGATATCGGCGACGTCGTGACGCCGCCGCGGACGGCAGGCGGCAAATAGGCTGGCAGCGATGCCAGAGTGACGAACCGTTCTCGGGGGAAGGGCTGTCCTGCGCCCTTCCCCTTTTTTTCTCTTGATCGCATGACGCCGTCAGTTCAGGTCAACCCTTCGTGCTGCGAATCGCCGGAGAGGGAGTGCGCGCCCGATGGAGGCGATCTTTTCTCAGGGGACTTGGGTGGCTTGGGCCGTGCTGCTCACTGCGGCTTTGTTCTACCCGGTCTGGCGCCTTATCTGGATGATGAGCGTGAACCGCTGGTCCCGGAAGTCGAAACAGGCGGAGGTCCCCGACGAGGTCCGCACCCGCCTAAAGCACCGTGCTGCGGTGACCGCAGGGTTGCTCTGTTTCGTGATGGCGTTTCTCTACACCTACTGGCTCTTCCACAGGTCGCCATGAACCCGCGAGTCCTTCGACGCTTTATCATCATCTGCATCGTCATGAGCCTGGCAGTGCCGGTGGTCGCCCTGGGTTTCCACTATTTCTCGCCGCCGCCGGGCGATTACGAAACCCGGCAGGGCGATATACACCTGACCACCGCCTATTCTCAGGCCAATCAGGGCAATGAGACGATGGCGGCGCGCGAATACCAGTCGGCGCTGGAGGCCTTCGACCGGGCGCTGGAGGCGCACCCCAATCATCGCGGTGCGCTGATGGGCCGGGCTCTCGTCTTCATCCAGACCGAGCGCTATGAGGAGGCGATCGCCCAGCTGCGGGATCTGATCGCCTTCCTGAACGAGACACTCGAAGACGACGACCTGACGGGCCGGGGGGCCCTGGCGGCGGCGCACGCCAATCTCGGCATTGTTTTCGATCGTATGGGCCGCTATGAGCAAGCGCTGGAACACTATATGCAGGCAATTACGATCGACGATGAGACCGTGTCCGGCCCCGCTCTTGTCGACCGGATAATCCATCAGCCGCATCCCGCGACGGTCCGTGACCGCGCCGTGTATATTGCCACGCAATTGGAGCTTCCGGAGGAAGAGCGCAGGCTGCGCATTCCGGAGCAGGACGCCGAGCAGCGCATGTACCGGCCCTGAGCCGAACGGGACTGGCCTTTGGGCCGCGCGAGCTTCGCCTGCTCAGGCGAAGCGCACAACCCCGAGAACGTCCTGCAGCAACACCATCAGGAAGTAGACGGCGGCGATGCAGCCGAAGAGCAGCCGGACGAAATCGGTCCTGCCCTCTGCGTCGCGATACCGGATACCGTGCCAGGCAATGGCACCGGTGACGATCAAGAAGAGAATGTTGATCGGCGTTTCCCATGCGCCGGCAAATTCGAACATATCGTCTTGACCCTCCTCGGTCGGCCCGGCACGCACGCGATAGGTGCGGCATTCCTTTGATTGCGACGCAAGCGCGCTTCGCCAGCGCCTTTCCTATTGCCGGTCCGGCAGTTCCGTCCGTTCGAAATAGGGCGGCAGCATCGACATCGGCTCCCGCGCCACCAGGGTGGCAAGGGCGATGCCGCCGAAGACGATGAACGTGCACCAGAAGGTCGCCAGCCAGAAGCGCCGCACCCCGTCCGGAACCGACGTAATATACTCCCGATCATAGCGATGATATAGGGGATTGTCGGCGTCCAGCCGGCCACCTTGTTCCAGCGCCAGGATGCGCCGGGCATAGTCGCGGGCCCAGAACGGGACCTGTTTCCCGATCATGTACTCGGAGAACAGCTTGTCCGTTTCCGATTCGGCCAGTTCCCGCCCGAACCATTCATAATAGGCCAGTTGCAGGACCTGGAACTCGCCGGTCTGGAGCAGATTGGCGGCTTCGGCGATCTCGTCCTGCTCCTGCGCAGATTCCTCAAGATCGGGACGAAAGAAAATTTCATAGAGTTTCATGAGCCCTCCGCGGATCGCTAAGAAGTCTATGCGACCGCCGGCCGATTTCAAGAAACCACACTTGGCAAAAGGCTGTGAGGCTCTGCGATTCGTCCGTGCCGGCCACTCCGCCGGCCCGGACGTGCCCCGGACTCGTCCGACGGGGCGAGGCGGGATGGGGCGTCGGCGGCTCGCCTGCAGCCGGATCCGTCATTGAAGCAGGTCAAAAAAGGCTCCGTTGGCGATCGGGGCTGGCCAGACTCACCATTTTCAACTAATCCCTTTGGACAAGAATCAGGCGGTTCCAAGGTCAAAGGATGTCGTTCGATACAAAAGCGGCCCGGCGTCACCGGGTCGACAGGCGGGGGGAGCCTGGACAGTGAGAGAAGGATACAATGGTCACAGGGGGCACGATGAAACGGCTTGGCCGGGCGACGGTTCTGGGCGTCGTTTTCGCGCTGACGGTCCTCGTCGGAATCGGGGACGCGTCGGCGCAATATTGCGTGCGTTATGCGCGCAGCCTGACGGACTTCGAAATCCGCGGCAATGCCTGGTCCTGGTGGCAGGAGGCGGCCGGGCGCTATGAGCGCGGCCAGCTGCCAATGGAAGGTGCCGTCCTGGTGTTCCGGCGGGGCCATGGCGGCATGCGCCTCGGCCATGTCTCCACAGTGACAGGCATCGTCGACGAGCGGACGATTCTGGTCACCCACAGCTTCGGCGGGGCAACGCTCTGGCGGGACGTGCCGGTGATCGACACCTCGGCGAGCAATGACTGGAGCGAGGTGCGGGTCTGGAGCGGCCGGGCCAATGTCATGGGCTCGACGGAGTTCGCCACCTATGGCTTCATCTATCCGCTGCCTTATGGCACGGAGGTCGGTATCCCCTCCCAGGCAGCCCAGGGGCCGCATTGGACGGTGCTGGAAAGCATTCCGCTGCCGCCCCGCCGCCCGGACATCCGGCTGGTGTCGGCCTCCGACGATCGCAGCGTGGAACTGTCGCAGCGCCCGAGCTGGGACGAGGCCGAATCATTCGGTCATGACGCTGACGGCGTCCGGATCGGCTTCTCGGTCGGGTCTGCCGGCCCCGGCGACGGATAAACCCGACGCCCTCACCCGCTTGCGGCGGCCGGCGCGGCAGGGCCGGCCGCGCGCAGGGGGGCGGGCAGGCGGTCCAGCAGCCGGTCGAGGCCGGCCGGGTCGGTCCAGACGGCGCGCACGGCGAGGACCTGCACCATCGGGCGGGCTTCCTCCGGCAGGCGGGCATAGTCCTTGGCGGTAGTCACCAGGACGGCATCGGCCGCATCGGCCAATTCCGCCATCTGCATCAATTCGTCCGCATCATAGCGGTGATGGTCGCCGAAGGCGTAGCGAGCCACCAGCCGGGCGCCCAGGCTTTCCAGCGTCGTGAAGAATTTCTGTGGCCGGGCGATGCCGGCGAAGGCGACGACCGAGGCGTTGCGAAAGCGTGCCGCCGTGTCCTGCGGTTCCAGCCTCGCCTCGAGGATGGGCGGGTCATGGCGTTGCGCGGCCAGGGCCGCAAGGCGCGGTCGGACGCCTGTGAGGTCCGTCCCCATCAGCACGACGGCATCGGCCCGGGCCATGCCATCGGCGATGCGCTCACGCAGCGGACCGGCAGGGATGACCCGGTCATTGCCGAAGGCGCTGGCCCCATCGACGACAAGCAGCGACAAGTCCTTGCGGAGACTGGGGTTCTGAAAGCCGTCGTCCATGATCAGCGTATCGGCCCCGGCGGCGATGGCGGCCCGCGCACCGGCCGGGCGGTCGCGGGCGACGCAGGTCGGGTAGTGCGCCGCAAGCAGCATGGCCTCGTCGCCGACATCCCGGGACTCATGCCGCGCCAGGTCGACCAGCAGCGGGCCGGCCAGCCGGCCGCCATAGCCGCGGGTCAAAAAGGCGGGCGCTCGTCCGCGCGCCGCAAGCCGCTCGGCCAAGGCGATGGCTGTAGGGGTCTTGCCCGCGCCGCCGGCGGTGAGATTGCCGACGCAGATGACCGGGACGGCCGCCCGATAGGGCGTGGTGAACCGTTGCCGCCAGCGGCCGGCTGCCGCATAGAGGGCACCGGCCGGCGTCAGCAGCGCGGCCTGCAGCCCGGGCTCGCGGTACCAGAAGCCCGGCGCCTTCATGGCGCGCCGCCCTCGCCCGGCCCCGGGCCGGGCCGGACGCCGGGACCGGCCGGCCGACCGTCCGCCGCAGCCGGAAACAGCAGCGGCGCCAGCGCCTCCAGGGCCCGGTCGACGATCGCCCCGTTCTCGGCCACGACCGTCCGGGCGGCACCGACAAGGCGGTCGCGGGCATCGGGATCGGCGAACAGCTGCCCGAGCGCCCGGGCGAGGCCCGCCGGATCGGCGACCGGCCATGCGGCGCCGGCCGCTTCCAGCTGCCGCGCGATGTCGCGGAAATTGCTCATATGCGGGCCGTAGAGGATGGCCGCCTCGAGCTGCGCCGCCTCGATCGGATTGTGCCCGCCATGCGGGATCAGCGAGCCGCCGATCAGGGCGACCGGTGCCAGCCGCAGCAGGATCCCGAGCTCCCCCAGCGTGTCGGCCAGATAGACCTGGGTTCCCGGCTCCGGCAGGGCGCCGGTCGACCGCCGCACCCAGCGCAGGCCCGCTTGGTCGATGAGTGCCCCGATCGCCTCGGCCCGGACCGGATGGCGGGGCGCGATCACGGTCAGGAGATCGGGATAGTCTGTGGCCAGAGCCGCATGGCCGGCCAGGACCGCCTCCTCCTCGCCCGCATGGGTGCTGGCGGCCAGCCAGGTGGGCCGCCCGGCGATGGCCCGGTCGAGCGCTGCGAGGGATTTCGGGTCGGCCAGGGGCGGCTCGGCGGAGAATTTGAAATTGCCCACCGGTCCAAGAGGTCCGGCGCCGAGCGCCTGAAAGCGCGCGGCCTGTTCCGGGCCCCAGGGCAGGATCAGCCGGAAGGTCGACAGGAGGCGGCGGATCGCGCCGGGGAAGAGCCGCCAGCGCCGGAAGGCGCGCTCGGAAAGCCGCGCGTTGAGCAGCGCGGCCGGAATCTGCCGGCGACGGATCTCGGTCAACATGTTCGGCCACAGATCCGATTCGACCCAGAGCACCAGATCCGGCCGCCAGCCGTCCAGGAACCGCCGGACGCAGTCTAATCGGTCGACCGGCAGGAACTGGTGGAAGGCGCGGTCCGGCAGCCGCCCGCCGACCATCCTGGCCGACGTCACGGTGCCGGTCGTCAACAGGACGTGAAGGTCCGGAGAGGCATCCAACAGGCGCCGAATCAGCGTCATCATCGACAGGGCCTCGCCGATGCTGGCGCCGTGCACCCAGACCAGGCGCCCCGCCGGCCGGGGACGGGCCGGCGTCCCGAGTCGTTCCGGGCGGCGGGCGGGGTCCTCCTTGCCGTGGGCCTGGCGCCGGTCCAGCAGCCAGGGAACAAGGGGACCGGCCAGTCCGGTCATACCGCGGTAAAGACTCAGGAACATGCGAGTCCATGGCCCTTTGCCGGCCGGACGGCGACCGGCGGTTTGCGCGCTTGGGCGTGACGGACGGGCGATGCCGCGCCCGTTCGGCCGATTATAGGGGTTCCGCCGTCAATCCGGCTCGAAGACTTGCAGGTGCTGGGCGAATTGCTCGCTCGTCTCGTGCCAGGAGAACTTCATGGCGTGGGCGCGGCAGGTCTCGGCCGGAATGGCGAGGGCCTCGCGGATGGCGCGGCCCAGATCCTCGTCGAGGCAGCCGGCATCCGAGCTCCCGACAATGTCGAGCGGCCCCTGAACCGGGAAGGCAGCCACCGGGACGCCGCAGGCCAGGGCCTCCAGCAGCACCAGACCGAACGTATCCGTCCGCGATGGAAAGACGAAAACGTCGGATGCCGCGAAATACCGGGCCAGCTCTTCGCCATATTTCGGACCGGCAAAGCGCACTTGTGGATAGCGGCGCTTCAGGTCGGCGAGCTGCGGCCCGTCGCCGACGACATATTTCGTCCCCGGCGTGTCGAGCTTCAGAAAGGCCTCGAGATTCTTTTCGACGGCGACCCGGCCGACGAAGAGCTGAATCGGGCGGGGGTCCGGGAGGAACGACTTGTCGCGCGGCCGGAACAGCGTCGTGTCGACACCCCGCGACCAGTTGACCAGATTGTCGAATCCGCGCGCACGCAGCAACCGGTCCAGCGTCGGCGTTGCCACCAGCGTCTTGGTTGCCTTGCCGTGGAAGCGCCGGAGCAGGTCATAGGTCCAGGCCCGCGGCACCCGGAAGCGCACGTGCAGATATTCCGGGAACATGGTGTGAAAGGAGGTGGTGAAGGGATAACCCCGCCGCAGGCAATAGTCCCGGGCCGACCAGCCCAGCGGACCCTCGGTCGCGATGTGAACCGCCTGCGGCCGGAAGGCATCGACGCTTGCCGCCAGACGCCGTCCGGCAAACAGGGCGAGGCGGATGTCGGGATAGGTCGGGCAGGGCAGCGTCCGGAAGCGGTCCGGGCCGATGACGCTGACCTCATGGCCGATCGTCTCACAGTGCAGCTTTACCGTTTCCAGGCTGCGGACCACGCCATTGGTCTGAGGATACCAGGCATCGCTGACGATCAGCACCCGCAGGGACTGGGTTGCCGGGCAACCGGACGGACGATCCGCATGTGGCAGGGCCGATGCGTCAACCCCGGCGGCTGCAGGCTGCGGGTCTGACAGGGCCGGGGTCACGCGACAGCGCGGGCCGGGGCCGGGGTCACGGTCAATTGCCGTGTGTACTCTATCCAGTTTATCAACTCCAGATCACCGGTGGTGTGTTCCACCAGGGCCGTGCAGCTTTCCACCCAATCGCCGTCATTGATGTAAAGGATGCCAAGCATGTCCTTCATTTCAGCCGTGTGGACATGGCCGCAGATGACGCCGTCCACTTGCCGCCGCCGGGCTTCGTCGCTCAAGGCCCGCTCGAATCGGCCGACATATTCGACCGCCTGCTTGGTCTTGTGCTTCAGATAGGCCGACAGGGACCAGTAGGAGAAGCCGAGCCGTCGCCTCATGGCATTGACGAACGTATTGGTAGCCAGCAATAGCACATAGGCCTTGTCGCCGATATGGGCCAGCCATTTCGCCCGCCGGACCACGACGTCGAACTCGTCGCCATGGATGACCAGAAAGCGCCGGCCATCATGCGTTTCGTGAATCACGTCGTGAACGACGGAGATGCCGCCGAATTCCTGGCCAATGAACTGCCGGGCGAACTCGTCGTGGTTGCCGGGCAGAAAATAGACCTTGGTGCCCTTCCGCGCTTTGCGGAGCAGCTTTTGAATGACGTCATTGTGAGCCTGCGGCCAGTACCAGGTTCGCTTGAGGCGCCACCCGTCGACGATATCGCCAACGAGATACAGCGTCTCGCTCTCTGTTTGTCGCAGGAAATCCAGCAACAAATCGGCGCGGCAGGCGCGCGTGCCGAGATGGACGTCGGAGATCCAGATGGACCGGAATTTGTCGACGCGCTCGTTCGCCGCCATAAGCCTCACCGCGGCTGGAATCAGCTCTCGTGTCGTCGTATACAGACTGCGCGACGCTCTGACAATGCGTGGCCTCAGCCGGCGCGAAGCGCCGCAGAAATTTCTCCGAACTGTAAAATCCGCAACCCCTGACGGCGCCCCGCCCCGAGCCCGGATGGATATGAACGGACCGCCCTCGACCCGGACCGTCGATACCGGCGATTCCCCATCGGAACACCGGTCCGGTGCGGCGGATTCAGCCCCTGTTCAGGCCCGGCGCTGGCTGCTGATCGAAAACCCGATCGCCGGCAGCGGGCGCAGCCGCCTGCCGGAGGCCGTCCGCCTGCTTCACGCCCATAATATAGGCGTGGACATCGTCACGACGAGGGCGCGTGGCGATGCCCGGCGGGCTGCCCGCGATGCGCCGGACGGCGTCGACGCGGTGATTGTCGCCGGGGGCGACGGCACCATCAACGAAGCGGTGAACGGCCTGTTGGAGAGGCAGCGCGGCGCCGTCCCGCTTGGCATCCTGCCCTTCGGGACGGCGAATGTGCTGGCCGGGGAACTGGGTATTCCCGAAAGGCCGCTTCCGGCTGCCAAGGCGCTGTTGTCTGCCCGACGCCGCGCTGTCCATCTCGGCGAGCTGAACGGCAACGCCTTCCTGGTCATGGCCGGAATCGGCCTGGACGGTCGCATTGTCGCCAAGCTGTCGAGTCGCCTGAAGAAGCGGCTGGGACGCCTCGCCTATGCCCTGGAACTGGTGCGGGAGGTGCTCTTCGTTCCGGCGCCGACGCTCAGCGTCACGGTCGACGGCGAAAGGCTTTCCGCGGCCACCGTCGTGGTGGCCAATGGCTATTATTACGCGGGCCGCTTCGTGCTGGCGCCCGAGGCCCGGGTCACCCGGCGGGGCCTGCATGTCTGCCTGTTTCTCCGCGGCGGCCGCTGGGCCCTGACCCGGGTCTGCCTGGCCGCCGTCTTCGGTTGTTTGCATCGCCTTTCCGATGTCCGCGTCCTCCCGGTCACGGAGGTCGGGATCGAAGGGCCGGCGGGCGAGCCGATTCAGGCCGACGGCGACCATGTCGGCCGTGTGCCGGCGTCCATCCGCGTGTCGGACCGCACGGTCGAGGTGATGGTGCCGGCACAGGCGGTGTGAGCCCGTCACGTTCCCGCGACAGTCATGCCGTCGATGCGGACGGTGGGGGCATCGATGCCTGTCTTGAAAACCAGGTCGTTGGCGGCAACCAATGTACGGAACATGTCCAGCAGATTGCCGGCGATTGTAACCTCATTGACCGGCGGGCCGATCTCCCCGTTCTCGATGCGAAAGCCGGAGGCGCCGCGGCTGTAGTCGCCGGTGACCTGATTGACCCCCATGCCCATCAGCGCGGTCACGTAAAAGCCGGTGTCGATGTCGGCGATCAGCTCCTGCGGCGACTGCGGCCCCGGCTCCATGAAGAGATTGGACGGGGCCGGGCTGGGCGGCGAGCCGGGCCCGCGAGTCGCATGGCCCGTCGAGGCGAGTCCCAGCTGCCGGGCGGAACGGAGGTCGAGCAGCCAGCGCGTCAGCGTCCCCTCTGCGACTACCGGCTGGCGGTGGCTGGCGACGCCCTCGCCATCGAACGGACGGGAGCGCAGGCCGCGCGGCAGGCGCGGCTCGTCGATAATGGTCACGGCCGGGGCGAAGATAGCCGACTCGAGCTTGGTCTTGAGGAAGCTGGTGCCGCGGGCGATCGCGGGACCGGAAATGGCGCCGGCCAGATGGCGCAGCAGGCTGTTCGACAGGCGCGGGTCGAAGACGACCGGCATGCGGGCCGTGGCGATCTTGCGGCCGCCCAGGCGCCGGACCGCGCGCTCTCCCGCCCGGCGGCCGACAATTTCGGCGTCCTCCAGGTCCGCTTCGTGGACGGCGGCGGTGAAGTCGTAGTCCACTTCCATCTGCCCCGACTCGCCGGCGATGACCGCGACCGAGAGCTGGTTGGCGGTGCGGCCATAGCGGCCGACAAAGCCGTTGGTCGCGGCCAGCGTCACCTGCATACGGCTCCAGCCGGCCTCGGCGCCGTCGGAATTGGTGATTCCCGGCATATCCAGTGCCGCACCTTCCGCCTTGCGGGCCCGCGCGACCAGCGTGTCGGCAGAGGGTTCGCCGGGGTCGAAAAGGTCGAGGTCCGGCCAGTCCGTCGCCAGCATCTCCGGCGGCGCCAGACCGCAATAGGGATCCTCCGGCACGGCCCGAGCCATCGCCAGCGCGCGCTCGACCAGCTCGTCGAGGCCGGATGGCCGCAGGTCGGCGGTCGAGGCGATCGCCATGCGATGGCCGATGAAGACCCGCAGGCCAAGATCGGTCGATTCGGATCGCTCCAGCCGTTCGGGCTGGCGCAGGCGCTGGCTGAGCGAGAGGCTGGTGCTCTCGACAAGCATGGCGTCGGCCGCATCGGCCCCGGCCGCGGTGGTCCGGGCGATCAGTTCGGACAGGAGATTGCGGGGATCGGTTTCAGCCATGGCAGACGGCTCGGTGCTCCGGGGAGTGACGAAATGGCGTGGGCGCCGGCGGCTCTTGGACTGTCAACATAGGGCGCGACGGAGCGGTTTCACCAAGGACCGCCAAGCCGATACGGGGAACGCCCGCGGGCCTGGAGCGCGGCAGGACCGCGCCCCCGCCCGGAGAGCACGGCACGTATGGGTGCCATGCCGTCTCGTCATGGCATTTCAATACATTTGTAAATATCGGCCCTGGTAGGATCCGCGTAGTGTGATCATGTGAATACTGCGCTGCAGCACAAAGCCGGGAAGCCGGTCGATGCTCCGGCGTCCGGGTGACCGGCACCAGAAAAGAGGATTGAGGAAATGCTCCGAAGCGGCGTGACGCCTTTCACCCCGCACCGGCCTGCCGAATCGGCCGGGCGCAGAAGGAGTGTCCCTATGACGATCGATAGTCAAACCGAATATGGCCGGGGCAATGGGGCGCCGCCGAGCCGGGTGCGGATTGCGCACCACATGGTCGGCGACGTGCATGTGTTCACCTCGCCGGACCTCGATGATTTTCAGGTGGCCGATCATGATCTCGAAACAGCATTCGCAGCGATCCCGCATGAGGTCTGTGCGGTCGTCGCCGACGAATGCGGCCAGCACCCGCCCTATGTTCTGACCTTGACCTATCGCGAATACAGCCGCGCCCTGTACGGAGTGCACCGCGAGCCGGGCGCCTCGGCGGCGCTTCATGCGGTGATGGAAAAGCACGCCCATATCGTCGATCCGAAAGCGGATTACGTGCCGCCGGCACGGCTCCGCCGCCAGGCTCTGCTGCAGGGCATGCGCGGGTCCGACTAGGAGCGCTATTCCGCGGCCGTCGCGGTCCGGCTTTCGGAAACGCCGGCCGTCGCCGCCCGCTTCACGGCGATCAGGGCGAGATATTGGCTGACGGCGCATACGGCGACCACGGCCGCCATCGGCACGGCCGAGACCGTCGTGGTGGCGCCGACCAGCAATGCGACCAGGGCACCGAAGGACATCTGGCAGAAACCGGACAACGCGCTGGCGGCCCCGGCCCGCGTCGGATCGACGCTGACCGCGCCCGCCGTACTGTTCGGAAGGTTGATTCCGTTGCCGAAGGCGAAGACAGCCATCGGCCCGAAGAGCGAAATCAGGCTCAGCGGCAGGATAACGGCCGCCGCAAAGAGGAGCAGACCACCCGCCAGGGTGATCAGGCAGCCGATTTCCAGCATCGCCTGCACGCCGCGCCGGGATGACAGCCGGCCGGCAACGAAATTGGCCAACATATAAGCGCAGCCGGGCAGCAGCATCGCCAGGCCGTAGACCGCCGGGTCGGCGCCCAGGGCCTCGATGGTGAGCAGCGGCGCTCCCGCCATAAAGGCGAAAAAGCACCCCGAGCCGAACGCCGTTTGCAGCATATAGCCGCGAAACAGGGGCGAGCGCAGCAGGCGTGCATAGCCGGCGATGACGGCTCCCGGTGTGGTGCCGCCCCCTCGGTATCGGCTGGTTTCGGGCAAGGCCAGCCAGCTCCAGGCAGCGACGGCAAGGCCGACGCTGAGCACCAGACCGAATCCGGCCCGCCAGTCGAAGCGCGATTCAAGAAGTCCGCCGAGCAGCGGGGCGAACATCGGCGCCATGACCATCGCCATGACGATATAGGCGATCATGCTGGCGGCGTGGTCACGGTCATAGATGTCCCGGACGATGGCCCGGACCAGGACCACACCGGCGCAACTGCCTGCCGCCTGCAGGATCCGGCCGAAGATCAGCTGCTCGATACTGGCGGCCAGCAGCGCCGTGACTGTTCCCGTCAGGAAGAGAGCGAGGCCCGCCAGTACGACCGGGCGCCGGCCCAATTGGTCCGAGACCGGTCCCATCACCAGCTGAGACAGCCCGAAGCCGACCAGATAGAGGCTGAGGGTCAGTTGGACCGTGCCGTACTCGACGGCGAAGGCCGCGACGAGGCCGGGCATGGAGGGAATGAAGATATTGAACGCCAGCGGTCCGAGAGCGGCGAGTGCGACCAGAAGGACGAGCGGCGGTTTTCCTCGCACGACGTGCATCGTGGCTCCCGGCCCTGGGTTGACGCGCGGCGCCGATGGCCGGACGGGGAAGGGGCGCGAAGACCCAGCGGTTGCCGGTCCCCCGTTTCCGCCCGTGCCGTCTGCACCGGATGTGGGGAGTTTACCCGCCAAGACCGCTAATTCAATTAGCCTTTATGGGCAGTCGGCGGGCTTGTGAAATTGCGCACGGATATTCCAGTTTCGACCGCCGCAGTGTGTTCGGTCGCCGTCTATCGCGCCTTTTTCAGCAGAAAAATTGCACCCTCGCCAAGGAGGTTGGCCAGCCATTGCGGGGCCATAGGCTTTGCGACCCCCCTGGGAAACATGATGAGGCTGCGCTCGATGATGATTTCCATGTCGGCGCAGAGGGCGGTCAGGTCGGAAATCGTGCAGAGATGGATGTTGGGCGTGTCGAACCAGGAGAAGGGCAGGTTCGGCGTGACCGGCATGCGTCCGCGGAAGAGAAGAGCCAAACGGACCCGCCAATAGCCGAAATTGGGAACGCTGACGATGGCATGGCGGCCGATGCGGACGAGATTGTCCAGCACGTCCCTCGGGCTGCGGGTTGCCTGGAGTGTCTGGCTCAGCACGGCATAATCGAAGGACAGGTCGGGGTAATCGATAAGGTCGGTGTCCGCATCGCCCTGAATGACCGACAAGCCGCGGCTGACGCAGGCATGGACGCCGGCCTGCGAGAGTTCGATGCCGCGGCCGTCAATATGCTTGTCATGCCAGAGATGGTGCAGCAGATCGCCCTCGGCGCAGCCGATGTCCAGAACCCGGCTGCCCGGCGGGATCATCTCGGCGATCAGGGCCAGATCGCGGCGCAGCGGCGAGCCGTTTTCGCTCACCGCATCCACGACATCGGAAACGCCGCCCTGCGTCATGGTTGACCTGCGGCCCGGGAATCGGGATCCGGGCCGGTGTCTGCCGGGCCGAGGCCACGATGCTCGGCCAGGCCGTCGAGAAACCCGTGCAGGACCCGCAGAAACTCCGGCTCGTCGAGCAGAAAGGCATCATGGCCTTTGTCGCTCTCGATTTCGACAAAGCTGACATTGGCCGCGACGGCATTGAGCGCATGGACAATCTGGCGGCTCTCGCTTGTTGGGAACAGCCAGTCGCTGGTAAAGGAAACGATGCAGAACCGGGTGGGCGTTCCCAGAAATACCGGCGTGAGCCGGCCGCCATGACCCAATGCCAGGTCGAAATAGTCCATCGCCCGGGTCATGTAGAGATAGGAATTTGCATCGAACCGGTCGACGAAGGTGATTCCCTGGTGGCGGAGATAGCTTTCCACCTGAAAATCGGCGCCGAAACCGAAGCTCAGCATCTTGCGGTCCTGCAGGCTGCGGCCGAATTTCCGGTGCAGGGCGGTTTCCGACAGATAGGTCACATGCGCCGCCATCCGCGCGATGGCCAGACCACGGGTCGGCCGCACGCCGAATCGGTCGTAATTGCCCTCGTGCCAGTCGGGATCGCTCATGATGGCCTGCCGGCCGACCTCGTGGAAAGCGATGTTCTGGGCCGTGTGCCGCCACGAGGTAGCAATGGGAATTGCGCCGAAAACCGAATCGGGATAGTCGGCGGCCCATTGCAGAACCTGCATCCCGCCCATCGAGCCGCCGATGACGCAGAACAGCTGATCGATCCCCAGCGCATCGACCAGCAACTTTTGCGCCCGGACCATATCGCCGATCGTGATCACCGGGAAATCGAGGGCATAGGGCGCGCCGGTCGCCGGATCGATGGAATTGGGGCCGGTGGTGCCCATGCAGCCGCCCAGGGCATTCGGGCAGATGACGAAATAGCGGTCGGTATCGATGGGCCGGCCCGGCCCGATCATATGGCCCCACCAGCCCGGCTTGCCGGTCACCGGGTGGCGATCGGCAACGAACTGATCCCCGGTCAGCGCATGGCAGATCAGAATGGCGTTCGACCGGTCGGCATTGAGCTTGCCATAGGTGCGGTAAGCGATGACGATCGGGGCAAGCGGAGTCCCGCAGTCGAGCGGCATCGGCTCCGCGACCGGCACCACCAGGCGCTGGCTGTGATCGAGGGGTGACGATGTCGTGCCGTCGCCGGTGAGGGGCGGCCGGCTCTCCGTCGCCGTCATTGCGTCCATTCGCCTTGCCAAAGGATTGGAGAGCGCAGTAGCTAGGGACCGCTGGCGGCCCATGTCAATGGTCTTGGGCCGGCGGGATTCTTTTTGCATTCGCCGGTCATGCGGACTAGACCCGGTGCACAAACGGTTAGATGCTCGCTGTATATGGAAGCGGAACCCACCAGACTCGAGTCCCTGCGCCGGGAGGTCGACCGGATCGACGACACGATCCACGATCTGCTGATGCGCCGCGCCGCGCTCGTCAAGGAGATCGCTCAGGCCAAGGGGGCGGGCGGCTCGTCCATGCGGCCGTCCCGGGAATCGCAGATCCTGAAGCGCCTGGCCGACCGCCATGACGGCTCGTTCCCGCTGTCCGTGGTCGTCAGGCTCTGGCGCGAGCTTTTCGGCTGCTTCAATCGCCTGCAGAGCCCCTTTGCCGTCGCCGTTTCCGTCACCGCGGAAACGCGGGACTTGTGGGATATGGCGCGGGACCATTACGGCAGCCTGACCCCGATCACCGCGGTGGCGGCGCCGATCCAGGCCGTCCGCCTGGTCCTCGACGGCAAGGCGACGGTCGCCGTCGTGCCCTGGCCGGACGATCGGGAAGTGGATCCCTGGTGGCGGGCGCTGGTGGCCGGCAATGGCAAGCGGCCTCGGGTGATTTCCCGCCTCCCCGTTATGCAGGCGCAGCGGACCGAGTCCCGGCGCGCCCTGGCCGTCGGCCAGCTGCCCCTCGAACCGACGGGGGACGACCACAGCCTGATCGGTATCGAGCTGGCGGAAGCGGTCAGCCGCAGCCGGTTGAAGGACCTGGTCGAGCGGGCCGGCTTCCACCCCGTGGCCTTCTGGAGCTGCGGTCCGGGTGTCGGGCAGGATGCCGCGGGCATGGTGCACCTGGTCGAGGTGGTCGACTTCATCGGCGATGACGATCTGCGCCTGGCGCGGCTCTCGGACCGGCTGGGCGGCGTCGGCAAGACGGTCCTGCCGATCGGCGGTTTCGGCATGCCGCTGCCGGCGTCCGATCTGCAGAAGGACAAGGGCTGAGATGGCACTTCCGACACCGCGGCCGGGCGTCCTGGAGATTGCGCCCTACATCGGTGGAGAGAGCCGGGCCGATGCCGAGCGGGTCATCCGCCTCGCCTCGAACGAAAGCCCCCTGGGACCGAGCCCGCAGGCGGTTGCGGCCTATTCCGACCTCGCCGGCGCGCTGCACCGCTATCCCGACGGCGGGGCCGTCGCCCTGCGGGCCGCCATCGCTGCCCGCCATGATCTCGACCCGGCGCGGATCGTCTGCGGTGCCGGCTCGGACGAATTGATCGCGCTGCTCATCAACGCCTATGCCGGGCCGGGCGACGAGGTCCTGCACAGCGCCCACGGTTTCCTGATGTACGCGATTTCGGCAAAGGCGGCCGGCGCGCGGCCCGTCGCGGCGCCCGAGACGGACCTCTGCGCCGATGTCGACGTCCTGCTCGAGCATGTCAGCGCGCGGACGCGGCTGGTTTTTCTGGCCAATCCCAACAATCCGACCGGCAGCTTCGTCAGCGCCGCGGCATTGGCCCGGCTCCGGGGCGATCTGCCGGAGCATGTCCTTCTGGTCGTCGATGCGGCGTACGCCGAGTACGTGTCGGACAACGCGTACAGCTCCGGCATGGAGCTGGTCCATGACGCCACGAACGTCGTCATGACCCGGACGTTCTCCAAGATCTACGGGTTGAGTGCGCTGCGCCTCGGCTGGGCCTATTGTCCGCCGCCCGTCGCCGATGTGCTCAACCGGGTACGCGGGCCGTTCAACGTCAGCACCCCGGCCCAGGCGGCGGGCGCCGCGGCGATTGCCGATACGGCCTTTACCGAGGCGGCCCGTGTTCACGCCGTGGGCTGGCGGGATTGGACGGCCGGCCGTTTGCGGGACCTCGGGCTGACCGTCCATCCCTCGATCGCCAATTTCCTGCTGATCGATTTTTCCGGCGTGGCCGACAGCCGCGGTGGCCGGCCCGAAAAGCTGGCCGAAGTGGCCCGCCTCTGGCTGAAGCAGCGCGGCATTCTGGTCCGGCAGATGGGGGCGTACGGCCTGCCGCACTGTCTGCGCATGAGCATCGGCACGGCGGAGGATATGCCGGCCGTGGTCGATGCCGTTGGCGCGTTCCTGGGAGAGGCGGCATGAGTGAAGGGGGCGAAGGCCAACCGGTCTTCCGGCGGCTGTGCCTGCTCGGCATCGGACTCATTGGCTCCTCCGTGGCGCGCGCCGCGCGGGCCCGGGGCCTGGTTGGCGAGATCGTCGGCCATGCCCGCTCCGAGCGGACGCGGGCGACGGCACTGGCACTGGGGCTGGTGGACCGGGCGGAGGCCGACCCGGCCGCAGCCGTCATCGATGCCGACTGCGTGATGCTCTGTGCGCCGCTCGGCGCTTATGTGCCGCTGACGACCGCCATCGCACCGGCTTTGGCGCCGGGGGCCGTGCTCACCGATGTCGGCTCGGTGAAGGGCTGCGTCGTGCGCGACCTGGCACCGCTGGTCCCCGGGGGCGTCCATTTCGTGCCCGCCCATCCGGTGGCCGGCACCGAGCATTCCGGCCCGGAAGCGGGCTTTGCCGAGCTGTTCGAGGGGCGCTGGTGCATCCTGACGCCGCCCGCCGGCACCGACCGTGCGGCAATCGACCGGCTGGCGGCGCTGTGGCGGGGCATGGGGTCGCTGATCGAGGAAATGTCCGTCGATCATCACGACCGGGTGCTGGCGATCACGTCGCACCTGCCCCACCTTATCGCGTACACCATTGTCGGGACGGCCGACGATCTGGGGGAGGACATCAAGCAGGAGGTGATCAAGTTCTCGGCCTCCGGCTTTCGCGACTTCACCCGCATCGCCGCCTCCGACCCGGTGATGTGGCGCGACATCTTCCTGTCCAACAAGGAGGCGGCGCTGGAGATCATGCAGCGTTTTTCCGAGGACCTGACGGCGCTGCAGAAGGCGATCCGGCGCGGCGACGGCGACACCCTGGCGCAGCTGTTCGCCCGCACGCGCGACATCCGCCGCCGCGTCATCGAGGCCCGGCAGGCATGAGGCGTGCGGCTCCGGACAGCGGCAGGCCGCCGTGGCGGGAGGACCGATGAGCCTCGCCACGGCCGAACGCAGCGGACAGAGCGGACCAAGCGGACAGACCGGTCCGGCGCCGGCGCCGGGTTCCCTGCCGGCCGCGGCCGTGTCGGTGCGCGCCCTGGAGAAGACGTACAAGGGGGAGGGCAAGGCGCCCCCCAAGCACGCGCTCAAGGACCTCTATCTCGACATCCCGCGCGGCTCTCTTTTCGGCCTGCTCGGGCCCAATGGCGCCGGCAAGTCGACCCTGATCAACATCCTCGCCGGCCTGGTGATCAAGTCAGGCGGCAGCGCGCAGATCTGGGGCTTCGACATCGATGCCACGCCGCGCCAGGCCCGCGCCGCGATCGGGGTGGTGCCGCAGGAGCTGAACATCGACCCGTTCTTCACGCCGCGCGAACTGCTCGACCTGCAGGCGGGGCTCTATGGCGTGCCGCGGCGCGAGCGGATCACCGAAGACCTCCTGGCGCTGGTCGGGCTGACCGACAAGGCCAACGCCTATGCCCGCACCCTGTCGGGCGGCATGCGCCGCCGGCTGATGGTCGCCAAGGCGATGGTACATGCGCCGCCGGTCCTGGTGCTCGACGAGCCGACGGCGGGCGTCGATGTCGAACTGCGCCAGCAGCTCTGGGCGCAGGTCCGGGCACTGAATGCCGCGGGCACGACCGTGCTCCTGACCACCCATTATCTGGAGGAAGCAGAGGAACTCTGCGATCGCATCGCCATTATCAATCACGGGCGGGTGGTCGCCTGCGACACCACAGCCAATCTGCTGGCCCGGGTCGACAGCAAATCGCTGATCGTCATCCTGATGGAGGCCTTGGCCGAGCCGCCCGACAGCCTGCCCGGCTGCTGCGTCGAATTGCCTGAACCCAATCGTCTGGTCGTCCGGTACCGGCCGAGCGAAACGCGGGTCGGCGATATCCTGAACGGGCTGCAGGCGCAGGGCTGCCGGATCGCCGACCTGACGACCGAGCAGACGGACCTGGAAGATATTTTCCTGCAGCTGACGCGCGGTGGCGGCGGCGCCTGAGCCGGGGCACGCAAGGACGACGGTCCGAGCCGGCTTTCCCGACCGACTATGACCGTATGTCGCACCGGCTCGAAACGTTCGGGCCGGCGACCATGATTGACAATGTCACAGAAAATTTGGGGGTCACCACATGGGTATCGTCTTCTTCGTATTGATGGGTCTTGCCATGCTCGCCGTATTGGTGTCACTGTTTGGAGGCTTGGTGGCCATGGCGGGCGGCAAGGACACGGAAGGCCGGAAAAGCAACAAGTTCATGCAGTACCGGGTGATCTTCCAAGGTCTTGCCCTGGCATTCTTTGCTGCAGCGATGCTCTCCATGGCCTGATCACCTTGCAATCCCGGCTTGTCCGTCGGCGTGATCCGGACGAAGGAGGTTTTTTCCGATGGTTCAACTCACCCGCATCTATACGCGCGGCGGTGACAAGGGAAAGACCTCGCTCGGCGACGGCACCCGGGTTGCGAAACACGATCTCCGGGTCACCGCTTATGGCACCGTCGACGAAGCCAATGCGATTCTCGGGCTGGTCCGGCTGCACCTGGGACCGGAGGCGAGGGGCGACCTGGCCGATATCGACCAGATGCTGATGCGCATCCAGAACGACATGTTCGATCTCGGTGCGGATCTCTGCACGCCGGAGAAGGAAAACCCGGAATTCCCGCCTTTGCGTATTATCGAGGCGCAGGTCACCCGGCTGGAGGAGGAGTGCGATCGGCTGAATGCCGATCTCGCGCCGCTGAAGAGCTTCGTGCTGCCCGGCGGGTCGGCCGCCGCGACCTACCTTCATCTGGCCCGAACGGTGGTGCGCCGGGCCGAAAGGGACGTGACCGCTCTGGCCGAGGTCGAGCCGGTGAACCCGATCGCCGTGCGGTTCGTCAACCGGCTGTCCGACCATTTCTTCGTGCTGGCCCGCTGGCTGAATGCCCGCGGCGATGGCGACGTCCTCTGGGTGCCCGGCGGCAACCGCTGACCGGGTGGCTGCCGCCGCGTGGTCGGTAGTCAGTGGTAGTCGTCAGTGGTCGGTTGTGACTGTCTTCTGGGCGGTGTACTTGCCGATCAGGCGGAAAACGAAAAAGATCGCAAAGACGAACAGCAGAATGCCGGCAAAATAGAACATGTCATCTTCGGCGCGGCTGGCCATGAACAGGCCGAGCAGGCCAAGAAAGCCGATCACGCCGCCCATGACCCAGTTTCCGATATTGCCCATCCCCGTCTCTCCTGATCAGCCGCGCCGTCGACCCGCAAAATGCGACAGCCGTTCCCGGTCACGCAAAACCTTTAGCCGAAAGCGCCGCGGCCCATCAAGTGGCTGCGACGTTCCGGCAGGTGTGCAGTGTCGTCTTCCAGCCCTCAGATTTCGAAATTGCCCGGGGCCTCGCCCGGCCAGCCGACAAGGTCCTTGTAGGCGTGCCAGCTGGCGTGCCCGATCAGCGGCAGGGTGATGATCAGGCCGACATAAAGCGTTGCCAGACCGACCACGACGAAGACGGCGATCAGCCAGGCCCAAAGCGCCATCACCCAGAAATTCGCCTTGACCACTTGCAGGCTGGTCAGGATCGCGGTGATCACGTTCGCCTCCGGATGGTCGAGCAGGATGGGGATCGACACGACGGAAATGGCGAAGGCCACCGCGCAGAGGACGGCGCCGATCGCTGTCCCGATGATCAGGAAGTCGAGGTTCTGCGGCTCCAGGATGCGGTCGACCATGACCAGAGCCTCCGGCGCCATGGGTGCGTTGCCGAAGAACAGCATGAAGAGCAGGAAGGCGATGCGCATCCAGGCGAGTGCGAACAGAAGCATCGCGACGCCCATCAGGGCGATCTGGCCGGGATTGGCCTTCCAGGCGGTGAGCGAGTCGGCGAAGCTCACCGGCTCGCCGGCCGCCAGGTTGCGGCTCACCTGATAGAGACCCACGGCGGCGATCGGCCCGACAAACGTGAACATGGCCGCGATCGGCAGGCTGAGATAAAGCACATGCGACAGCCACAGCACGGTGGTCAGCGCAAAGCCGATCAGCGCATAAATCGCACCATAGCTGAGGCCGATGCCGGGGCTGCGGCGCAGGTCCCGCCAGCCGGCGCTCAGCCACGCCCAGGGCCGGTCCAGGTCGACCGTGTTGATGCGGGGGCCGGGGACCGACCCGAAAGCGATGGCCTCTGCCATGACGTTCCTCCCTCGAACAAGGCGCCCGTCGTCATCTTGTAAACCGCGAGACGATCGGTTGCCGCGTCCGCGCCTTCATGCCGCGGTGCGTTTATCATAAGACTCAACGTCGCGCGGCTAAAGCTTTTCGTCGGGATCGGCCAACGTACGCGCCCGCCGGGCGCGACGCGTACGCCCGGCTGTACGCGACCGGTCGTCGCGACAACCCTAATTCATGTGTGGAAAGCGTTGACTGATAGCCCCCCTCGTAGCATTGACTTGTGTCAATGCGGGAGTCGCCGGGGCTCCCGACTTTGACAGGGTCTTCGGGTGTCCGCAAACAACTCTCCTTTGCGCGCCGCAGCGGGGCATCCGCTGGTCGGCGGCCGGGGCGGCAAAGCGGGCCATGCCCGGGCGGGGTCGAGTCGACGGGGAAGGGGATGACGATTACCGATACGGCAATGGCCGGGACCGGCGGCGGAACAGCGGCCGGCGCGGGCGAGGCGCAGGCGGCGCCGCCGTCCGAGGCCGTCGAGTACAATGAAGAGGTGATCCGGCTGTTCACGATTGCCTCCATGTTCTGGGGCATTGTGGCGTTCCTGGCCGGTGTCTTCATCGCCCTGCAGCTGGCCTTCCCGGTCCTCAATCTCGGGCTCGAATGGACGACCTTCGGCCGGTTGCGGCCGGTCCATACGTCGGCGGCGATCTTCGCCTTCGGCGGCAACGCGCTGTTCGCGACCTCGCTCTACTGCGTGCAGCGGACCTGCCGGGCCTCGCTGTTCGGTGGCCCGGACGTCGCGAATTTCCTGTTCTGGGGCTATCAGCTGTTCATCGTCCTGGCGGCCAGCGGCTACATCATGGGCATCACCCAGAGCCGCGAATATGCCGAGCCGGAATGGTACGCCGATCTCTGGCTGACGGTGGTCTGGGTCACCTATCTGGTGGTCTTCCTCGGCACCCTGGCGAAGCGGCGGGAGCCGCACATCTACGTCGCCAACTGGTTCTTCCTGGCCTATATCGTCACGATTGCGATGCTGCACATCGGCAATAACCTCGCAGTGCCGGTGTCATTGTTCGGGACCAAGAGCTATTCGCTCTTCGCCGGCGTCCAGGATGCCCTGACGCAATGGTGGTACGGGCACAATGCGGTCGGCTTCTTCCTGACCGCCGGCTTTCTCGGGATCATGTATTACTTCATCCCGAAGCGGGCCAACCGCCCCGTCTATTCCTACCGCCTGTCGATCGTCCACTTCTGGTCGCTGATCTTCCTGTATATCTGGGCCGGCCCCCATCACCTGCACTATACGGCGCTGCCGGAATGGTCGCAGACCCTCGGCATGGTCTTTTCGGTGATGCTGTGGATGCCGTCCTGGGGCGGCATGATCAACGGCATCATGACGCTGTCCGGGGCCTGGGATAAGCTGCGCACCGACCCGGTGCTGCGCTTCCTGGTGGTCGCCGTCGCCTTCTACGGCATGAGCACCTTCGAGGGGCCGCTGATGTCGGTGCGCCCGGTCAACGCCCTCAGCCACTATACCGACTGGACCATCGGCCATGTCCATTCCGGCGCGCTGGGCTGGGTCGCCTTCATCTCATTCGGGGCGATCTACTTCCTGGTGCCGGTGCTCTGGAAGGCCAAGGAGCTGTACTCCCGCCGGCTGGTGGAATGGCATTTCTGGACGGCCACCATCGGCATCGTCCTGTACATCACCGCCATGTGGATCTCCGGCATCATGCAGGGGCTGATGTGGCGCTCCTATGACGAGCTGGGCTTCCTCACCTATTCCTTCATCGAGACGGTCGAGGCGATGCACCCCTTCTATGTCATCCGGGCGCTGGGCGGCATCCTGTTCCTCGTCGGGTCCCTGATCATGGCGTACAATCTCTGGCGTACGGCGCGCGGCGACATCGCCGAAGAACCCGAGGTGCGGCCGGTGCTGAGCCCGGCCGCCGCCCGGCCGGCCGAGTGAGCGAGGGAGCACGCATCCATGGACTGGCATGCCCGCATCGAGCGCAACGGCTTCATCCTGCTCATTCTCATCCTGGTCACCGTCGGCATCGGCGGGATCGTCGAGATCGTGCCGCTTTACACCATCGACACGACCATCGAGGAGGTGGAGGGCGTACGCCCGTACTCGCCACTGGAGCTGGCCGGCCGCGACGTGTACATCCGGGAAGGCTGCTATGTCTGCCACAGCCAGATGGTCCGGCCCTTCCGCGACGAGATCGAACGCTACGGCCATTACTCCATCGCGGCGGAGAGCATGTATGACCACCCCTTCCAATGGGGCTCGAAACGCACCGGACCGGACCTGGCGCGGGTTGGCGGCAAGTACTCCAACGAGTGGCATGTCGCGCACCTGATCGACCCGCGTGCCATCGTCCCGGAATCGGTGATGCCGCCCTATGGCTTCCTGGTCGACCGCACCCTCGAGCCGAACGCGATCGCCGACAATCTGCGCGCCAATATCGCCGTCGGCGTGCCCTATACCGAAGATATGGTCGCCAATGCGGCCGCCGACATGCGGGCCCAGGCCGATCCCGACGCCGATTTCTCGGGGCTGCTGGAGCGCTATCCGAATGCGGCGACCGGCGATTTCGACGGCGACCCCGAGCGCCTGACGGAAATGGACGCGCTGGTCGCCTATCTGCAAATCCTCGGCCAGATGGTCGACTTCTCCCAGTACTCGACCGAGGACCTGCGGCAGTAACGGCAGGGGTGTGGACGCGTCATGGAACTGGCCGACATCGTCGCCCTGGCCCAGCGATTCTGGGTCGTCTGGCTGCTGGTGCTGTTCGTCGGCATCGTTGTCTGGGTCTTCCGGCCCAGGAAGAAACAGGAACTGGAACGCCATGGCTATATCCCGCTGGAAGACGACCAGCCGCGGACGCGGGCGCGGTCGTACCGGCAGGCCGATGACGGGGATGACGGCGATGGCGGCAATGGCGAGTGACGGGAGCTGAGCATGCCGACCAAGGTCGAGAAGGATTCGATCACCGGAACCGAAACCACCGGGCACGAATGGGACGGCATCAAGGAGCTGAACACGCCGCTGCCGAAATGGTGGGTGTACGTGTTCTACGTGACCATCGTTTTCGCGGTGGTCTACAGCCTGCTCTACCCCTCGGTACCCGGCATCGGCGGCTATTTCGAGGGTGTGATCGGGTACAGCCAGCGCGACATTCTCGACCGCCAGGTGGCGGAAGCGCGCGCCGCGCAGGGGCAGTATTATGACCGGCTGGAGCAGATGAGCCCGGCTGCGATCATCGATGACCCGGACATGTTCCGTTTCGCCTTTGCCGGCGGCGAAGCGGCGTTCGCCGATAATTGTGCGCCCTGTCACGGCCAGGGCGGGGCCGGCGTGCAGGGCGGCTTTCCGGTGCTGGCCGACGATGCGTGGATCTGGGGCGGCACGCTCGATGCCATCCACTATACGCTTCTCTATGGCATCCGGCATGACAATCCGGACAGCCGCACCTCGATCATGCCGACCTTCGGGGGCGAATTTGCCCTGCTGTCGCGCGACGAGATCGGCGACGTCGCCGACTATGTGCTGTCGCTGTCCGGACAGGAGCACAATGCCGAGCGGGCCGGGCGCGGAGCGGAAATTTTCGCCCAGCAATGCGTCGCCTGCCATGGCGAGAACAGCACCGGCCTGCAGGAGTTCGGCGCGCCGAACCTGACCGACCGCATCTGGCTCTATGGCGGCGAGCGGGCCGAGATCATCGCCCAGATCAACCAGCCGCAGCACGGCGTCATGCCGGCCTGGATCGACCGTCTTGAGGACACGACCATCAAGATGCTGACGGTCTATGTCCACTCCCTGGGAGGCGGCGAGTAACACCCGTGGGTCTTGACCTCTGGCTTGCATTCGTGGTGGCCAGCGCGATTGTCCTGATCGTGCCGGGGCCGACGGTCATCCTGGTGGTCAGCTATGCCGTGTCGCAGGGTCGGCGGTCGGCGCTCGCGACGGTGCCGGGTGTGGCGCTCGGCGACGCCGTGGCGATGGCGGGCTCTTTGCTGGGGCTGGGGGCGTTGCTGGCAGCCTCGGCGACGCTTTTCACCGTCGTCAAGCTGGCGGGGGCGGCGTACCTGATCTGGCTCGGCATTCGCCTGTGGCGGGCCCCGATCCCGCCGGTGGCGGCGAAGGCCGTGGCGGCGCCGGCCAAGGCGTGGCCGGAGCGCGGACGGGCGCTCTTCGGCCACGCTTTCATGGTCACCGCGCTCAATCCCAAGAGCATCGCCTTCTTCGTCGCCTTCGTGCCGCAGTTCTTGACGCCGGCCGCGCCGCTGCTGCCGCAAATGCTGGTGCTGGGCACCAGTTTCGTCACGCTGGCTGCGGTCAATGCCGCGCTGTTCGCCCTGGCGGCGGGATCGCTGCGGCCCTGGGTCCGCCGGCCGTCCGTCCTGAGGACGATCAACCGGATCGGCGGCAGCCTGCTGATCGGTGCCGGCCTGGCGACGGCAGCGCTGCGGCGCGGCGGCTGATTCGCGGTCTCGATGCGCGCAGATACTCCCGAAACGGCGAACCGGGTCCGGCGATCATCGCCCTCCGGGAGTAAAACCGGGCCTATGCCCCTGTCCTGGTCCTCGAAAGAAAATGCTGATTTGCGCCGGCGATTGTCTTAGTCTGCCGCCATGCGCCTGTTTGGTTCCTTGCCTCAGGAACCGCCGTCGAAGGGAGGATGACCATGGCAGCCGAAGACCTGAAGTCGCTGGTCGGCAAGCTTAACGATATCTGCCGGCGGTCGCTGGAAGCGGCGGCGGGTCTGACCCAGTCCCGGTCGCATTACAATGTCGAGATCGAACATTGGCTGCTGAAGCTGATCGACAATCCCAATACCGACATTCCGGTCATTTTCCACCATTACGGCGTCGACCAGGCGCGTGTCGTCTCGGATCTCACGCGGGTCCTGGACAAGCTGAAGACCGGCAATTCGCGGGCCCCGGGGCTGTCGCAGAACTTGATCCAGCTGGCGCGGGAGGCGTGGGGCCTGGCCTCGCTGCAATATGGCGCCTCGGCGGTCCGGTCCGGCCATGTGCTTGTGGCGCTGCTCGATGGGGAAATGCTGTCGCTGCTGGCCGCCCGGGCATCCGGGCAGTTCTCGAAGATCCCCGTCGAGGACCTGAAGCGCGATCTCAACCGCATCGCCGCGAAGACCCGCGAGGCCGAACATCCGGAAGAGGAGGAAGAAGCGGCCGGGCCCGAGGGCGCGCCGGCCGGCGAATCGCCGATCGGCAAGGGCAAGACGCCGTCGCTCGACCAGTTCACCATCGATCTGACCGCCCGGGCGGCGGCCGGCAAGATCGATCCGGTGTTGGGCCGCGACTTCGAAATCCGCCAGATCGTCGACATTCTCACCCGACGGCGCCAGAACAACCCGATCCTGACCGGCGAGGCGGGCGTCGGCAAGACGGCGGTGGTCGAGGGCTTTGCGCTCCGGGTCCACAAGGGCGACGTGCCGCCGATGCTGCGCAACGTCACCATCCGGACCCTCGATCTCGGCCTCTTGCAAGCCGGTGCCGGCGTCAAGGGCGAGTTCGAGAACCGGCTGAAGGCGGTGATCGAGGAGGTCAAGGGCTCGCCCAAGCCGATCATCCTGTTCATCGACGAGGCGCACACGCTGATCGGCGCCGGCGGCCAGGCCGGCCAGGGCGATGCGGCCAATCTTTTGAAGCCGGCCCTGGCGCGCGGCGAGCTGCGCACCATCGCCGCCACCACCTGGGCTGAATACAAGAAGTACTTCGAGAAGGACGCCGCGCTGGCCCGGCGCTTCCAGGTCGTCAAGGTCGAGGAGCCCGGCGAGTCGGTTGCGGTCGAGATGATGCGCGGCCTGGTCGAGACGCTGGAGACGCACCACAAGGTCCGCATCCTCGACGAAGCGGTGGTCGACGCCGTGCGGCTGTCGCACCGCTATATCAGCGGCCGGCAGCTGCCCGACAAATCGGTCAGCCTGCTCGACACCGCCTGCGCCCGCGTCGCCATGAGCCAGTCGGCAACCCCGGCCGAGATCGAAGACCGGCAGCGCCGGGTGGAACAGCTCGACGTCGAAATCCGCATTCTCCAGCGCGAACAGGCCACGGGTGCCCAGCATGCCGCCAAGATCGGAGAGCTGTCCGAGCTGAAGGCGAAGACCGAGGATGAGCTGCAGGCGCTTAAGGACCGCTGGCACCAGGAGAAGGAGCTGATCGGCTCGATCCGCGAACTGCGCACGAAGATCGAAAAGGCCCATGGCATCGCACCCGAACAGGGTGCCGGGCCGGGCGAGGTAGAGCCGCCAAAGGAAGCGGCCGGCGACGCCGCGGCCGCCGAAGCGGCGCCGCCCGCCGGATCGGAGGAACGGGCGCCGTCGGAATCGGAGATGCAGGCCTGGCAGGCGGAGCTTGACGGTCTGAACCGGCAGCTGCGCGCGCTGCAGGGTGAGGAGCCGCTCCTCTCGCCGATGGTCGACGGCCAGGCCGTCGCGGCCGTGGTCGCGGCCTGGACAGGCATCCCCGTCGGGCGGATGGTGGCCGACGAGATCCAGGCGATCCTCGGCCTCAAGGAGCGCATGGAGGAACGGATTATCGGGCAGTCGCATGCGCTGGAGGTGATCGCCCAGGCCATGCGCACCTCACGCGCCAAGCTGACCGATCCGCGCAAACCGATCGGCGTTTTCCTGATGGTCGGCACCAGCGGCGTCGGCAAGACCGAGACCGCGCTGACGCTTGCCGAGATCCTGTATGGCGGCGAGCAGAACGTGACAACCATCAACATGTCGGAATTCAAGGAGGAGCATAAGGTCTCCCTCTTGGTGGGCTCGCCGCCGGGGTATGTGGGCTATGGCGAAGGCGGCGTGCTGACCGAGGCGGTGCGTCGGCGTCCCTACAGCGTCGTGCTGCTCGATGAGATGGAAAAGGCGCACCCCGGCGTGCAGGACATCTTCTATCAGGTCTTCGACAAGGGCATGCTGCGGGACGGCGAAGGCCGGGATATCGACTTCAAGAATACGGTCATCATCATGACCTCGAATGCCGGGACCGATACCATCGCCAATCTCTGCGCCGACCCGGAGACCATGCCGGACGAAACCGGCCTGCTGGAGGCGCTGCGGCCCGACCTGCTGCAGACCTTCAAGCCGGCCTTTCTGGGCCGGCTGACCATTGTCCCGTATTTCCCGTTGAGCGAGGAGGTGATGCGCCTGATCTGCAAGCTGCAGCTCAACCGAATCGCCCGGCGGGTTCGCGAGAACTATGGGGCGGACTTCTCCTATTCCGACGATCTTGTGGAGACGATTGTCGCGCGCTGCACCGAATCGGAAACCGGGGCGCGCAATATCGAGCACATTCTCAGCAAGACGCTGCTGCCGGAGCTGGCCGGTCGCTTCCTCTCGCGGATGGCGGCGAGCGAGCCGATTGGGCATGCGGAGGTTTCCGTGGACGAGGGCGGCAACCTCACTTATGGTGTTTCGTGACGTGCCTTTGAATTGCCCGCATTTGAGCATGACTGGTGCAGGGGGCGGCCGAATTTTGGTCGTATTTGCCCCCTATCTCCATTCCTGTCGGCGGGCTTGAGGGCAGGCCGAAGCAGGGGCCGGGTCAACGGCCCCGAGAGGGCAGCGGTCGGGCCATGGGCCTGGCGGCTGCGGGGTTTCACGTCCGTGTTGCCGGTATGGCCGGCGGCAGGGGCTTCCGGACGATGACGGAGAAAAGACGATGGCCATTTACGTTCATATCGAAGGTATTCCCGGCGACTCCACCCACCAGGACCACAAGAAGTGGCTCGATATCGACTCCATGCAGTGGGGTGTCGGGCGCGCCATCATGACGCCGACCGGTTCGGCCCAGAACCGCGAGGCCTCGGAGCCTTCGGTCAGCGAAGTGACCCTGACGAAGATCATGGACTCGTCGTCGGCGCCGCTCTTCCAGGAAGCCTGTGGCGGTTCCGCCGGCAAACTGGTGAAGATCCACCTCGTCACCACCGGCAACCCCGGCGACATCTACATGGAATACGAACTCACCAATGCGCTTGTCAGCGGCTATTCGGTGTCGACCGGTGGCGAACGGCCGAGCGAGTCGGTGAGCCTGAACTTCACCAAGATCCGGATGAACTACAAGACCTACAACGAAGCCCACAAGGTGACCAACCAGCTGCCGGCGGAGTATGACCTGGCGGCTACCAAGACCGGGTGATCCTCGAACGGATTTTATGCAGACGATTTCGGAAGCGGGGCTCTTGCCCCGCTTCTTTGCTTCGGGGAGCGGCTTGCTTCGAAAGTGCGGGGACTTGGCCGCATGGTCTTGGATCGCCGATCCGGCACGACATCGGATCAGTGTGACAAGCCGTAATCGTGGCCGGACTTGCATCCCCATTTTAAAGGCACGGCGGCAACTCTTTCAGCCGCCGCGAAATTGACGGAGGATCAGCGTCAGTGCTCCCGGAAGTGGCCGAATTTTCGTCATAGTTGGTTCCTAAATATTCTGATGTCGGCGAGCTTGAAGGCAGACCGAAAGGGGCCGCGCAGAAACGGCTTCGAAGGGGATGGAGGTAGCTGCCAAGCGCAATCCGATTGGCCGCTGCGGGGTTGCACCGGGTCGCCGGGCCCCGGCAAATGTCGGGGGCGGGACCTTTGAGAGTTTCATGGAGGACGAAAATGGCTATCTACGTTCATATCGAAGGCATTCCCGGCGACGCCACGCACCAAGAGCACAAGAAGTGGCTGGATATTGATTCGATGCAGTGGGGCGTCGGGCGCGCCATCATGACGCCAACCGGTTCGGCCCAGAACCGCGAGGCTTCGGAGCCGTCGGTCAGCGAAGTCACCCTGACCAAGATCATGGACTCGTCATCGGCACCGCTGTTCCAGGAAGCCTGCGGCGGCCATGCCGGCAAGTTGGTGAAGATCCACCTCGTCACCACGGGCAATCCCGGCGACATCTACATGGAATACGAACTGACCAATGCCCTGGTCAGCGGCTATTCGGTGTCGAGCGGCGGTGATCGGCCGACGGAGTCGGTGAGCCTCAACTTCACCAAGATCCGCATGAACTACAAGACCTACAATGAGGCCCACAAGGTGACCAACCAGCTGCCGGCGGAATACGATCTGGCCGCGACGAAGACGGGCTGAGCCGGATTTGACGCGCTTTCGGGCGTGCGGAAGCGGGGCTCCGGCCCCGCTTCTTCGCTTCAACGCCGCGGTGTGGGTCGGGGACGAGCACGGCCTCTCCGGTTTGCGGAACCCTTGCCCGTCGGACTATGCTGAGACCATCGGTGTTGGCGCGTTTTGCCGGTCGCAATTCCGGACGGGTCGCCTGCCGGTTTCAGGCAATGGTGTCGGCGGTAGAGCGCCACCCCGCCCGGTGCGACTGTCAGGAGGAGGGATATGACGGGGGTCTTTATTCAACAGCAGGAGCGTTTTCTCACCATCGAAACGCCCTTCGGTCCCGATGTCCTGAAGCTGACGGCCTTCGAGGGCGAGGAGGCCCTGTCCCGCCTCTTTACCTACCGCCTGGAAATGCTCTCGGAGGAGGAGGATCTCGACCCGAACGAAATCCTCGGCAAATCGATCACCTTCAGCTGCCTGCGCGGCGACGGAACGCGGCGGTATTGGAACGGTATCTGCAAGCATTTCTCCGCTGCCGGCTGGATGCAGCAGCGGCTGCGGGTCTACACGGCGGAAATCGTGCCGGCGCTGTGGTTCCTGACCCGCAATTCCGACTGCCGGATTTTCCAGGAACAGCGCTTCCTCGACATCATTGAGGAAGTCTTCCAGGATCGCGGTTTGACGGAGTATGTTCTGAACGGTGTGCGCGGGGAGCACCCTCAGCGGGAATACTGTGTCCAGTACCGGGAGACGGATTTCAACTTCGTGTCCCGCCTGATGGAAGAGGAGGGAATATTTTATTTTCACCGGCATGAGCAGGGGCGGCACCAGCTGGTCCTCGGCGACAACAAAGTCGGTTATGACGAGGCCGTCGAGCAGAATGTCGAATTTCTCTACGGGGACACCGATTGGGACGATATATTCGCCTGGTCCCGCGGGTTCGACTACACGACCGGCAAATATGCACAGCGTGATTACAATTACGAACAATCGCGCACCGACCTGACCACACGCGCGACCAGCCTGGTCAGTTTGAGCGGCAATTCGGCCTATGAATTCTACGACTATCCGGGGCGGTACAAGCAGACGGCACCCGGCAACGAGTTCACCAAGGTGCATATGGAGGCGGAGGAATCGGAGCACGAGATCGTCCAGGGGTCCAGCCGCTGCCGGACCTTTACGCCGGGGGCGATTTTCGGCCTGTCCAATCTCGACACGGAGCAGGGCAAGCAATACGTCATCACATGGATCCGCCATTCCGGCAGCGACTATACCCATGTCGCTGGCGAGGCCGCGGCGGAGCCGCCGCGCTACAGCAACAGCTTTATTTGTGCGCCGGCGACCATCGATTACCGGCCGCCGCGAGTGACGCCCAAGGCCATGGTGCACGGGCCGCAAACGGCGGTCGTCGTCGGGCCCAGCGGCAGCGAAATCCACTCCGACCAATACTGCCGGGTGAAGGTGCAGTTCCACTGGGACCGCTACGGCCAGAAGAACGAGAACAGTTCGTGCTGGGTGCGGGTCGCGCAGCCCTGGGCCGGGCAGAATTGGGGCGCGGTGTTCGTGCCGCGCATCGGCCACGAGGTCGTGGTCAGCTTCCTGGAAGGCGATCCGGATCGGCCGCTGATCACCGGCAGCGTCTATAACGACGTCAATCGCGAGCCCTATACCCTGCCGGCCAACCAGACGCAGAGCGGCATTCTCACCCGCAGCTCCCAGGGTGGCGGCGCCGACAATTTCAACGAACTGCGATTCGAGGACAAGACCGGCCAGGAACAGATCTATTTCCACGCCGAGAAGGACTTCGACCGGCACGTCGAAAACAATGACACCGAGTATGTCGGCAACGACCAGACCAACACCATCCACAACAATCGCACGGAGACGGTGGAGGAAGGCGATGAGACCGTCACCGTCAGTCAGGGCAACCGGTCGATCACGGTCAGCCAGGGCAATGACAGCCTCGACGTGTCGGCCGGCAACCAGTCGACTTATGCCGCCCGAAATATTTCCATCGAGGCCGGCGTGCAGATCGAACTCAAGGTCGGCACCAATACGATCACGCTGACACAAAGCGGAATCGAGATCCGCGGCGGCATGATCACCATCAACAGTCAGGCAACGATGGATATTCAGGCCGGGGCCGTCATGACGATCCAGGGCATGATGGTGAAAATCAACTGAGCCCGGCTGCAGTCCACGGAGTCGAATCGACATGGAAACCGGTCCCCTGACCAAGGTGAAGGCGGAGACCGCCGCGCAACTCTGCGCCCCGTTCAAGCTGTCCGAAGAGGCCGAACCGCTCTTGACCGAAACGGCCACGCCGGCGGCGTTCCTGGCTTCGCTGCTCGAGAAAAAGCTCTATCCCGACGCCCTCAAGCTGCTGGCCCACGGCCTGCCGAAACGCGAAGCCGCCTGGTGGGCCTGCCTGTGTGCGCGCGACAACCTCCCCGAGACGCCGAAGCCGAAGGAACTGGCTGCGTTGGAGGCGGCCGAGGCCTGGGTCTTCAAGCCGAGCGACGAGAAGCGGCGCGAGGCTCTGGCCAAGGCGGAGGCCGCCAATCTCGCGGGTTCGCCCTCGGCCCTGGCCGCGGCGGCGGCCGGCTGGAGCGGCGGCAGCCTGGCGCCGGCGGGCGCGGATGCGGTGCCGCCGGGGGATAATATGACGCCCGCGGCGGTGTTCAGCGCCGTGATGATGGCGGCGTTCCAGGGCGATCCGGCCGGGCAGGCCGCCCGGTTCGAAGGCATGATCGGGCAGGGGATCGACATCGCCAATGGCGGCACCGGTCGGCCGAAAGGGTGACGGGCCCGGGCAAAGGGGCTGCCGGGCCGCCGCGTGCTCCGCTTTGCCGCGGCCTGCAATGGCAGTGCTCGAGACGGGCGGGGCGGCGCCCCACATATCTCTATGGTCGTTAAAGCCCCGGGGCGGGGCTGATAAGCGCGCAGATCGGTGGGCATCCCCGCAACAAAACGGCGCCGGCCCTCCCGACAGTCGCCATGGACGACCGGTGACGCATCCTGTAAAACCAGAATCAAGCAATCGACCGGATGTCCGGGATGCGGAAGTAAAGACGGACCCGGCAGGGGAACGGCGATGAAACTGATTCTGACGGCCTATAGCCTGGACCCGCAAGTCAGCCTCACCGAAACCAGCAAAGTCATCGAAGACGGTGGCCTGACCATTGGTCGCGGCAAGGAAAACGACTGGGTGCTGCCCGATCCGCAGCGGCATCTCTCCAAGAACCATTGTGTAGTCGAGTTCGTCGACGGCCAGTTTTCGCTCACGGATACCAGCTCGAACGGCGTGTTCCTCAACAACAGCGGGGAACCGCTCGGCCGGGACAATTCGGCGATCCTGCAGGACGGCGATCTGTTGCGGCTGGGACCTTATGAGATCGATGTCCGGTTTGAAGAGGCCGGCGATTTCGGCCTGGACGAGCCCTTCGCTCAGGAGCCGACCATGGGGCCGGGCGCCGGGCTCGATCTGCCTGAGCCCTATGACGAGCCGGCATCCTTCGACGAGCCGGCGCCGGCCGATGCGGGGGAGGACCCCTTCCGCAAGCGCCCCTCGGTGGGCCCGGGCAGCCGTGCCGCCGGCTACGATCCCTTCGCCGCCGATTTCGACGGGGTGGACAAGGACAGCGACGAACAGTTCGACCGCTTCGGCATCGGCGCGGAGGGCGCCGGGCAGGATGAGTTCGGCTTCGAGGAGGAGCGGTCGAGGTCGGCCGGTTCGGCGCATCCCGATGACCCGTTCGGCGAGCCGAAGCGCGGGGGGCGGCGCGCGATCATTCCGGACGATGCCGATCTGTTCGGGCCCGAGGGCGGCGATGAGGATTGGGAAGGACACTCCGTCGCCGACCATGTGCCGGAGCACCACCAGGCCTTTTCCCTGCCGGGTGCGCAGCGTCCGTCCGGCCGGCCGGCCCCGCCGCCGCCGGAAGAGCCGCCATTCGCCGACGAGGGGCCGGCGCCCCCGCCTTTCGAAAAGCCGGAGCCGCCGGAGCCGTTCGCCGAGCCGGCACCGCCCGAACCGCGGCGCCGGGAAGCCCGCTCGCCGTTCGAGACCTCGCCCGGCGAGCCGGCACCCGGCCGGCGCTCGGTCATTCCGGAGGATTGGGACGAATTCGGTGAAGGCGGGGAGACGGGGGAGGAGGACGAACTGCCGCCGCCGGCGGAGCCGACGGCCTCACATCCGCGCGCTGCCCGCCGCCCCGCCCCGGGCGCACCCGCCGGTCCGCCGCCCCCGCCGCCGCCACCGGCCGGCGAGGGCCGCGAGGGGGACCGGGGTCCGGTGCGGCCATCGCCGCCACGCCGTGCCCGGTCCGGACCACCGGAGACCGCAGCGGGCGGTGGCGAGCCCTTTCATCCCTCCACCATTCCGCCCACTCCCTCGCCCTCCTCGCCCCAGGGCGGCGCGGAGCGCAGCAGACCCCGGAGCGAGCGAGCGGCAGCGCCGGAGGCGGGGGGCGAAGGACGGTCCGGCGATCCGGTCCGGACTTTCATGGCGGCCTGCGGGCTGGAGGACAGCGGCCTTTCCGACGAGGCGGCCGAGAAACTGCTCTATCGGGCCGGCGGCATGATGCGGGAGATGGTGCAGGGGCTGATCGACGTGCTGAAGGTCCGCGCCTCGATCCGTGACGAGTTCCGGGTTTCCGAACGCACGATGATCCGCCCGACGGAAAACAACCCCTTCAAATTTGCCGTCGATGTGGACGATGCCATGCAGGCGCTTCTGGTCCAGCCGCGCCATGGCTACCTGCCGCCGGAACGGGCAACGCGGGAGGCCTTCAATGACCTGAAGGCGCACCAGCTGGCGGTGATGACCGGCATGCAGGTGGCCCTGACCGCTCTGCTGCACCGGTTCAATCCCGACGCCTTGCAGCGCCGGCTGGAACAGCAGTCGGTCTGGGACAGCATCCTGCCCAGCGCCCGCAAAGCCAAGTATTGGGAGCTGTTCCGCGAGCTGTATGATGAGATCGCCCGGGAGGCCGAGGACGATTTCCATGGGCTGTTCGGCAAGGAATTCACCAAGGCCTATGAGAAGCAGCTGAGCCAGGCGACGACGCGCGACCGGCCGGTGCAGAAGGGACGATGAAATCCGGCGCGGTTCGGCTAGACTGGGGGTCGGATGATTGCCGACCCTTCTGCGGCGGGCGGCAGCGGCGGTGTACGGAAACGGTCTGCGGAAACAGAAGGCTGAAAAAGGCAGAAGAAGGAGCCTCAGGAATGATGAGCGTATGTGAGACCCGGATGCCGCGGCGTGTCCCCGGGCAACGGAAATCGACCGCTTTTCTGCCCGCACTGCTTTTGCTGGCGCTGGTCGTGCCGGCGCTGATGGCCTGCGTGACGCCGCCGCCGCCGCCACCGACCCGCGTGCAGATGGTGGTGGAAGCGAGCCCCGATGCCAATCCCGACCAGGCCGGGCGTCCGTCGCCGACCGTGGTCAGGGTCTACGAACTGACCGGCCCGAGCAGCTTCCAGGAAGGCGATTTCTTCCAGCTCTTCGAACAGCCGGAAGCGACGCTGGGCTCCGACCTGCGTGACTCGTCCGACATCGTCGTCGCCCCGGGCGGCCGCGAGACCCTGGCGCGGGAGCTGTCGCCGGACACCCGATATATCGGCATTCTCGCAAATTTCCGTGATATTGATCAGGCCCGCTGGCGGGAGGGGTTTGTCGTTCCGGCCCATCAGACCAGCACGGTGGTGGTGCGGATCGGGCGTCTCGACGTCTCGGTGTCCCGGCGCGGCGGTGACGGTGCGAGCTGATGGCACAGGGCCGGCGGGACGGCGTCTCCCGTCCGGTAGACTGCGCGAGGAACGGGCATAGGCGAATCGATGGCGACGGATAACAAGGTCGTCTGGTCGGAGGGGATGTTCCTCCGGACCCAGCATTTCCAGCAGTTCGACCGGTATATGGAACGGCTGGTGCGGGGGGCTGCCGGTCCCCTGCGCCCCTATGGCTGGGGAATCACCGAACTGCAGATCAATCGTGAAATGCTGTCGACCGGGAAGTTCGCGGTCAGCCATTGCCGCGGCATTCTGGAGGACGGCACGCCCTTCGCCATTCCTGAGCTTGCCGACCATCCGCCGCCGTTGACGCTGCCCGAGCAGACCCGCAATTGCGTCGTCTATCTGACGGCCCCGGTGCAGCAGCCGGGCGGCATCGAATTCGACATGGCCGGCAAGGAGGAGACCACGGCGCGTTTCGCCATCGAGGAGTATGAGGCGCACGACGCAAATGCCGGGTCGGAAACCGTGGCGCCGCTGCAGATCGGCCGCATGCGGTTGCGGTTCGGTCTGGAGACGGAAGAACTGGCGGGCTATTCTTGCCTCGGGCTGGCCCGGGTGATCGAGGTGCGGGCCGACAAGAATGTCGTCCTCGACGAGGGTTTCATTCCGCCGACCCTCGATTCGGCCGCCTCACCCGTGCTCTCGGGTTTCATCGCCGAGTTGCAGGGCCTGATCCACCATCGCGGCGAGGCGCTGGGGGCGCGGGTCGCCGAATCCGGCACCAAGGGCGTCGCCGAGATTGCCGATTTCCTGCTGCTTCAGGCCGTCAACCGATACGAGCCGGTGCTCAGCCATATCCTGCATGCCGACAAGGTGCATCCCGAGGCGTTTTACGGCTTTGCCGTCGCCATGGCGGGGGAAATGGCCACCTTCGTTGCCGAGCGCAAGCGGCCGCCGGCCTTCCCAGCCTACAAGCATGACGACCTGCAGCGCACCTTTCAGCCGGTGATGCGGGAGTTGCGGCACTTCCTGAGTGCCGTGCTCGAGCAGACCGCGATCCCCATTCCGTTGGAGGAGCGCAAATACGGCATCCGGGTGGCCAAGATCGCCGATCGCAGCCTGCTCGCATCCGCCAGCTTCGTACTGTCGGTCAAGGCGGAAAAGCAGGCCGAGCAGCTGCGCCGGCTGTTCCCGACCGAGGTCACGATCGGTCCCGTCGAAAAGATCCGCGAGCTGGTGAACAGCGCCGTGCCGGGCATTCGCCTGCGCGCGCTGCCGGTCGCGCCGCGCCAGATCGCCTACCATCCCGGGGTCATCTATTTCGAGCTTGAGCGGGCAAGCCCCTTCTGGCGCGAATTGCAGTCCTCGGGCGGCCTGGCCATCCATGTGGCCGGCGATTATCCCAACCTCCAGCTCGAGCTGTGGGCCATCAAGGGGTGAATGCGTGATGAGCCAGGACGATCCGTTCGCCGAACCGGAAGACGACGCCGAGCGGACAGTCGTTCGTCCCAGCGCCGGGCGGCGGCGCCAGCCGGCTGCCGCCGCACAGCCGGAGGCGGCGCCGCCGCCGCC
>JAAAOG010000099.1 GCA_009909005.1 Alphaproteobacteria bacterium | reverse complement strand
CTGGCAGGGAGCGGAGGATGCCGACTGCGTCGTGCTGCTGGTCGACGCCGCCGCCCGCTCGATCGGCGACGACACCCGCACCATCGTCGACCGGCTGGCGGAAACCGGGCGCAAGGCCATTCTCGCGCTCAACAAGATCGATGCGACAAAGCCGGACAAGCTGCTGGGCCTGACCGCGGCGCTGAACGAAAGCGGCGTCTTCACCGACACCTTCATGATCTCGGCCTTGACCGGCGACGGGGTGGACGATCTGCGCCGGGCGCTGGCCGCGCGCCTGCCGGCGGGGCCCTGGCTGTTCCCGGAGGACGAGATCACCGACATGCCGATGCGGCTGCTGGCGGCGGAGATCACCCGGGAAAAGCTGTTCCTGCGGCTGCGCCAGGAGCTGCCCTATGCGACGACGGTCGAAACCGAGGAATGGGAGCATTTCGAGGACGGCAGCATCCGCATCGGCCAGGTGATCTATGTCCAGCGCGACAGCCAGAAGGCGATTGTGCTGGGCAAGGGCGGACAGATGATCCGCACCATCGGCGAAAGCGCGCGGCGGGAGCTGGAGGACATCCTGGAGACCCGGGTGCACCTGAAGCTCTTCATCAAGGTCCGCGAATCCTGGATCGACGACCCCGAACGCTACCGCACCTGGGGCCTTGATTTCGGGGCGTGATCGGCGATGTTTGCCGGGACCCATTGTATCATGTTTGTGAATTGCTCTCCAGCTGACAGTATTGTGGATCGATCCGCGCTTCAAAAAGCGGCTTCGGGCGCTCTTCAAAACGTCCTCTTTGTGCCAAGTGGTCAACAGCTGGGCCTGCCAGAAAAATTTCCGAACTTTGCCAGTAATCTCTATAGACCTGATTTGCAGAGTTTTCTAACCTTTGGCACTGAACATAAAATCTAAAATAACTCCAGAAATCATAATAATACTCGCTCGTCCATTGAGCAAGCACTTGGCCATTGCATAACTCGGCCTCGACACAGCGTGCCATATTGTCCAAATGAGTGCCGATGACGACAATACTTTCCTCTATATCGTCCGAGCTCCGGACAAAAGAGTTCAATTGCTGACCATAAATGTTACGTTGATGCTGCGGACTCCTGGCCTCTTGCACATCTTCTGAAATGGGTATCGCAACCTGTGCTTCAGCTTGGCTCATGGCACGCCGAACATTTAAATAATGATCCAATAAATTATCGTTCAACATCTGGACGAATTCTACAGTGTTTTCACGAACCTGCCTTTCAGTGTTCTTTTCTCCCATATACAGCACATTATCAATTGCAACATAAACTGTAATGGCTGCGACAAGCACTATAACTACAACTTCCCCGATCAAAATATTCTTCTGTAGTTTGCCAAGATGAAGAAATTCACTATGCATTTTTTCAATTCGGCTAACATAATCATCGTGATGCTGGCGATCTAGGTCAAGACATTCCCGGTGGCGTCTCTCCGCTTCGTCTGACGACGTTGGTTGGTCCACTCCGGTTCCAGTCATGGTCCTGATATCCCTCCAATTCCGCAATGCGGCTCCGTGAAAAGCTGAATTCGGCCGTCGCATCGTTCCTGACCTGTCGGGCGCGGCTCAAGGATGGATTGTCTTCCAGAGCCTGGCTCTTACTCAGTCACAAAGATTGGGGTTGGTGTCGCAGGGATTTCCGGGGCGCGGTTCGTTTTGGGCGCGAGCATCGGACCAAACCTGTAACGTACAAAGCACGGAAGCAAACATGATCAGAGCCACGACAGCCCTGAATGCCACTGTATTCATGCTCATTCTCCTGTATTCAATTTACCTAGTTTGACTGCATGAATGACAAGCGATCTTGTTTTTGTCAAGGCATCATGTGGGAGATTATTGGATTGACTCTCGATGCACTCTTGGTAATCCATATCTACAGCCTCTGAATCATAGCGGGACTTGGTTAGAGTTCTAAGCTTGAGACGGAACCTCGATGCCGCTCGCAGATGAGATGGAGTGTTCGAGCAATGATCTCGTCCAGACCTCTTTTCCCCTTCCAGCGATCTGCGGTTATCCTGGGGCTTTGTTTCGCCCTTGCTGCCTGCGCGCACAATAGCCCGTCCAGCCGACGGGCCCAGGCTTCTGTTCTACAGTCCTGGATTGGTGCACCCGAGTACAGCATCCAGGCGCTTTATGGCCCGCCGGAGCATGTCCAGACCCACAACAATGGCGTTAAGGTATTTTATTACACAAATTCCTACACTACCCAGCCTTTTGACTATCGTCCACTCCTGGATGATGATGATCGTGACAATTGGTATTCTGTTCTTCTACACAGTCCGGGTGGACGGACCTATGACTGCATAGTTTCCTTCACATCCATCCGCGGCGTCATTCGGGACGCCAGGATCGTCCGGAACAACAGCAGCCTGACGCGGGACATGTGCGGGGAAATCATTCGCTGGCGCGGCGATTATTGATTTCGACGCTACCGCGCCTGGGGCCCGATTTCTGCGCTTGAGCCGGCGCCGACACCCCGACGCCGGTGCTTGCGGCACCGTCCCGGCCGCGCCACTCTGTCGTCCGGACGGGCGGAGGCCAGGGGCATGCCGGTATCCTATGACGAGGATTTCTACAGCTGGACGCAGGAGCAGGCGGCGCTGCTGCGGGCCGGCCGGCTGGAGCGGCTCGATGCCGCCCATCTCGCCGAGGAGGTTGCGGATATGGGCCGGTCGCAGATCCGCGAATTCGCCTCCCGGCTTGCCGTGATCATCGGGCATCTGCTGAAGCTTCAGGTCCAGACCGAGCGGACGCGCAGCAACGAAGCCAGCTGGCGCGCCATAGTGGCCGCGCAGCGGAACAGCCTCGCCCGCCATCTGGCTGACAATCCCGGCTTGAAGAATCCGGCGGTCGTGGCGCGCGCCATGGCCGATGGCTGGGGCGATGGGTTGGTGCTGGCTCTGCGCGAGAGCGGCCTGCCGCCGGCGCTGTTCCCGCCGACCTGCCCCTATAGTCTGGATCAAGTTCTGGGAGAGCAGCCGATCGAGGGACTCGAGTAGAGCGCGCCCCGCTTGACCCGGACGGACTTTGCCGCGACAACCGTCCGCACACCCGGGGTGAGAGGATCGTCGGACATGGCGCGTGCTTCCGTCGCTGTCGTTGTGCTTTGGGCCCTGCTGCTGGCAGCGCCTGCCGGCTTCGCCGAAGACGAGGCGGCGCCGTCGGACCTGCCGGAGACCGTCACCACCGAGCATGTCCTCACGCTGGCCGACGGCGAGCTGGCCTATGGCGCTACCGCCGGCTTTTTGCCCGTGGGACCGGAGAGCGACGCGCCGGACGCCGACATCTTCTATGTCTCCTATGTCGTGCGGGGGGCGGAGGCGGCCGAGCGGCCGATCAGCTTCGTCTTCAATGGCGGGCCGGGCGCGGCGTCGGTCTATCTGCACCTGGGGGCGCTCGGGCCGCGGCGGCTGGTCATGGGCGAAGACGGTCTGCCGGCGCCGCCGCCGGCCCGGCTGGAGAACAATCCGCACAGCTGGCTGGCCTTCACCGACCTGGTGTTCATCGATCCCGTCGGCACCGGCTACAGCCGCAGCCGGCGGAACAGCGGCGGCGGCAATGGCGGCAACGCCTATTGGGGGGTGGAGAAGGACCTGGAGAGCCTCGCCGCCTTCATCCGGCTCTATCTCACCCGCCATGATCGCTGGGACTCGCCGAAGGTCATTGTCGGGGAGAGCTATGGCGGCTTCCGCGTCGCCCGGCTGGCCGACAGCCTGCAATCCGCCCATCTGATCCCCCTCAACGGCGCGATCATGGTCTCGCCGGCCCTGGAATTCGCCCTGCAGCACCGGGCCCGCTTCACCCTGCTGCCCTGGATCGTCACGTTCCCGGCCATGGCCGCCTCGGCCGAAACCCATGGCCGCGGCGGGCTCGGCGCGCCGGACAGCGTCGATGTCGGGCCGGAGGCGCTGGCCCAAGCCGAGGAATTCGCCCGCGGCGCCATGTTGCGCGGCCTGGCCCTGGGCGACGCCCTGGCCGAGGCGGAGCGCCAGGCGCTCTACGCCGACATGGCCGGGTTTCTCGGCCTGTCGCCCGCCGACATCGCCGACAATCGCGGTCGCATCTCGCCGGGCGATTTCTCCAAGCTGCTGCTTGAGGATGAGGGCCGGCTGGTCGGCCGCTATGACGGCTCGGTCAGCGGCTTCGATCCCTATCCCGGCCGTCCCGGCTTTGCCGGCGGCGACCCCAGCTTCGACTTTCTGCTGACGGCCTTTGCCGACGCCATCGTCCCCTATCTCGGCGAATCGCTCGGCTTCGAGACCGACCGCGCCTATGAGAGCCTCAGCCGCCAGGTGAATCGGAACTGGGAGTGGTCGGACGGCGAGCGCGACTCGCCCTTCGAGACCCTGGGCTCGATTGACGCCCTGTATTATGGGATGGTCATCAATCCGACTCTGCAGGTGGTCATCGCCCACGGGCTGTTCGACCTCATCACCCCCTATTTCGCCTCGCATTATCTGGTCGACACCATGGGCCTGCCGCCGGCTCTGCAGGAGAACCTGCAGCTCTTCGACTATTATGGCGGCCACATGTTCTACAGCCATGACGACAGCCTGGCCGCCTTCACCGAAGACCTTCGGGCGGTCTATCAGGGCATGGGCGTCAGGCCGTAGGAGCAGACCGGCGCCGGCCTTGGCCGCCGGCCGCGCACGCCCCTCGCGGCTTTGCCCATAGGCGGGGCGATGCTATAACCGGGGAGCGCGCGCGGCCGGGGGCATGAACCGGCCGGCATCCGAGTCCCCCGCGTTCGGCAGGAGCGTTTTGGCGATGCAGAAAATCAAAGTAAAGAACCCGGTCGTCGAGCTCGACGGCGACGAGATGACCCGCATCATCTGGGAATTCATCAAGGAAAAGCTCATCCTGCCCTACCTGGATATCGATCTGAAATACTACGACCTCGGGATCGAATACCGCGATGCCACCGATGACCAGGTGACGGTCGACGCCGCCAATGCCATCGCCGAACACGGGGTCGGCGTCAAATGCGCCACCATCACCCCGGACGAGGCACGGGTCGAGGAGTTCGGCCTGAAGAGGATGTGGCGCTCGCCCAACGGCACCATCCGCAATATCCTGGGCGGCACGGTGTTCCGCGAGCCGATCATCTGCAAGAACGTGCCGCGCTACGTGCCCGGCTGGCGCAAGCCCATCGTCATCGGCCGCCATGCCTATGGCGACCAGTACCGGGCCACCGATTTCCGGGTACCGGGGCCGGGCACCCTGACCATGACCTTCATGCCGCGCGACAGCAATGAGCCGATCGAATACACGGTCTTCGAGTTCGAGGGCTCCGGCGTCGCCATGGGCATGTACAATGTCGACGAGTCGATCCGCGGTTTCGCCCGGGCCTCGTTCAATTACGGGCTGATGCGGCGCTTCCCCGTCTATATGTCGACCAAGAACACCATCCTGAAAGCCTATGACGGCCGCTTCAAGGACCTGTTCCAGGAGATCTACGAGGCCGAGTTCAAGGAGAGGTTCGACGAGCTCGGGATCACCTACGAACATCGCCTGATCGACGACATGGTCGCCTCGGCGCTGAAATGGGAGGGCGGTTTCGTCTGGGCCTGCAAGAACTATGACGGCGACGTGCAGTCCGATACGGTCGCGCAGGGCTTCGGCTCGCTCGGCCTGATGACCTCGGTGCTGCTCACGCCGGACGGCCGGACGGTCGAGGCGGAGGCGGCGCACGGCACCGTCACCCGCCACTACCGCATGCACCGGCAGGGCAAGGAGACCTCGACCAACCCGATCGCCTCGATCTTCGCCTGGACCCGCGGCCTGCAATATCGCGGCGAGTTCGACGAGACGCCGGAGGTCGTGCGCTTCGCCGAGACGCTGGAGCGGGTGTGCGTCAAGGCCGTCGAGCAGGGGGCGATGACCAAGGACCTGGCCACCCTGATCGGTCCGGATACCGCATGGATGACCACCCGGCAGTTCCTCGACCGCCTCGACCAGGACCTGCAAAAGGCCATGGCGCAGGCTTGACCCCTGGCGGCGGGGGCGGCTCCGGAGGGTCGGCTTCCAGCCGACCCTTTCGGCGGCGGGACGCCGCCGCTCCGTGACGGCGGCGGGACGCCGCCGCTCCGTGACGGCGGCAAGATGCTGACGCCTCTTGTTGGTGGCGAGATGCCGCCGGTCCCGCTCTTATGCCGGGTCGCCGACGGAACCGGCCAGCCGCAGCAGCGAGGGCAGATCCGGCCAGATATAGGCCAGCTGGCGAAGATCGGCGCCGGCGAAGCGGATCGCCTCCTCCGCGGCCAGACGGCCGCCCATATGCGCGTAGAACCACCGCGCCGGGTTGTCGGTGAGTACCCAGACGCAGAGCGAGCGGTGGCGGCGGGTCAGCAGGTCGTCGGTCATGGCCGCCATCAGCTGCCGGCCCAGCCCCTGGCCCTGGGCCATCGGATCGACATACAGCGCATGCACCTCGCCCGCGACGCCGGCGAGGTCGGGCGAGCGGTTTGGCCCGCAGCTGCCATAGCCGACAATCCCGTCATAGGGGTCTTCCGCGACAAAGGTGCCGTGATTGCGGTTATGGCGGGAGAGGAAGCGCCGCCAGCGCCCGGCATGGTCGTCCGACGACATTTCGATCAGATAGCGGCTCGGCAGGACCCCGGCATAGGTATCGCGCCAGGCCGCGACATGCACGCGGGCCAGCCCGATCGCGTCGCCGGGGCTTGCCCGGCGGATCTCCGGCAGGTCGGACACCAGAGCAACTCCCCTCGCACGGACCCGTTTCGGAGCCGGCCGCCGTTCCTGAAAACGCCACCGACTCGCTGACACATGTTAGGGTTCTGTCGCGGCATTTCCATGGCGCACCCCGGCCGGCATCGTCCGGACGGCTGCGGCAACACCGCTCAATCCTTGAGATTGTAGCCGCGACGAATGAGCAAAAAGCAAAGAGCCCAGAGCGCGGCGACGGTCCCGGCGAGGACGGCGAGGCTCGCGGCGACCGGCACCACATGCACGCCGGTCAGGGCGCCGCGAAAGGCGTCGATGGCGTAGTACATGGGGTTGAGCCGGATCGCCGTGGCGAAGGGCTCGGGCACCTCGGCGACCGGCGCGAACAGCCCGGACAGGAAGCCGAGGGGCACGATGATGAAGCTGAACACCACCGCGACATGGTCCCATTTGCGTGCCCACAGGCCGGCCAGCACGCCGAACAACGCCATCACCGCGGCAGCCAGCACGGCGACGGGCAGAGCGAGCAGCGGGGCGCCGACCGGCAGCCCGACGAACAGCAGCATGCCGGTCATCACCGCCGTGCCGGTCGCCAGCCCCGCCAGAGTGCCGGACAGCATGTAGGCGGTGGTCATCTCCGCCGGCGTCAGCGGGCTGACCAGCAGATCGGCGATCATGCCCTCCAGCTTGTCGATCATCAGGGAAAAGGTGCCGGCCTCCGCCGCCCGCTGCATGGTGACGAACAGGACCAGGCCGGGAGCGATGAAGTCGAGCACCGCCTCGCCGCGGGCCGTGCCGCGCACCGGGCCCAAGGCCAGGGCGAAGACCAGGATATAGAGCATCATCGACAGCACCGGACCGATCAGGCTGATCGGCCAGAGCTTGAAATTGCGGCCGACCTCGCGGCGCACCAGCGTGGCGGTGCCCAACCAGTTGACCGCGCCATAGCGGCGCAGGGCGCGGGGGGCGGCGACGGGCCGCCGGGCGAGGGCGGGGGCGGTCATGCGGGCTCAGGCCTTCAGCTTGTAGCCGGTGCGCAGCATGTGCAGCGCGCCGGCCCACAGCGCGATGTTCACCCCGGTCAGCACCGCAAGACCGGTGAGCAGCGTGCCGTCGGTCTGGCCGATAAAGCCGTAGCGGAAGCCGTCGATCATGTAGAAGAACGGGTTGAAATGGGCGGCGATCTGCCAGCCTTCCGGTAGGCGCTCGATGCTGTAGAAGGTGCCGGACAGAAAGGCCAGCGGCGTGATGACGAAATTGGTTACCGCGGCGATATGGTCGAACTTGTTGGCCCAGATGCCGCCCATCATGCCGAGCAGCGACAGCATCATCGCGGCGGCCAGGGCGTGAAAGGCGATGAAGAACGGATCGTGGATGCCGAGCGGCACGAAGGGCTGCATGGCGGCATAGGTGACGACGCCGACCAGCAGCCCGCGGGTCACGCCGCCGCCGACATAGGCCAGCGCCAGTTCAACCGAGGACAGGGGCGGCATCAGCACGTCGACGATATTCCCCTGCATCTTCGAGATCAGCACCGAGGATGAGGCATTGGCGAAGGCGTTCTGGACCATCGCCATCATGACCAGACCGGGGCCGAGAAACTCCAGAAAGGGGACGTCGCCCACCTGCCGGACGATGCCGCCCAGCGCCAGGGCGAAAATGGCGTAGAACAGCAGCGTGGTGACCACCGGGGCGGCCACGGTCTGGGTGAAGACCTTGATGAAGCGCGTGACTTCCTTGGTGTAGAGGGTCCACAGGCCGACCCAGTTGACGGGGCCGATGGCCCGCGGGCGCGGCGGGGTCGCGTGCATGCGGCGGTTCGTTTGCTGTTGGGGTCGCGCCGGACCATACGCTCATCCGTCCCTGCCTGCAAAGCACGGCATGGCGCCGGAAGACCGGCACCTCTGCCGCCGCCACGCTGGATACCGGAGCATAAACTCCATTCCCGGGGCAGGATTCACCAAGACCCGGGTCTTTATGGTTTAGGCCATGACTTCGCTGTTTACAAAGGGCAGCAAGATACCGTAGAAGTTTATTGTTTATTCGGTGGATGCAGATCACGGGGCTTATGGCGATGTTGGACCTGGGCGGGATCAAAAAAAATATCGGTGAAATCGAAGAGCGGATCGTCAACGAGCGGCGGGAGAAAAACCGCCGTCAACAGCAGGTGGTTTTCCTGCTCGACCGGATCGAGACGCACTTCCAGAAGCAGCAGGAGGAGCTGAACAGCGCGCATCAGAAAATCGAGCGGCTGGAATCGGCGCTGCAGGAGGTCGCTTCGGCCGTGGAAAGACTGGCGGGCCACTCGAAACATCAGTCCGAAGAGCATGACGAGGTGCTGGAAAGGGTCCTCGATCTCGACCGGAAATTTCATACGAAGCCGGACTTTGCGACACAGGGCGGGCCGCGGGGCGTGAGCGGCGAGGCGTCGTCGCACGCCGGCATGCAGCCCGTGTCCACCGAACATACGGTCGTGCACAAGTCCGGGAGTGCCGATCGCAGGACGGATGATCGTCCGGCTGACGATCGCCCTGCCGCCGGGCGGGCCGCCGGGGCTTCGGTGGGTGGCGAGACGGACGGAGCGGCCGCCGGTTCCCCCTATGCCGATCCCGATTATGCCGAGCTCGGCGCCCTTGGGCCGCGGCCCGAGCGGCCGGCAGCGGCACGCCAGGGCGCCGAGCGCGCAGCGGAGCGCTCCTATTTCGACCGCAAAGCCTCCGAGCGCCAGACCGCCGACTCCGCACAGGAGGATGCCGGACGGGCGGGCGCGGAAGAGGGGGCGACCGGGAAGCGCGCCGTTGTCGAGCGTCCCGCAAGGCCGGATTTCTCCCCGGACATTCGCGCCATCAAGGCCCTGCTGAACCGCGATTCCAGCGACCGGGCCGGGCGGGAATCGGCCTGAGGCGCTGCATCCCGCCCCGCAGCGTGTTGCCGTTCGCTTTTCCCGCCTTGTGCCGGGCGTCGTCGGCCGGCGACCGAAACCGGCCGCCGCGTTCGCGCTCCGCCGGCCAAAAAGCCACCTTTGCATCACAAAGCGGTTTCAATCCGCGGCCTTGCGCTGTAAGGGTGGCGGCGTTTTCGCGGGAAACCGCGGCCTGGGCGTCCGCATGAGGGGTTATCGACATGGATGAAGAGCTTCCCATTGTGTCCGTGTCCGACATCACGGTTCTCGAAGGAACCGGTGAACCGACGATTGCACGTTTCGAAATCACGCTGTCGCAGCCTTCTGACGAGACCATTGAATTCACGGCACTCACTCAGGACAACTCCGACGGCAATACGGCGGTTGTTGCTGCCACGCTCGACCGCCCGATCAATTTCCTGGCGGTCAATGGTGTCGACGTTGTGCCGGTCGGCCAGACCCTGACCATCGAACCCGGCGAGACGTCCGTCAGCCTGGACGTGGACGTTGTCGGCGACGACCGTTTCGAAGCCGACGAGGATTTCGGCCTGTTGCTGTTCGGCTTCACGGGTGCAACGGGAACTGCGGTGACCTCAGGCGGCGACCCCTTCAGCGTTGGGGTTGCAACGGTCCTGAATGACGATCCGCGTCCTGCCTTCACCGGCGCCAACGCCCTGGTCATGGATATCGACGGGTTGGGGCGGGTGATCATGCACCTCAGGCCCGATCTCGCCCCCCTTCATGTCGAACGCATGGTCGAACTCGCAGACCAGGAGTATTATGACGGCCGGACGTTCAACCGCGTGATCGAGGATTTCGTCGCCCAGGGCGGCTTCCCGGGCGAGGGCGACGAGGCCGGTACGGGGGTCAACCTCCCTGCGGAATTCAGCAGCGAACCCTATGTCCGCGGCTCCGTCGGCATGGCGCGCGTCGGGGACCAGGCGAACAGCGCCGACGACCAGTTCTTCATCGGCCTGGAAAACACCGCCAGCCTGGCCAATCTGACCGGCCGGTTTACGCTGTTCGGCCGGGTTGAGCAGGGAATGGACAAGGTCGACGCCCTGCCCCGCAGCACGGTGCTGGACGACGGAACCGAAGTGCCGCCCGCAAATCCCGGCGTCATCGCCAATATGGAAAGCCGGGTGCTGACCGAATTCGATCCGGTCGGCTATCTCCAGGCCAATCCCGATGTCGCCGCCGCCGGCTTTACCGTCGACGACGCCGTGACCCACCTGCAGGCGACCGGGACGGTGGAGAACCGCCCCGTCTTCTTCGATGGCGCCCTCTATCTTGACGCGAATCCCGATGTCGCAGCCGCCGGCTTCACCGAAGCGACGGCCATTTCGCATTATCTCGACAATGGCCGGGCCGAGGGGCGGCTCACAGCCTTCGACGGCACGCAATATCTGCGCATGCACCCCGACGTCGCTGCCGCCGGGCTGACGCCGGAGGAGGCGCTGGGGCATTTCCAGGCCTTCGGCAAGGCGGAGGGCCGCCTGCCGGAATTCGACGATATCGCCTATCTGCTCGCCAATCCCGATGTCGAGGCGGCCGGCCTCACGTCATTCGAAGAGGCGCTGGCGCATTTCCGCGGGCCGGGCCGGTCCGAGGGCCGCGGCATTTTCGACGGCGAGACCTATCTGCAAGTCAATGGCGATGTCGCCGCGGCCGGGTTCCTGGCCGAAACGCATTTCGCCGTCGCCGGGCGGGGCGAGGGCCGGGCCCTGGCACTCAAGGGGACGATCCAGGACGACCTGCTCATCGGCCGCGACGGTCCGGACATCCTGCGGGGCCTGTCGGGCGACGACAAGATCGACGGCGGCGACGGCGAGGACATCGCCGTTTTCGACGACGTTCGCAGCCAGTTCAGCGTCGCGCGGAGCGACGGCGACGAGGTCGTGGTCAAGCACCTGCGCGGCGATCTCGACGTCGACACCCTGGTCGATATCGAGTTGGTCAAGTTCACCGACCAGCTGGTGGCGCTCGACGATCTGATCGCGTGAGGGTGCGGGGCGGCATCCGGCCGGCGCCCATCGCCGCCGGGCGGAACTTTGCGCGACCGGCCGGCTTTGTACCGGCAGGCTGATCTCAGCGTAACGATGATCGAACAAGAACGGGAACCGTGGAAGACAGACCCTGCCGGTTTCTTCGAGTCCGCTCCCGCGGCGGCAAGGCCGTTCCCAGTTCCAGGCAGCGCCGTTGACTACCCATCCGTTCCGGCCATGAAACGACAATAAGGAGGAGAAGGGACGATGACGCTGTCCCAGAGCAAGACTGAGCGCCCCGTTGCCCGCGAGCCGCTCGCCGAAAAGGCGGTGTACTTCAAGCAATGGTTGAGGGCGCCGTTGGAAATGGGATCAGTGGCGCCGGCCTCGCCGTCTCTTTGCAAGCTGGTGGCCGACAATATCGTCCGTGGCCCGAACGAGTACATCGTCGAGACCGGTGGCGGCACCGGCGCGGTCAGCCGGGCACTGCTGGAGGCCGGGGTTCCGGCCGAGCGCCTGATCGTCGTCGAAATGGCCCCGGACCTGGCGGCGCATCTGCGCCACGCTCATCCCGACATCACCGTCATCGAGGGGGATGCGCGCCGGCTGCTCGACCTCTTGCCGGACTCCGTGATCGGCCGCGTCGGCACGGTGATCTGCGGCATTCCCATGGCCATGCTGCCGCTGGACGTCATGCGCCCGATCGTCGAGGGTATGTTCGCCCTGATGCCGCCCGGCCGCCGCTTCCTTCACTACAGCTTCTGCATCACCTCGCCGCTGCCATTCAAAAAGCTCGGCCTGAGCCCGGAACGCATCGGCTTCACCCTGGGCAATTTCCCCCCCGCCTCCGTCTGGGGTTATACGACCTGACCATGACCGCAACGCCTGCCCGCTTCGGGTGCAGGCCAACGAACAAGGAATTGTGTCCGCAGATTTTCACGGATGGCACAGTGCAGGACTGACCACCGCGAGGCTTGCGACAACCGGTCCGCCCCTAGAGTGAGTCATCGCGGTTCCTTGGGAAAGGCTCTTCAAGCGCCGGACGGGGCCGATGGTCTTGCCGCCTGGCCGAACAGCCAGCTGCGGAAGATCTGGGTCTTGCGGCGTTCCAGGGAGTCGGGCGGACAGACGAAATAATAGGAAAACGACGCCGGGTGGCGGACGTCGAAGGGCTTGACCAGCCGGCCCTTCGCCAGATCCTCCTCGATCAGGCTTTCGCGACCGATGGCGACGCCGTGGCCGGCGGTGCAGGCCTCCATCAGCATGAGGCTGTCGGAATAGCTGGGCCCGCGGGCCGGGTCGATATCGGTAATGCCGAAAAACTCGAGCCAGGTCGCCCACATCATCCAGGGCTCGTCATTCGGCACCCAGCTGTCGTGCAGCAGCGTCTGGTGGCGCAGATCGGCCGGGCAGCGCAGCGGCGGCACGTCGGTGAGCAGCATCGGGCTGCAGACCGGGAACACGTCCTCGGTCAAGAACAGCTCGACATGCAGGCCCGGCCACCGCCCGCGGCCATAGCGCACCGCGACGTCGACCTCCTCCCGCACGAAATCCACCATGTGCACGGCCGCCTCGACCGCGACTTCGATCTCCCGGTGCCGGCGGCGGAAATCGGCCAGCCGCGGCACCAGCCAGCGGGTCGCGAAGGACGGCAGGGCGCTGACCCGCAGCCGCTCGCCGGTGGCATGTTTGGCCACGCGGTCGGTGACCTCGGCCAGCCGGTCGAAGCCGTCGGTCAGACCGGGCAGATAGGCATGGCCGGCATCGGTCAGCACGATGCCGCGGGTCAGCCGCCGGAACAGCCTTACGCCCAGCCAGTCCTCCAGCGCCTTGACCTGGTGGCTGACCGCGGCCGGCGTGACGTGCAGCTCGGCGGCGGCGCGCGAGAAGCTGAGATGCCGGGCGGCGGCCTCGAAGGCGCGCAGGGCATTGAGCGGCGGCAGATGGCGGCGCATGGGCGGCGGCCCCTCGGCACCGGGTCCGATGGCTTAGCTTTCCTAACCCATACTATGAGAAAGGATCGTTTGTCGGCACGCGCAAAACACCGCAACTAACGGGTCGAGCCTTGGTCGTCACCCTTCTAGCTTCGATCCCGATCGGACCCGGGAGAGGCCGAGGACCAAGGGAAATGGAGACCAGCATGGCACAGCTCGCCGATTTTCATCATGATCCGCCCGGTACGCAGACGAGGACCAATCATCCCGGCGCAATCCGCACCCTGGGGCTGTGGGCGGCGCGACTGATCGACACGCTGCTCGACTGGCAGGAACGCGCCCACCAGCGCCATCATCTGTCCGGCCTGGACGATCGGCTGATCCGCGACATGGGACTCAGCCGCGCCGAGATCGATGCCGAAGTCCACAAGCCCTTCTGGAAATCGTGAGGGGAGGCCGGGTCCCAGCCTGCCTGGACCCGGCCACCGAACATCCCTCCCAACGATTCAGTTCGTCGCCCGGTAGGCCGCAATCGCCCGGGCCAGTTCCAGCTGCTCTGCGCAGCCCGACGGGCAGAGCTCGCCCAGCCGGGCCAGCTGTTCCTGCGCCGCCGCCAGATCGTTCAGGGCGAGATGGGCCTCGCCGAGATACTCCAGCGCAGCCAGATGGTCCGGGTCGAGGCTGAGCGCCCGGTCGTAATGGCTGAGGGCCCGGTCATAGCGGCCGAGCTGGCGGTTGGCATAGCCCAGATAGTTCCAGGCATCGGCGTCGTTCGGGTTTTCCGCCACGACACTCTCGAGAATGTCGATGCCGTCCTGATAGCGGCCGTCCTCGATCAGTTCGACGGCGCGGTTATAGCCGGCCCACTCGCCGCCGCTGTCGGGCATCGCGGCATCCGGCGCGGTTTCCGGCGCCGGTGCGGCCTGGGGGGCCGGCTCCGGCTCCGGCTCCCGGGTCCCGGATCCCATGGCCAGGGCGCCGGAGGCGGTCATCGCCAGCACAAGCGCGGCCGCCAGGCCGGGCCGCAGAACGCGAATCGTCATGATCTCTCTCCCTGTCGCTGTCTCGGTCGAAGCGGTCCGGGCCTTCCGCGCGCCTGTCTCACGCGCCGGCCAGGGCGAAATCCCAGAAGCTCGCTTCGATCTTGTGTCCGTCAAGATCCCGGACAAAGCAGCCATAATATGGCGCGCCGTACAGCGGACGCGGACCCGGGGCGCCCTCCTCCCGCGCCCCGGCCTTGAGCGCGGCGGCGTGGAAGGCGTCGACCTCGGCACGGGAGGCGGCGAGAAAGCCGATATGGGTGCCGTTGCCGACCGTGGCCGCTTGGCCGTCGATCGGCACCTGCACCCAGAATTCCGGATACTGCCGGCCATAGGCGACGGCGCCGGGGTGCTCCATGAACCGGCCGATGCCGAGCGCCGCCAGCACCTCATCGTAAAAGGCCACGGCGCGGTCGAAATCATTGGTGCCGATCGACAAATGCGACAGAATGCTGGGGATCTCGTCGGTCATGGCATTCCACCGGATTGTCTTGGATCGGGCGATCCTAGCCCGACCGAAGCGTTTTCTCATTCAAATTTGTCGTTCCATGCGCTACATGACGTCTCATGGTCGATATTCTGAAGCCATCTGCCGTCGCCGACTTCCTGCTCATCGAATGCCGGGAGCGCGGGGAGGTTTTGACCAATCTAAAACTCCAAAAACTCCTGTATTATGCTCAGGCATGGCATCTGGCGCTGCATGATCAGGCCTTGTTCGAAGAAGACTTTCAGGCCTGGGTGCATGGGCCGGTCCTGCCGTCACAATATCAGCGGTTCCGGGATTTCCAGTGGAGACCGATCATGCTGGAGGTCAGTCGCCCCGGCCTGCCGAACGAAGCCCTCGATGCTTTCCTTGTGGAGGTTGTCGATGTGTTTGGATGCGAAAGCGCCGTTGCGCTTGAATTGATGACCCATCGCGAAAAGCCCTGGGTCGAAGCCAGGGGCGATCTGCCGCCGCATGTGCCCTCAAATGCCCCGATCTCGAAACAGACAATGAAAGATTACTACAAGGCGATTCGTGACAATTAAAAAATCCAAGCCGAAGACTCAATCCAGTTTGAAGAAATCGCCTGCCGATGCGCAGATAAGGTTTTCGTTTATGTATTTCGATGCGAACGACCATGAAGTATGTCCGGCCGTCTTTCGTGATGGCTACACACGGGCGCTGATGCAAAGATTGCGAGACCTGTCAAGCTGGACGGTTCGGGAATTCACCGGCCGACAAGACAAAAGCATGCGCAATCACCAGCACGATTGGACGCGAACGGCACGGCCAGCCGGATTTTCTCATCTGAACGAGCAACTCCGTGACTATCCCGGCTGGCAGTTCTGTCTCACCGCCAATGAAAGAGGTCGGGTACACGGCATCATCATTGACGACACCTTTCACGTGATCTGGCTGGATCAGAATCACCGGCTCTATCCCTGACCCCGGGCCTCGTGGGAATGTCAGCCGTTTTCGTCTTTGTCGGGATGCGGGCGGAGCGGCGGTGCCTGCCGGCTGCGCTGCGGGCGTTTGCGGTGTGTGCCGGCGGGCGGGCCGATCGGGCGGAGGCGCTGGCCCACGCCATGGTCGCCGCGGGTGCGGGCGGCCTTGTCAGCTTCGGGCTGGCCGGCGGGCTCGACCCGACCCTGCCGACGGGGGCGCTGGTGCTGGCCGATGCCGTCGTCCTGCCGGACGGCAGGGCGATCGGTACGGATCCGGAATGGCGCGCGGCTGTTGCCGCGGCGCTGGGCGACCGCGGTCTGGCGGCGCGGGGCGGACGTGTGGCGGGACGCGACAGCCCGGCCCTGACCCCGGCGGACAAGGCCGGGTTGGCAGACCGAGTCGGGGCTCTCGTCGTCGACATGGAAAGCCATGCCGTGGCCCGCGTCGCTGCCGCGGCCGGCGTGCCGCTGCTTGTGCTGCGGGCGGTCGGCGACCCGGCGGACCGCGTGGTGCCGGCTTTTGCCATGGCCGGGCTGGCGCCGGATGGCCGCACCCGGGCGGCCCCGGTGCTGCGCGGCCTGCTCCGCCATCCCGGCGCCCTGCCGGCCCTGCTCGCCCTGGCCCGGGACACCCGGCGCGGGCTGCGGGCCCTGCGCCGGGCTGCTCCTGCCTTGACTGCTTACACCCCCGGCCCCGGATCGACCCGGTAGAGGGTGAAGCGCTCGCCCGGATCGCCTTCGAAACGGGCGCGGGCCGACTGGTCGAGCTGCCGCACCGCCCCGACCTCGCGCAACTGCCCGGCATTGCGGGCGCGGACGACGGCGTAGAAGGGCGCGCCCGGCGGCGCCGCCCGGGGAAGATTGCGCGGGTCGAGCACGCCGGTCACCGGTCGCTCGATATAAAAGTAGTGGCGGGCCACCTGCTCGCGGCCGCTGACGAGCAGCGTCGCATGGTCGGGCACCTGCCCGTCGACCCGGGCCAGAAAGGCCGTATCGGGGCCGGAATGATCCCGCCGTGGAATGAGCGGCGAGCGCATCAGCACCCCGGCGGCCAGCACGGTGATCATCAGCAAGGCGCCGGCTGCCGAGGCCCTCCCCTGCTGCAGGGCCAGGCCGATCGCCGCCAGGCCCAGGGCCAGCAGCGCCCCCAGCATCCAGGCATCCGGCCGGTATTCGGGCCAGTACAGGCCGGCGGCAAAGGCGCCGATCGCCAGCAGCGCCGCCAGGCCGAGCAGCACCCGGCCATGCCAGAGATCGGTGCGGGCCGAGGCGGCGCGGTACCAGCCGCCGATGCGGACGAGGCCCAGCGCCATCACCGGGGCGAAGGCCGGCAGGGCGTACAGGATGTACTGGTGGTGCTTGAAGGCGGCGAGCGACAGCATGAGGATCGGCAGCAGGCCCCAGCACCAGACAAAGCGATCGGGACCATCCTTTTCCGCCCAGGCGCGGCGCAGCGACGGCCCGGCGCCGGCCAGCAGCAGCGGCGTCCAGGGCAGCAGCTGCCAGAGCAGGGCCGGACCGTAATACCAGAAGGGCGCCGGCTCGCCGCCGAACGCCCCGCGGCCGCGCTCGATCACATGCCGGAACCATTCGTCCCACAGCACGTCGCCATGGCCCTGGGCGACGAGGATCAGCGGCCAGGCCAGTGCGATCAGCAGCGCCAGCGACACGCCGGCCGGCGAGAACAGCCGCCGGACCCCCGCCCAGTCGCGGCGCAGCAGCAGCCAGCCGGCCACCGTGACGGCGATGATCGCCGCCCCGAAGAACGGCCCCTTGGCCAGGAAGGTGCCGCCCAGGCAGATCCAGAAGAGCAGCCGCGGCAGGCGCGGCGACCGGCCTTCGGCCGCGGCCGTCTCCAGCCGCCAGAAGGCCACCAGGGCGCCGGCCACCAGCAGCACCAGCAGGATGTCGACCTCGGCCAGCCGCGCATATTTCAGCATGGCCAGCGTGCTCGCCTGGATGCAGCCGGCCAGCACCCCGACCGTGGGCCCGAACCAGCGCGCCGACTGCCAGGCGACCAGCAGCACGACGGCGACACCGGCGACGGCCGAGGGAAAGCGCACGGCCAGCTCGTCGAAATGCCCCCAGGAAAGGCCCGACAGCCCGGCCAGCCAATGGGCGAGCGGCGGCTTCTCCAGCCACAGCGCGTCGCCGATTTGCTGGATGTCCCATGCCCCTTCCAGGGCCATGTGCTTGGCGATGCCGCCGACCAGGATCTCGTGGTCGCTGAGCGAACTGGCACCGCCGAGATTGGTGCCGTAGAGCAGGCCGGCGAAGAGCAGCAGCGCCGGCCAGGCCCAGAACGGCAGACGGCCCGGCCGGGGTTCGGGCTGGGTATGGTGGTCGGTCATGAGCCGGCCTCTGACGGCGGAAAGGGCGGGTCGGGCGCGCCGCGCGGGACGGGTCGCCGCCTCATGCCTACGCGAAGCCGCGGCGTCCGGTCCAGCGCTCTTGTCAGGCGGGCCCGGCTCCCGCATGCTGGCGGCCATGATGTCGGATGACGATGCCCTGCTGCTCGCCAATGAGGCGTTCTACACCGCCTTTGCCGAGGGCGACGAGGCGACCATGGATACGCTCTGGTCGGAAACCCGGCCGGTGGCCTGCGTGCATCCCGGCTGGGCGCCGCTGATCGGGCGCGAGGCGGTGATGGACAGCTGGCGGGCGATCCTCTCCAACCCGCCGCCCATCCGGTCCGGGCGGGCGACGCCTTTCGTTTACGGCGATACCGGCTTCGTGCTCTGCCACGAGGTGCTGCAGGAGGCGGTGCTGGCCGCCACCAACATCTTCGTCAAGGAAGACGGCCGCTGGCTGCTGGTCCACCACCAGGCCGGACCGGTGCAGCAGATCGAGCCCGAGCCCGAAAGCGACCCCGGCCCCTCCCGCCAGCTTCACTAGCCGCGCTCATGCCGCAGCGGCGGCGCTGTCCGGCTCCGGTCGGTGCGTCCGGGCCGGCGGCGGGTCGGGCCAGTGGGCCAGCGCCTCGGGCTTCGGGCCGCCGGTCGCCCAGTCGAGCAGATGGACGGTGTGGACGATCGGCAGGCCGGTGCCGCCGCCCAGCTGGCTCATGCAGCCGATATTGCCGGTGGCGACCGCATCGGGCGCCAGGGCCGCGATATTGGCGAGCTTGCGGTCGCGCAGCTGCGTCGCCAGGGCCGGCTGCAGCAGATTGTAGGTGCCGGCCGAGCCGCAGCAGAGATGTCCCTCCGGCACCTCCAGCACCCGGAACCCGGCCGCCTGCAGCAGCTGCTTCGGCGCCCGGGTGATCTTCTGGCCGTGCTGCATGGAGCAGGCGGAATGGTAGGCCAGGGTCTGGCCGGTCTCGATGACCGGCGGGGCCAGGCCGATGTCGGCCATGAATTCGGTGATGTCGCGGGTCGCTGCGGAGACGGCGGCGGCGCGCGCCGCCCAGTCGGGCTCGCCGCGCAGGAGAAAGCCGTAATCCTTGACCGAGGTGCCGCAGCCCGAGGTGTTGATGATGACGGCATCCAGCCCCGACCCGCCATAATCCGCCATCTCGGCCGACCAGGCGGCGACGTTCGCCCGGGTCGCCGCCAGGGCCGCCGCCTCCTTGCCCATATGGTGCGTCACGGCGCCGCAGCAGCCGGCGCCGGCGGCGACCACGACCTCGCAGCCATGCCGGGTCAGCAGCCGCACCGTGGCCTCGTTGATCGAGGGGTCGAGCACCGTCTGGGCACAGCCATTGAGCAACGCCACCCGTTTGCGCCGCGGCCCTTCGGCGGGGATGGTCTGCGGACGGTCGACCCAGCTGGGATTGGGCAGACGGGCCGGCGCCATGCCGATCATGGTGCGCATTCGCGGGCCGAAGGCCTCGGCGAAGGGCCGGGCCAGCCGGGCGCCGAGCAGCGCCGCGCGAAAGCGTACCGGGTACGGAATGACCGTCGCCAGCATCCAGCGCATCAGCCGGTCGCCGAAGGGCCGGGTGTGCGTTTCCTCCACCCAGGTGCGGGCATGGTCGACCAGATGCTGATAGTGCACACCGCTTGGGCAGGTGGTCATGCACGACAGGCAGGACAGACAGCGGTCGAGATGGGTGACCACCGTGTCGGGTGCCGGCCGGTCATTCTCGAACATGTCCTTGATCTGGTAGATGCGGCCGCGCGGGCTGTCGAGCTCGTCGCCCAGCAGCACATAGGTCGGGCAGGTCGCCAAGCAGAAGCCGCAATGCACGCAGGCGCGGAGGATCTTTTCCGAGTCGGCCATCGCCTGGTCGGCCAGCTGTTCCAGCGTGAAATGGGTCTGCATGGCGGGCGGGCTCCGAATTGGCCGGGACCCTATTCAAGCAGAGCCCGCCCGCCCCTGCAAAGACCCTGCAGACGAAAAGGGCGGAGCCGCAAGGCCCCGCCCGAGATCGTGCACCGTGCATGGGCGCGCTGCCACGCCCATACCTGTGACGGGTCCTAGATGCGCATGGTGCCCTGGCCGAACTCCGGATAGGCCTCCATGCCCAGTTCGGTCCGGTCGAGGCCCAGCTCCTCTTCCTCCTCCGACACGCGGATGCCGATGGTGAAGTGGAGAATGCCCCAGACAATGCCCGACGCCACGACCATGAAGGCGCCGACGCCGACAATGCCGATCACCTGGGTGACGAGGTCGCCGCCGCCGAAGATGGCGACTGCGAGCGTGCCCCAGACGCCGGCGACAAGGTGGGCGGAGATGGCACCGACCACGTCGTCGACCTTCAGCTTGTCGAGCAGCGGCACGGCGATGACCACCAGCACGCCGCCGATGGCGCCGACGATGATCGACATCAGATGGTTGGTCAGGTCGGGACCGGCGGTGATCGACACCAGGCCGGCGATCGCCCCGTTCAGCGCCATCGTCAGGTCAAGCTTCTTGTAGATGATCTGGGAAGCGAGCATCGCCGCCACCACGCCGCCGGCCGCGGCCAGGTTGGTGTTGGTGTAGACGATGGCGATCCAGGCGGCATCCGCGGCCGAGCCCAGGGCCAGCTGCGAGCCGCCGTTGAAGCCGAACCAGCCGAGCCAGAGGATGAAGGTGCCGAGCGTCGCCAGCGGCAGGTTGGCGCCGGGCATGGCGTTGATCGAGCCGTCGGGATTGTACTTGCCGCGCCGCGCGCCGAGAATGATGGCGCCGACCAGCGCCGCCCAGCCGCCGACCGAGTGCACGATGGTCGAGCCGGCGAAGTCGCTGAAGCCCATCTCGGCCAGCCAGCCGCCGCCCCAGGTCCAGGAGCCCTGGATCGGGTAGAGGATGCCGGTGAGGATGACGACGAAGATCAGGAACGGCCAGACCTTGATGCGTTCGGCCAGCGTGCCCGAGACGATCGACGCCGCGGTGGCGACGAACACCATCTGGAAGAACCAGTCGGACATGACGCTGTAGCCGCCCTCCAGCGCCGCGGCCAGGGCGGCATCGGCATCGCCTTCCATGGCGCCGATCAGGGTCAGCTCAGTATCGCCCGGATTATACAGCAGCGAGAAGGTGCCGATATACCCGCCGTCGACCCCGGTATACATGAGGTCGTAGCCGATCAGGTAATACATGATACCGGCGATCGAATAGAGCGCAATGTTCTTCAGGCAGATCGCCGCGGTATTCTTGGTGCGGACCAGGCCGCTTTCCAGCATGGCGAACCCGGCGGCCATCCACATGACCAGCGCGCCGTGCAGGAAGAAGGACAGGGTGTTCAGGACATAAGCGGTTTCCGGCGTGACGCCGGCCGGCGCGGCGACGGCCTCGGCTTCCTGCGCCAAAGCGGGATCGGCGACGCCGAAGCCGACCAGCGCCGCGACTGCCAGCAGCAGCAGGCGGGAAATGGAGTGCGTCATGTTTTTCTTCTCCTTAGAGAGCAGAGGCGTCGGTCTCGCCGGTGCGGATCCGGACCGCCGCCGTCAAATCGAGGACGAAGATCTTGCCGTCCCCGATCCGCCCGGTATTGGCGGACTTCTGGATCGTCTCGACCACCCGCTCGACCATGTCGGAGGTGACCGCAACCTCGATTTTGACCTTCGGCAGGAAACTGACCGAATACTCGGCACCCCGATAAATCTCGGTCTGCCCTTTCTGTCGGCCGAATCCCTTGACTTCGCTGACGGTGAGACCCTGCAGGCCCAGAGAGGTCAGGGCTTCCCGCACCTCGTCGAGCTTGAAGGGCTTGATGATGGCCATTACCAACTTCATGGCTTGTCCCCTGAAGGCTGAACGACACCCGGAACGCCCGAGAGGCGGGCAGAGCGCCCGGCCGCCGTTCTGTTCCAGACCCGGAGGATCGGGTTTTCAATTTCCGTGCCGAAGCTGTTGCGCCGCAGCGAAAGCCGCGCCGCGGGCCGGATCGCGCGGGTTTTCGACATTTGCCGGCGGCCTGCCGCGGGAGAAGGCAGCAGCATCGCTCAACAAACTTGCAGATCGGCGAAATTGCCTAAGATTTGGGCGGCTGCAATGGGGTGCGATTTGCCGGAACGGCGCGCCGCCGGATCTGTTAGGCTGGATCGGCTCCCTTCGCAGCTCACCGCGTCGCGCATGGCTCCTGAGACGCCGACCCGAAACCTGGTGATCGTCACGGGCGACCAGCTGAGCCCGGACTCCGCCGCCTTCGACGGCTTCGATGCCGGCCGCGATGCCGTGCTGATGATGGAGGTCGCCGAAGAGGCCGCCTATGTGCCGCAGCACAAGGCACGTCTGGTGCTGTTCTTTTCGGCGATGCGGCATTTCCGGCAGGCACTCGCCGACACCGGCATCACGTTGCACTACACGGCGCTGGACGACCCGGAGAATCGCGGCTGCTTCGCCGGCGAGATCGACCGCCGGGTCCGGACCCTGCGCCCGGAAAAGCTGGTGATGGCGAAGCCGGGCGATTACCGGGTCGAGACGGCGATCGCCGACGCGGCGCAGGCCGCCGGCTTGGAGCTGGCGATCGTCGCCGACAGGCATTTCCTCGCCGACCTCGACGCCTTCGCCAGGAAAGCCAGGACGCGGAAATCGCTGCTGCTGGAAACCTTCTACCGCGACATGCGGCGTCGCCACGACGTGCTGATGGACGGCGACGCTCCGGTCGGCGGCCAGTGGAATTTCGACCCGGACAACCGCGAGACCTTCGGCAAGGGCGGGCCGGGCGACATCCCGCCGCCGCGCGCCTTCGCGCCCGATGCCGTCACCTGCGCGGTCATGGAGATGGTCGGGCGGCGCTTCCCCGACAGCCCCGGCCGGCTCGACCATTTCGCCTATCCGGTGACCGCGGCACAGGCCCGCGAGGCCCTGGACGATTTCATCGCAAACCGCCTGGCCGATTTCGGCCGCTTTCAGGACGCCATGCACACCGGCCAGCCCTTTCTCTACCATTCCCGGCTGTCCTGCGTGCTGAACCTGCACCTCCTCGACCCGCGCGACGCCATCGGCGCCGCCGTCGCCGCCTGGGAGGAGGGGGCGGCGCCGCTCAATTCCGTCGAGGGCTTCGTTCGCCAGATCCTGGGCTGGCGCGAATATATCCGCGGCATCTACTGGGCGCTGATGCCGGACTATGCCGACCGCAACGCGCTGGGCGCCGATCTGCCGATGCCGGCCTTCATGTGGAGTGCCGAGACCGACATGACCTGCGTGCGGCAGAGCGTCGGCCAGTTGATCGACCACGCCTATGCCCACCATATCCAGCGGCTGATGGTGCTGGGCCTGTTCGCCCTGCTCCTCGGCGTGCGGCCCTATGATGTGCATCGCTGGCACCTGTCGATGTACGCCGATGCCATCGACTGGGTGTCGCTGCCGAATGTCCTGGGCATGAGCCAGTACGCCGATGGCGGCGTGGTCGGCACCAAGCCCTATGCCGCCTCCGGCAACTACATCTCCCGCATGAGCAATTACTGCGACAGCTGCCGCTACAACCCGAAAAAGGCGACGGGCGAGGATGCCTGCCCCTTCACCACGCTGTACTGGGATTTCCTTGCCCGGCACCGCGAGACACTCGGCGGCAATCGGCGCATGCAGCTGCAGCTGCGCAATCTCGACCGGAAGGATGCGGGCGAGATGAGCGCCATCCGCGCCCGCGCCGACACCCTGAAGGCGGCGTGCACCGCCGAAACGTACCTGTAGAGGCGGCGCTCATGAACGACGCCCGGATTTGCCCGCTCAACGACACGGCCCCGGACGACTCCGGCCGCTTTGTCCTGTACTGGATGCAGCAATCGCAGCGCTTTAGCGGCAATCACGCGCTCGATTACGCCATTGGCTGCGCGAATGAACGCGGGCTGGGGGTGGTCGTCGGCTTCGGCCTGATGGACGATTATCCGGAGGCGAATGAGCGGCACTATGCCTTCATGCTGGAAGGCTTGGCGGAGACCGCTGCGGCGCTGGAGGCGCGCGGCATGAAGTTCGTCCTGCGGCGCGGCGCACCGGACGAGGTCGCGCTGGGCCTGGCCGGCGATGCGGCGCTGGTGGTCTGCGACCGCGGCTATCTCCGCCATCAGCGTGCCTGGCGGCAGCGCGTCGCGGCGGAGGCCGGCAAGGCCGTCGTCGAAATCGACGGCGATGCGGTCGTCCCGGTCGACACGGCCTCCGACAAGGTGGAGACGGCCGCCCGCACCATCCGGCCGAAGCTGCACCGGCTCTGGCAGGATTTCCTCGACGACCCGCCGGAGCGCACACCCGCCGTCTCCGCCCTGACGCTCGACCTCACCGGCGATTGCGACCCGGGCGATCCCGACCGCGTGCTGGCCGGTCTCGACATCGACCGGTCCATCGGCCGGGTCGACGGCGTCAAGGGCGGCCCGTCGGAGGCCCGAAAGCGCCTGGACGGTTTCCTGGCCGACAAACTGCACGGCTACAAGGAGGGCCGCAACGAGCCCAAGGCCGGCCGGACCTCGCAGCTCAGCCCCTATCTGCATTTCGGCCAGATCTCGGCGGTGGCGCTGGCCCGCACCGTCTGGCAGGGCGCGGCGGGGCGGCAGTCCGACCGGGAGGCCTTTGTCGAGCAGCTGGTGGTCCGGCGCGAGCTGGGGATCAATTTCGTCTATTACCATCCGGACTATGACAGCCTCGCCTGCCTGCCCGGCTGGGCGCGGGAGACGCTTCAGGCACATCGCGACGACGAACGGCCCGTCCTTTACGACCGCGCCCGGCTGATGCGGGCCGAGACGGACGACCCGTACTGGAACGCGGCGATGCGGGAAATGGTCCGCACCGGCACAATGCACAATTACATGCGCATGTACTGGGGCAAGAAGATCCTGGAATGGTCGCCGAGCCCGGAAGAGGCGCACCGCATTGCGCTCGGGCTGAACAACGCCCTGTTCCTCGACGGGCGGGATGCCAATTCCTTCGCCAATGTCGCCTGGCTGTTCGGCATGCACGACCGCGCCTGGGCGGAGCGGCCGGTCTACGGCAAGGTGCGCTATATGGCGGCCAGCGGCCTGCGCCGGAAGTTCGACATCGACGCCTATGTCCGCTGGACCGAAACCCTTTGACGCATGCCGGTCACGGGCTCCCCCGGTTGTACTCCAGCTGCGCCGGCGTCAGCTGGAACCCGACCAGGACGCGGTAGAAGCGGCCGGCGGCCGGCTCCTCCAGGGGGATGCGGTAGTCCAGGGTCTCGACCGTGCCGCCCTGGTCGCCACCGGGCGGGAACCGCACCTCGGTGTCGAAGACCTCCTTGCTGAGGACGCGCCCCTCGGGGTCGGCGATGGCGATGAAATAGTCGAAGCCGGCGGTGTC
>JAAAOG010000199.1 GCA_009909005.1 Alphaproteobacteria bacterium | reverse complement strand
ATGTCACCACAGTGCTCAGGGCTTGAAGACGGAACTGCACAGTCACCCAGAGTCGTTCGTCCAAGACTTCCTCGTAATCGAGACCATAGAAAGCCTGAAGAGAGCTTTTAGAATGCATAGTATGCATCGCTCTCTGCTTTGCCTCGCAACTCTTTCTTCAATGCCGCGCGGTCGATCACATCGACAGAGACCGGGAAATAGTCGGCGATCAAGTGCTTCAGCCCGCAGTACGCGTACATGTCGATTGGCGTCGACGGGTCAAGGTCGATGAGGATATCGATATCGCTGGCCGGGCCGGCATTGCCCCTGGCCACCGAGCCGAAGACCGCCGCGTGCCTGACCCCCCGCTGCTCCAGCTCTGCCCGATGCGCCTGCAGCGTGGCGATGACCTCGTCGCGATCGATCATCCGTCCCCCTCCGGCCGGTACACGGCTTTCCACCCAGTCCCGCCACATCAGGCACGTCCCGGCCGGGCGCAAGACTTTGAAAGGGTTGCATGAGCTCGCCGTCATGGCTTAACTGCCGCATCTCCCGACTCCGCACCGCCTGACATGCGCCCGACCCGCATCCTCTTCGTCTGTCTTGGGAATATCTGCCGCTCGCCGACGGCCGAGGTGGTGCTGCGCAAGCGCGCCGCCGAGCGCGGCGTGGCGGTGACGGCGGAAAGCGCTGCGACCCATGGCTACAATCGCGGCCGGCCGCCGGATGCCCGCGCCGTCCGGGTGGCGGAGGCGCGCGGCTACCGCTTCGGCGCCAAGCGGGCGCGGACCGTCGAGCGGGCGGATTTCGAGCGCTTCGACTGGCTGCTGGCCATGGACCGCCAGAACCTCGACGAGCTGCAGCGCATGAACCCGGCCCTGGCCGGGCAAAAGGCCCGGCTGCTGATGGATTTCGCCCCGCATGCCGAGGTGCGGGAAATCCCCGACCCCTATGGCGGCGACCGCAGCGATTTCGAATACATGCTCGACCTCATCGAACGCGCCGTCGACGGCCTGCTCGACACCATGCCGCCTTCGGGCTCGCCAAGCGGCGGGCATCTGGGCTAGAACACCGGCGATCAGCAGGCTTTCGACAAAGCGCGCACGCGCGCACGGGACCCGACCGCATGGCTTCCTATCAGTACATTTATGTGATGAACGGCCTGACCAAGGCCTATCCCGGCGGCAAGAAGGTTCTGGAGAACATCCGCCTGTCTTTCTACCCCGGTGCCAAGATCGGCGTGCTGGGCCCGAACGGCTCGGGCAAATCGACCTTGCTGCGGATCATGGCCGGCCAGGACCAGGAGTTCACCGGCGAGGCCTGGTCGGCCGAGGGTGCGCGCACCGGTTTTCTCGAGCAGGAGCCGCATCTCGACCCGGCCAAGACCGTCCGTGAGAACGTTACCGAGGGCATCGGCGAGACCGCGGCGCTGCTGCAGCGCTTCGAGGAGGTCTCGGCGCAGATGGCCGATCCCGATGCCGATTTCGACGCGCTGCTGGCCGAGCAGGCCGAGCTGCAGGAGAAAATCGACGCCGCCGACGGCTGGGATATCGAGCGCACCCTCGACATCGCCATGGACGCGCTGCGCTGCCCGCCGGACGATGCCGATGTCGCGACGCTGTCGGGCGGCGAGCGGCGCCGGGTGGCGCTGTGCCGGCTTTTGCTGTCGAAGCCCGACCTGCTGCTGCTCGACGAGCCCACCAACCATCTCGACGCCGAGTCGGTGGCCTGGCTGGAGCGGCACCTGCGCGACTATGCCGGCACCGTGGTCATGGTCACCCACGACCGCTACTTCCTCGACAATGTCACCGGCTGGATCCTGGAGCTCGACCGCGGCCGGGGCATTCCCTATGAGGGCAATTATACCGAATATCTCGACAAGAAGCAGAAGCGTCTGGCGCACGAGGAGAAGCAGGAGGCGGCCCGCCAGCGCACCATTTCCCACGAGCTGGACTGGGTTCGCTCCGGCGTCAAGGGTCGCGGCACCAAGGCCAAGGCACGCCTCAAGGCCTTCGACGACCTGCTGGCCGAATCGCGCGACCAGAGCCCCGGCAGCGCCCAGATCGTGATTCCGCCGCCGCCGCGCCTGGGCGACGTGGTGATCGAGGCCGAACACCTGCGCAAGGCCTATGGCGACCGGCTGCTGATCGACGATCTCAGCTTCACCCTGCCGCGCGGCGGGATCGTCGGCATTATCGGCCCGAACGGCGCCGGCAAGACCACCCTGTTCCGCCTGCTGGTCGGCAGCGAAAAGCCGGACCAGGGTGAGGTCCGGCTGGGCGAGACGGTGTCGCTCGGCTATGTCGACCAGAGCCGCGATACCCTCGACGGCAGCAAATCGGTCTGGGAGGAGATCGCCCAGGGCCAGGACGAAATCGACCTCGGCAAGCGCAAGATGCCGTCGCGCGCCTATGTCGGCGCCTTCAACTTCAAGGGCGGCGACCAGCAGAAGAAGGTCGGCGTGCTGTCGGGCGGCGAGCGCAACCGCGTGCACCTCGCCAAAATGCTGAAATCCGGCGCCAATGTCATTCTGCTCGACGAACCGACCAACGACCTCGACGTCGAGACGCTGCGGGCGCTGGAGGATGCGCTGCTGGCCTTCCCCGGCTGCGCGATGATTATCAGCCACGATCGCTGGTTTCTCGACCGCATCGCCACGCACATCCTCGCCTTCGAGGGCGACAGCCAGGTCACCTGGTTCGAAGGCAATTACGAGGACTATGAGGCCGACCGCCGCCGCCGCCTGGGCGCCGAGGCCGAACAGCCGCACCGCATCAAATACCGCCCCTTGACCCGGTAAGGCGCCCGAGCGCGCGAGCACCGGCCCGGAAAGCGCAGCCCGGCCGGAAACCTCGCGTCAGAATCAATTGAGTTGAAACTTATTCCAGGCTCAAATTCGCCAAGCTGGCTGGCCGTCGCTTTGTTCACTCGGGATAGACTACCTGTCGGCCGGACCTGCCGCCCGTTGAAAATGCGTCCCCTTGGATGATCAAAGCGCCTGCCGAAAAGGGAACCAGCTCCCGCTCCTACGATGCGTTCCGCAGCGGCCAGGATTCCCGGCTGATCGTCCTGGCGCTGACGGCCATCATCGGCATTCTTGCCGTCGTCGTGTATCTGATCATCGCCGAGGCTTCCCGTCAGCTGGACGAGGCCGGTGCCGACATGGCGAACACGGCCATATCCTCGGCCGTGGCCATGCGCGAAAGCGATATCGGCCGGCTGGCGATCGATTATACGTGGTGGGAGGTCTCGTTCGAGCAGGTGACAGGGGGGCTGGACCCCGACTGGGCCGAGGACAATCTCGGACCGTGGCTGTCCGAGGAGTTCGGTATGGACGTGGTCGCGGTCGTCGATGGCGCCGGGCGGACCATCTACAACAGCCTTCAGGGCGAAATCGACGATCGGGATGTCGGCGAGGTCTTTCCCGCCTCCCTGCAGCGGCTGATCGACGAGGCCCGCGCCTCGCCGCGAGAGGAACCCGAACCGTCGGTCGCCTATCTGCGCCGCGGCGGGGCGATCGATCTCGTCGCCGTCAGTCCCTTCACGCATGACGACCCCGAGATCGCCGCGGCCGGCCCGCCGGTCCGCCCGGTTCTCATCCTGGCCGACCGGCTCGATGCGGACTGGCTCGGACAGTTGCAGGCGATCACCGGAATCGCCGGGCTGAGCATCGTCGAAAGCGCCGGCCATGACCGGGTATCCTTGGCACTGCCGGATCCGAACGGCGCGCCGGTGGGACATCTCAATTGGGGCCCATCGCACCAAGCCGGCTCGCTGGTCGCTGCGAGCGCCCCCTGGCTGGTGGCCGCCTTTGCCGCCGCCATGATCCTCTCGGCCCTGATCGCGTCGCGGTTCTCGATCACGGCCCGGGAACTCGCGCGCCGCAATCAGGAACTTCAGATCAGCGAAGCCCAGGCCCGCGATGCACAGCATCGCGCCGAGGATGCCAGCCGGGCGAAATCGCGGTTCCTCGCAAGCATGAGCCATGAGGTGCGCACACCCCTGAACGCGATTATCGGCTTTTCCGATGTCCTGCGCGGGGAAGAAAGAGAGAACCTGCGCGAGGCGGCGCTGCAGGAATACGCCACCTACATTCACACCAGCGGGCGCCAATTGCTGGGACTGCTGAACGATATTCTCGACCTGGCCAAGGTGGAAGCCGGCCGCCTCGACATGCATGAGGAGCCGGTCGCCCTGCCGGGCCTCTTGACCGACTGTGTGGCGACCATCCGCCCGCTGGCCGGCCGGCGATCGATCACTGTCGCGGCAGACTGTGCGCCGGATGTGACGCAGATACGCATCGATGCCTTCCGCCTGAAACAGGTGGTCCTCAATCTGCTCGACAATGCCGTCAAGTTCACGCCGGCAGGCGGTCGGGTTTCCGTGCGTGCGGCACGCAGCCGGGCGGGCCTGGAAATCGCGGTCGAGGATACGGGCATCGGCATCGCCGAGGAAGACCAGACGCGGGTCTTTGAGCCCTTCACCCAGGTGCACGACCCGCTGTGCCGCGACACGGGCGGCACGGGCCTCGGCCTCGCGCTGGTCAGGGAGCTGGTTCAGGCCTTGGGCGGCACCGTCGTCCTGGCCAGCACCCCGGGCCGCGGAACAACGGTGCGCATCACCCTGCCCCGCTCCCGCATCCTCACAAACGATTCCGCCGCTCCGGCCAAGACGCATGTCGAAGCCACGGCGGCCCTCGAGGCCCGCAATCTATAAACTCAATCCTCGTCGCCGATGGTCATGACGCCGATGCCCATGGCGACGCTGCCGAAGGTGACGAACAGGCCGAAGAACAGCAGGCCTGCGACCAGCAGCGGCTGCTCGGAGCCGGTGATCAGTGTCCGCAGATCGAACAGGTTGAGCCCGAGCAGGGCCAGGCCGAAGGCGAGCGCTCCCGCGACACCGATCAGCAGGTGACGCAGGAGGAAGCCGAGGACGATGCGCTCGTGCCGGTGCAGACCCATGGTGCCCCTGCTCGAAACAATCGGTTCGGCCGCCGCACACGCCCGGCCGGCGGCCCGAAGCCGGCGCTCATTCGGCCCTCTCGCGCTCGCTCAAATCCTCGCCGGTCTCCTGGTCGACCTGTTTCATCGACAGCTTGACCTTGCCGCGATCGTCCAGGCCCAGCACCTTGACCTTGACCGTGTCGCCCTGCTTGCACACGTCGCTGGATTTGGCGACCCGGCCCGGGCGCATTTCGGAGATGTGGACCAGGCCGTCGCGGGTGCCGAGGAAGTTCACGAAGGCGCCGAAATCGACCAGCTTGACCACCTTGCCGGTGTAGATCTGCCCGACCTCCGGCTCCGCCACGATCGAGCGGATCCAGTCGATCGCCGCCTGGCTGACCTTGGCGTCGACCGCTGCGACCTTGATGGTGCCGTCGTCGTCGATATCCACCTTGGCGCCGGTCGTCTCGCAGATCTCCCGGATGACCTTGCCGCCGGTGCCGATGACCTCGCGGATCTTGTCGCGCGGGATGTTGAAGACCGTGATGCGCGGCGCATTCGAGCTGACCTCGTCCCGCGCGCCGACAAGCGCCCGGCTCATTTCCTCGAGGATGTGCAGCCGGCCGTCGCGGGCCTGGCCCAGCGCCACCTTCATGATCTCCTCGGTGATCGAGGTGATCTTGATGTCCATCTGCAGCGAGGTGACGCCATTGGCGGTGCCCGCCACCTTGAAGTCCATGTCGCCGAGATGGTCCTCATCGCCGAGGATGTCGGAGAGGACCGCGAAGCCGTCCTCATCCTTGATCAGACCCATGGCGATCCCGGCGACCGGCTCTTTCAGCGGCACGCCGGCATCCATCAGCGCCAGGCTGGTGCCGCAAACGGTGGCCATGGAGGAGGAGCCGTTCGACTCGGTGATCTCCGAGACG
>JAAAOG010000071.1 GCA_009909005.1 Alphaproteobacteria bacterium | reverse complement strand
GGGCAGCCTTCACGACCACAGTCCGAAATCTCACATCACTGTGATCGTCGTTACTCCGGATGTGAAGACGCGGGTGTACCCACCCCCTCCTGGAACGCCCTGCCGCCTCGGCGGGCGTCAAAAAGGAGGGGACCATGGATGCGGCGGCGCGGACGCAAATCGCAGAGAAGGTTCTGCACGCGGACACACTGGACCACGAGATTACGCCACTCTACACCGATCCCAGCCTGCGCTGGCGGCGGACGGTCGTGCTGCCCTTTGGCGGCGCGTACAGGACAGCCTTCGACAATTACGACAAGGTGATGAAAGAACAGGCCAAGCATTACGAGGATATGCGCAAGCTGGCCTTCGAGCTCACCATGTCCGTCCTCGCGATCGGCGGCGGCAGTATTCTGACGGCCGTCTTCGCCGACGCGACGCTGAAGGTTGCAGCGAAAGAAATGGCGCTGGATTATGTCTGCAAGCGCAATATGGACAAGACCTTCACCTTGATGCACAGGGTCGAGTCCAGCCCGGTGCTGTCCTTCATGGCCGGTCAGGCCTGGGACGGTGCGCAAACAAAGGCTCTCGATACGATCAAGAAGAAGATCGAGCCGAGGACCGGAAGCTACAAGTCGCTGGCTGATTCCGTCAAAAAGCCGCACGAGGTGCTTGAGAATCTGGAGAAATTCAATCTTGAGCTGCGCGAGCGCGGGATTGATTTCATCAAGTTTGTCAGGGGCCTGAAGCTGCCGCACAAGGCCAAGGTCGAGATCGTGAAGGGGGCTCTGACATCGGACTATCTCAAGCCGCCGTCCAGGGAACTGGACAAGGAACATTTGATCCCGAGACTTGAACTGACCCTGTTCATGCAGATGCTGACCCGGGCCGACAAGTTGCGGCAGCGCGGCTTCAAGGCGCTCGGTCCGAATATGATGGAGGTCAAGACGACATATACCGACATCAGGCATTCGGCCCGGTCCAACCGTTATCCGAAGAAACAGCCCCATCGTCCTTTCATGCCGAACCCTGATATCGTCATGCCGGGGGTCGGCAGCATCATCATGGACCATGTCGATAAGCTCTACAAACGGCTCTACGGCAAGGCGTTTTTCAGTTGGGGGGAGCACTGGGACTGGGAATTCACGAACGGGGAGGTGAAATCGATTGTCAAGCGCGCAGAAGCGGCCTTGGAGATGCTGTCCAAGGACAGCCATCTCGGCATGCTGGCGCGGGCTGCTTGACGGGCCTGTCCCGGTGCGAAGACCGGCCGGCCCTCATCAAGAAAGCCGGCCGGGTCACCGCGATGCCGGTCCCGTCAATTCCATCGCGTTCCTTTTTGACACTCTCTTGATCTCGGCGATGACGGCCGGCTGACGGCCGGTCTGTACCCCTGTTCGCGAAGCCGGCGACACGGCCGGCCCCACTCGAACAGGAGACAGACCGATGAATGCCATCAGCCCCGCCGACCGCAAGGCCCCCGAGCCCCGCAACGGCGTCGACACCCCGACCCTTTTCGCCACGATCGGCGCCGTCGGCGCCCAGCCGGACCTGGCAAAGTTTCAGTTCCGCGCCTCAAGCCGCTGGGTCAAGGGCACCCACAGCCGCGTCACCATGCACGATTTCAGCGGTGCCGGCGGCGAGCAGGCCCACAAGCAGGCCTATACGGTCGACGGCGACCACCCGGCCGTGCTCTGCGGCGCCGATGAAGGCCCGACGCCGGTCGAATATGTCCTGGCCGGCCTGGCCGCCTGCCTGACCGCCGGCATCGCCAATATCGCCGCCGCCCGCGGCGTCACCCTGGAGTCGGTGGAGTCCAGGGTCGAAGGCGATATCGACCTGCAAGGGATCCTCGGCCTGTCGCGCGAGGTCCGCAACGGCTTCCAGGGCATCCGGGTGAGCTTCGACATCAAGGGCGATGCGCCGGCCGAAAAGCTCCGCGCTCTGGTCGAGCAGTCCCGCGACCGCTCGGCGGTCTTCGACGTCATCACCAATGGCGTGCCGGTCGATATCGCCGTCAACGCCTGACCCGTCCATCCGCGTCCCTGCCGGCGGCCGTTCCGCCGGCGGGACCGGCCTTTTCCTGGAGGACAAGACCATGCAACGCACCGACGCCGTGATCATCGGCGCCGGCCAGGCGGGCCTCGCGATGAGCCGGTGCCTGGGCACGCTCGGCGTCGACCATGTCGTGCTGGAGCGCGGGCGGGTGGCCGAGCGCTGGCGGAGCGCCCGCTGGGACTCGCTGCGCCTGCTGACCCCGAACTGGATGACCCGCCTGCCGGGCTGGGCCTATCGCGGGCCCGATCCGGACGGCTTCATGACCATGCCCGAGATTGCGGACTTTCTCGAAGACTACGCCGCCGCCTCGGCCGCGCCGGTTGTCGAAGGCGCGGAGGTCTGCGCCGTCCGTCCGGCGGCGGCCGGCGGCTATATCGTCGAGACAGGCGATCGGACCTGGCACGGACGCGCCGTCGTGATCGCCACCGGCGCCTGCGACCGGCCGGCGGTGCCGGCGATCAGCCGCAACCTGCCGCCGGAAATCGTGCAGATGGTGCCGTCGGCCTACCGCCGGCCGGACGACCTGCCGGCAGGTGGCGTCCTGGTCGTCGGGGCGGCGGCGACCGGCGTCCAGCTGGCCGAGGAGATCCACCGCAGCGGCCGGCCGGTGACCCTGTCGGTGGGCCGGCACATAAGGGTGCCGCGGCGCTATCGCGGCCGCGACATCATGGAATGGCTGGACCGTGCCGGCATCCTCACCGAGCCGGCGGCGGAGATGCGCGACCTCGGGCGCGCCCGCGCCCAGCCCTCCTTTCAGCTCGCCGGCCGCCGCGACGGCAGCACCGTCGACCTGGCGAGCCTGGAGGCTCTCGGTCTGCGCATCGCCGGCCGGACCGCGGCGATCGAGGGCGGCACCGTCCGCTTTCAGGACGATCTGCCCGAAACGCTCGGCCGGGCCCAGGCGACGCTGGAACGGCTGCTCGACCGGCTGGACGCGGTGGCCGGCCCCGCCGATCCGCCGCCCGAGCCCGAGGCACGCCGGCCGATCCTCTTGCCGCCCGGTCCCGCCGCTCTCGACCTGTCGGCCGAGGGCATAACCAGCGTCGTCTGGGCGACCGGGTATCGCCGCGTTTATGGCTGGCTGCAGGTGCCCGTGCTCGATGCCTGCGGCGAAGTCGTTCATGACGGCGGCGTGACGCCGGCGCCCGGCCTGTATGTGCTCGGGCTGAGGCTGCTGCGCCGCCGCAAGTCCAGCTTCATCGACGGGGTCGGCGCCGATGCCGAAGCGCTCGCCCGACACCTCCACGACTTTCTCGACACCGGCCGCCGGGGTGCCCGGCCGGCCCTGAGCAGGGAGACAGGATCATGGCGCGCAGAAACCGTTATGACGCAGTGATTATCGGGGCCCGCTGCGCCGGTGCCGCCACGGCCATGCTGATGGCCCGTCGCGGGTTGAAGGTGCTGGCCGTGGACCGTGGCGCCTATGGCAGCGATACGCTGTCGACCCACGCGCTGATGCGCGGCGGCGTGCTGCAGCTGCATCGATGGGGGCTGCTGCCGCGGCTGATCGCGGCGGGAACGCCGCCGGTGCGCACCACCAACTTCCATTATGGCGACGAGGTGGTGCCGGTCGCGATCAAGCCGGCGCACGGAGTCGACGCCCTTTATGCACCGCGGCGGACGCTGCTCGACAGCCTTATGGTCGATGCAGCGCGCGAGGCCGGGGCGGAAATCCGCCACGAGACGGTGCTTGAGTCTCTCGTCCGGGACGACGACGGCCGGGTCATGGGTGCGACTTTGACATCCTCAGGCCGGACGAGCGAGGCCGTCCAGGCCGATCTGGTGGTCGGTGCCGACGGCACCGGGTCCCGGGTCGCGCGGGAGGTCGACGCGCCGATCGTCTGCCAGGCGCGCGACGCCGCGATCACCCTCTATGCCTATTGGAGCGGAGTGCCCGATGGAGGCTATCACTGGGCCTATCGGCCCGGCGTCAGCGCCGGGGTGATCCCGACCAATGGCGGTCAGACCTGCATCTTTGCCGCGATGACGCGGAGGCGCTATGTCGCCTCCATCCGTGACGGCAGGCAGAAGGAGGGGTATCGGGCGGTGATTGCCGAAGCCGCACCGGACCTGGCCGATCGCCTGGCGGCAGCCCGCCTGGAAACGCGGATCAATACCTTTGCCGGTCGCAAGGGCTATCTGCGGAAGCCCTGCGGACCGGGCTGGGCGCTGGTCGGCGATGCCGGTTATTTCAAGGACCCGATCACCGCTCATGGCATCACCGATGCCCTGCGAGACGCCGACTTGCTGGCCGAGGCGGCAGCCCGCGGGACCCGGCGGGCCTTCGCCGCCTATGCCGGGACCCGCGATGCCCTCTCGCGTGACCTGTTTGACGTGACTGACGCGATCGCCGCCTTCGACTGGGATCTGGAGAGCCTGAAAATGCTTCACCGGCGGCTGAACACGGCGATGAAGGACGAGGTGGACTATCTTGCCGGGCTGGATACGGGCTGGCCGACCACCATCCGGCTGCCGGCCTCGCAGGCGCCGGCGGTGCCGCTGCAGATCTGATGCGCTCAGTCGCGGAGGAAGCGGCGGGTTTCGTCGAGGGCCAGGCGCCAGGCCGGTTCATCCGGGAGCAGGAGATGGTTGCAGCTGTCGAGCGGCACCATCCGGGCGCCGGGGATGGCGGCGGCCATGATCCGGCCCTCCTCGAACGGCGCCACGACGTCCCGCTGGCCGTGCAGCACCAGGGTCGGCGTGGCGATTGATGGCATAAGGCCCGAGACGTCAATTCCGGCGGCGATCTCGGTCATCCGCACCGCTTCTTCCGGCGACGCGGACACCCGTTCAAGTTCGACAAACCAGTCGACCTGCTCGGCATTGCCTTGCGGCAGGTAGAGTGCGCAGAACATCTGCCGGTGGGCCGGATGGTCGCCGCCCCAGCCCTGGCGGATCAGCGTGATCAGGGCCTGGAGATAGTTTCCGGCATCCGGCATGCCGCGATTGAGACGGCCGCGGGCATAGCCGTTGAGCAGCACGAGATGGCTCACCCGCTCCGGATGGCGCACCGCATAGGCGATGGAAACCGCCGCTCCCTGGGAGATGCCAAGCAGGGCGAAGCGATCCAGCCCGGCCGCGTCGGCGACGGCTTCCAGGTCGTCGACCCAGCGCTCGAACGTGATTTCTGGGGGCTCCCGGTCGGACAGCCCGGTGCCGCGCGGATCGTAGCGGATCAGCCGGCAGGACTCGCTGAGCTCCGAAAAGGTCGGCTGCCAGATCGGGCTCTGCCAGTCGAATTCCAGGTGCGTCAGCCAGTTGCCCGCCTTGACCAGCGGACGACCCTGACCGGTCTCCGACCAGGCGATGCGTGTGCGGTCCGCGGTCAGGCAGAAGCGGACCTGCTGCATCGCCGGGATCGGGGCCGAAAGCCGGCGGTCGGGCTCGCGGGACCGCTCGCGGGCCAGAGCGAGGAGGCCCATGGCGTCGGCGATCGTGGGTCCGGCCGGCCGCAGGTCGAGCGGCGGGTCGAGGCCGTCCAGCAGTCGACAGGCCTCCGCCGTCCGGCCCTGGCGCAGCCACAGCCGTGCGAGATCGATCGCCGCCCGGGTTTCGGGCTCCAGGGCCGCGTGGCGGCGCGCCACATCGCGGGCCGCGCAAAAGGCCTCTTCGGCCGCGGTCTCGTCTCCCGGCAGGCGAAGCCGCCCGATCAGCCGCAGGATTTCCGCATCGTAGAAGAAGCCGCGGCGACTCTGCGCCTGGCGGCGCGCCTCCTCCAGGATCGCCAGCCCCGCCGAGGGCCGGCCGGCCGCCTGCAGGGCTTCTGCCTGCAGCGCGAGGAAGTAGGGGAATTCGATGACGGCACCGAGATCGAGGCAGCGGGAGAGCCCCTCCTCGATGTCCGCCATGCCTTCGGCGGGATCCCCGAGCCGGCTCCGGCTCCAGCCGCGCAACACCTTGCCGGCGGCCACGCGATAGGGGAAGCCGTATTCCTCCCCGAAGGCGATGGCCCGCGTCGCATGCGAGAGGGCGAGCGAGGGTTCGCCGCGGTGCTGTCGGAGCCGGGCCATCTGTTCATGCGCCACGGCGCGGGTGAAGCTGTGGCCGCTGCGGTCGGCTTCGCCAAGGGCGGCCTCCAACCGGTCGATCGCCTCCTCGACCCGGCCCAGGAACCACAGGGCCCGTCCGGCCCAGCAATGGCAGGAGACGAGGGGGTTTTCGCCGATCGACGCGATGACCAGGAGATCGCGTTCGGCCCGGTAGTCGCACGCCGTTCGATCCGACTCCTGAACGGCCACCGCGAAACTGGCATTATGGAATGTCGAGCAGGCCATCAGCTCGGCGCAGGCCAGTTCGAGCGACGGGTCCCGCGGTCCGCCCAGGCCGGAGACCTGGCGGAGCAGCTCCTGGGTCTCCAGATACTCGCCGCGGAACTCCTTGAGGGCGGCGAGCCCGAACAGGGCGCCCGACAGCCGCCGGTCATCCCCGACGAGCCCGGCGAGTTCCCAGGCACGCCGGAAGGCGGTCTCCGCCTCGGGGGCAGCGTAGCCCTTGGTCGCCACCAGCGCGGGGCCTCGCACCGCCTGTAGTCGCAGCTCCTGATCCGCACGGGCGCCTTCGTCGATGTTCCCGAGCAGCTTGAGAGCCCGCTCGAGCAGCGCCACGGCATCCCGGACCGCGCCGCGGCGCAGGGCCTGACTCGCCGCCTCCTCGAGGAAGTCGAGCGCGTGCGGGAAATCGCGGCACTCGACAAAGTGCATTGCGATCTCGGCGGTGGGCCGCGTCTCGGCTGCGGCATAGGCCGCCTCCAGCCGCTGGCCGACGGCCCGGTGCATGCGCTGGCGGGCGGCCGTTCCGAGACGCTGATAGAGTGCCTCGCGGTAGAGCTGATGCCGGAAACCGAAAGCCTGGCTCACCGTACCGTCGGGCCATGCGGTCTCGCCGGTCCTGCGCAACAGCGGACCGTTTCGGGCCATGTCGTCCGCCTTGCGCTCCACCTCTTCGGGCTCGATCGACAGGGCGGCAGCAACAGCCGCCGACGGAAAGACGGCGCCGGCCACGCTGCCCGCCTCGAGAATGGCGCGCTGGGCCTCGTCCAGCCGGTCGAGTTGCCGATCGATGAGAAAGGCGAGGGTCTCGGGCAGCCCGCCTTCCAGCTCCGTCGCGGCGGCCCGCAGAACCAGCCCCGTGTCGCTCCGGCCCAGAACCTCCCGGTCCAGCCACCAGTCGAGCAGACTCTGCATGAACAACGGGTTGCCTCCGCCGCGCCGCACCAGGACGGCCGCCAGGCCGTTCGGGATCGGCGAGTCGTAGCGCGCGACAAGGCACTCATGGGCGGCTGACGTGTCGAGAGGCTGTAGCGGCTGGACCCGGCGAGGCCGCGGCTGCGCAGGTCGAGCACGGTGGCGAGGGCGGTCGGCGGGTCGGACAGCCGGCAGGTGCCGAGGACCAGGATTGGTGTCGCGCCGCGCCGTCGGGCAAAGGCGTCGATCAGGTCCAGGGTCGAACAGTCGCTCCAGTGCAGATCCTCGAGCACCAGGAGGAGTGGGTGGGCTATCGCCATGGCTTCGAGCGCGTCGAGCAGTTCGCGCAGCATGCGTTCGCGCGTGGGGACGCCGTCGATGCCTGCCGCCGCCGCCAGCCCCAGCCCCGGCAGCTGCAGCACCCAGCTCGGCGCGTGGTTGACCAGGGCGTATCCGACATCGGCCGAGGCCCGGCCGAGCATGGTTAGCATTTCGAGAACCGGCATGAAGGGCTCGCCCGGGCCCCGCAGGTCCATGCATTGGCCATGGCCGATACGGATGTCCGGCCGGCTTTCGGCGACGCGGGCAAGAAAGGCGTCAACCAGCGTGGTCTTGCCCAGGCCGGCTTCGCCGGCGATGAACACCAGCTGGCGTTTCCCGGTCAGGGCATCCGCCAGCCGGTCCTCCAGGCGCTGCAGATCCCCGTCGCGGCCGAAAATGGCCGGCGGGGCCGGGACGGGGCTCTGCGCCGGGGGGACACGCAGGAGATCCGCGGCGGGCATGACAGCGGTGGAGGGCGCTCCCGCCCTGCCGGCGGGTTCGGGCGCGGCTTGCGTGGCCGGTTCCCGGGGCGGCGTGGCAAGAGCGGCAGGGGCGGAACAGTCGCGGCGCGCCGTGCGGCGCCGACGGGTGATCTCGGCATAAAGCTGCCGGGTTTCGGCCTCGGGCTCGACGCCGAGTTCGCGGTCGAGCAGGGCGACGCAATGATCGTATTGGCGCAGGGCGGCCGCGGTTTCGCCCTGCGCCGCATAGAGCCGCATCAGGGCGCGATGCGCGCTCTCCCGCAGCGGGTCGAGGGCGAGCAGGCGCAGAGCCGCGCGCATGGCGGCGTCGAGCGCTCTCCCGGCCTCATGGTGCTGGACCAGGCGGTTCTGGACGGCGAGCGCCGCTTCCCGAAAGCGGCTGCGTTCCCCGGCGACCCAGTCCTGGTAGCCCGGCTCGCGCAGGTGCAGGCCCTGCAGCAGCTCGCCGCGATAAAGTTTTCCCGCCTCGTTCCAGTCGTCACAGCTCTCGGTCGCCGCCAGCGCCTGGAAGCGGCGGGCATCGACCGCGATCCCGGCCTCGGACAGCATGATGCAATCGCCATCGACGATCAGACTGTCGGCATGATCGCCCAGCGCCTTGCGAAGCGAGGACAGCGTCTGGCTGAGGCTGTGGCGTGCCTGACGGTCGCCGCGATCCCCCCAGAGCAGCGCCATCAGGCTGTCCCGCCGGTGTGCCGTTCCGGCTTCCAGGCCAAGATAGCCCAGCAGGGCTTCGCTTTTGCGGGTCGGCAGCTTGACGCCGCCGGCTTCGAACGGGCCGAGCAGGCGGAGGGTCAGCACGGGTCCTGCGGCGGTCACGGGTCAAAACCTTCAATTGCTTCTGAAAAGTTGCTCCTGAAAAGAGTCAAGACTCCCCACGACATTGTGACGCAGCCGGAAAATTGCGCAACGGCAAAGTGCCCGATCGAAAGCGCGCCCATGGGCGGCGGTCGGCCCGCCATTCATGCCGGCCGGGTTTTGACGATTTTTTGAGGGTCCTCATGACGGCCGCCTGATGCGGGCCGGCTATTCCTCCTGCGGCAGCCGGGCAAGCAGGCCTGGCGCGACATGAGGAATGGAGGACGAGATGGACGGTGTACTGATGCAGGACGGCTGGGCAGGGGTGGCCAGGGGACGCCCGACGGTCGGCGATGTCGCCGAGCGGACCCGGCGGACCACAATGGCCGATATCGAGGCCTTTACCGGCATCACCGGCGACCGCAACCCGCTGCATTACGACCGGGCGCTTGCGGAAAAGACGATGTTCGGCGGGCTGATCGTCCAGGGCGGCGTCACCTCGGGGCTGTTTAACGCCGTCGTTGCCGAGGATTTGCCCGGCCCGGGGTCGGTATTCCTGGAAGTAAACTGGAAGTTCGTCAAGGCCGTGGGCGTGGACGAAATGATCACCGCGCGGGTCGCGGTGACGGAGGTCCGCCCCGACAAGCCGATCTGCCGGATCGAGACCTCGGTGCGCAATGCCGCCGGAGAGACCTGCCTGACCGGCTCGGCAGTCTGCTACACCGTGCCGCTGCGGGCGCACGGCTGACCGGCGGGGTGCGTCGCATGGACCGCCGCTTCAGACGGCCGGGGCCGGGGACAGGGACATCGGCCCCCTGCGGAGGCGATCGGGTGACGCAACCGCCCGATCCTCCGGTGTCCCGCACTCTTGTGCTGACATTTGTCGCCATGGCAGCCTTCGCGGCCAACTCCCTGCTCTGTCGGGCCGCACTGGGCGAGGGCCTGGTCGATGCCGCCACCTTTACCACCGTCAGGGTGGCCTCCGGCGCTGCCATGCTGGGCCTCATCCTGTCGCTGCGCGGCAGGGTGACGGCGCTTGGCAAAGCCGACTGGCGGAATACGGCCATGCTGTTCACCTACATGGCCTGCTTCTCCTTCGCCTATCTCTCGCTCGGCGCCGGCACCGGCGCGCTGATCCTCTTCGGCGCGGTGCAGATGACGATGTTCGGCGCGGCCCTGGCAAAAGGCGAGCCCTTCTCCCCGCTCTCCTGGGCCGGACTGGGCATGGCCGGTCTCGGTCTCGCCTACCTGGTGTTTCCCGGGGTCACGGCGCCCGATCCCCTGGGGGCCGTGCTGATGGCGGTCGCGGGGGCGGCCTGGGGCGGCTATTCCCTTCTCGGCCGCCGGGCCGCCGAGCCGCTGAGCTCCACGGCGAACGCCTTCCTGTTCTGCGTGCCGCCGGTGCTGCTGGTCAGCCTGGCGTTCCGGTCCGAGTCTTCCGGGTCGGTGGCGGGGATTGCCCTTGCCATCGCGTCGGGCGCCATTGCCTCCGGCTGCGGCTATGTCGTCTGGTATGCGGCCCTGCGCGGCCTGAGCGCCGCCCGGGCAGCCACCGTGCAGCTGTCGGTCCCGGCCATCGCCGGTTTCGGCGGCGTCGCATTGCTCGGCGAGGCGCCGACCCTGAGGCTGGTGCTGGCCTCGGCGGCGATCCTGGGTGGCGTGGCGATCGTCCTGTCACGCCGGTCCGCCGCGCCAAGGGGCAAGCGTGCAGCAAGAGCATCGGAAAAAGCGTAATGCTCACCTTCTTTTAAGGGTTATCCGCTAGATCCTTGGCCGCTTGCTTATCAAGTGAATGGGCGACGCGGGAGCTGGCGATGTTCAAGGTTACTTTTCTCTTTCTGGTTCTCGTTCTGGTTCAGGGCTGCATGACGGCGGGTGGCGGGGCACAAGCGGTCCGGGACTCCTATATGCAGCGCTATTTCGCGCAGATGACGCCGCACAGTTTCGGAATGCTGAACCCGTATTCGCCGACCGACCATGTCTCCACCTATCAGCTTTGCGGAACCTATACGCCGTCGACGGCATTCAACCGGCAGGTGAGCCAATGGCTCGGTCGGCAGGTCAACATTGACGCCCTGGCGCAGCGGCAGGACCCCACCCTGGCGGCGCATGGGGTTCAATATGCTTTTGCCCGCCCGAACGGGCTCCATGCCGGATCGGTCCGGGTCATCGAGAGTTCGGACGACGACATCTTCTTCTGGTTCGTCACCAGCATGGTCACTGAGGACGAGACCGCCCAGGCCGCGGAAATGTGGTGCGAGCGCCACGCGGCAGGTGCGCAATATATCGGCGCCGCCAGCGGTTGCTTCCTGCCCGGGCAGCAATTGGCCATGCTCGGTCATCGCTCGGAAATTGTCCAGCCCGTCGCCATCACCGGTTATCGCTGCCTCTGATCGCCGAGCCAAATGGCGTGCGGCGGCACGCCGCTGCGCGCCAAGCCTGATCATCCACACAATCATGGCGGGGCGTTGTTAACGATAAATGAACAAAAAACAGCCTTCGTTTCTCACCGAAAAGTCACATACCGCGCCTGTTGCGGCCACAAATGCGCAGATAATGGATCGTGTCTTGAGCGAGCCCAATGTCTCAGTAATCGCTGTCAGAACCCTATGCCTTGCCTGAGCAGGAAGGACTTGAGAGATGTCTGATCTTATCAATTTCGTCGATTTCTCTGACAGCCGCGATCTGTCGCTCAACGGCCGGTCGAAAACCCTCGGTACATCCGACGGGCAGGTGCTTCGGCTCGCCGAAGCGGTCGATGTCGCGGATCGGCAGGCGGGTTCGGTGTTCTACAAGACGCCCGTCAACGTCGATGAGTTTGAGACATCCTTCGCCTTCCGGATTACCGACCCCCGGAAAGCCATGTCCTCCGAGGCCGGCGCCGATGGCCTGGTTTTCGTCGTTCAGGCCCTGGCGCCCGATGCGCTCGGTCTCGGCGATGCCGAAATCGGCTATGGCGGCATCTCGCAAAGCGTCGGCATCGAATTCGACATCTTCAAGAATTCCTACGATCCGGACAACAATCACATCGGCATCAATCATGACGGCTCCATGCGCCATGATCTCGGGCTGATCGGGGCCGTCGAGCCCGTGTTTGAGAACGGCGAGATCACCTATGCCTGGATCGACTATGACGACGGGGTTCTGGCGGTTCGTGTCAGTCAGACCCCGGACAAGCCGTCCGATCCCGTCCTGGCGACGGCGATCGACATTCTGGATTTGATCGGCAACGGCCCGGCGATCGATGAAGCCTTTGTCGGGTTCACGTCCGGGGCCTTCGGGGCTTCCGCCAACCATGACCTCCTCGAATGGTCCTACAGGACGGGCGCGGCACTCGCCGAGGAGCGGCTGTCCATCCAGGCCGTCAGCCTTGATGCGGAGGAAGGCGATGGCGGGACCACGCCGCTGACCTTCACCATCGTGCGCAGCGGCGACAATCAGGGCTTCACCAGCGTCGACTGGACCGTCAGTGGCAGCGGCGCCGACCCGGTTGATGGGCAAGATTTCGGCGGCAGCCTGCCGCGGGGCGTTGCGAATTTCTTCGCGGGCGAGACCAGCAAGACGATCACCGTCGACATCGCCGGGGACACCGATGCCGAGCCCGACGAGAGCTTCACCATCTCCCTCTCGAATGTCGGCGGTGGCGTCACCGTCAGCGACGGAACCGCAAACGGAACGATCCGCAATGACGATGCCGCCCCGCCCGCCCCACCGCCCGCGCCGCCGGGGGGCGGCACTCTGCTCGGCCCGTCGCCCTATCTCAGTTTTGCCGACAGTCCGTTCGCGAGCATCGAAGGCTTCAGCTATTTCCATTTGGAAGATTTCGTTGACGGTGCGCTGAACACACCAGGTGTCAGTGTGTCTCCGAAAAGCGGCGTTGTGGTCGGGAGAAACCGAAACAATGACTCAGTGGATTTCGACGATGGAGTGATCGATGGTAATGGCAATAATGGTTACTCGCTTTGGACCAATTTCAGGACAAACACCCTTACTTTTAATTTTCAAGACCAGGAGTTAAGCGGTTTTCCGACCCATGTTGGACTTGTCTGGACCGATGTCGGGACTCCGCTGGTGGGGAATGTCGTCTTTGAAGCTTTCGACCACGAAGGGATTCTTATTGAGTCGATCGGGCCTACCACAGTCGGTGATGGCAAACGAACGGGAGAAACGGCTGAAGATCGTTTTTTCGGAGCAATTCATGAAGACGGCATTTCCGCACTTACATTGCGGATGACTGACAGCGATGACTGGGAATTGGACCATCTGCAATACGGTCACTTGGATACCGTCGCGTCATCTCAGACCTTGTCGATAGAAGCGGCCGAGAGCAATGTTGATGAGGGCCAGCAGGGCGCCACGCCGTTCACCTTCTCTGTGACCCGCAGCGACGGCGCGGGGACCGCCAGCGTCGACTGGGCCGTCAGCGGCAGCGGCGGCGATCCGGCCGACGCGGAGGATTTCGGCGGGAGCCTGCCGCGCGGCACGGCGACTTTCGCGCTGGGCGAGACCAGCAGGACGATCGCGGTCGACGTGGTTGGGGACAACGACGTCGAAGCGGATGAGGGCTTTACGGTGACCCTGTCGAATGCCGGCAGCGGAGCCAGTATCGGCGACGCGACGGCGGGCGGCACCATCCGCAATGACGACGTCGCGCCGACTCCGCCGCCGATCTCGCCGCCCGCGGGCAGCGGCTCAGTATTCGGTCCGTCGGAATATCTCAGCTTCGCCGACAGCCCGTTCGCGGCCATTGAAGGCTTCACCTATTTCCATCTGGAGGATTTTGAGGACCGCGCGCTGAATACGCCCGGCGTGACGGTCTCGCCGATCGATATCAGCACGCTCAGCACCTCGTCCTCCGATTCCGTCGACGGCGATGACGGGGCGATCGACGGCAGCGGCAATGGCGGCCGGGCCCTGTTCTCCGGGTTCGACACCAAATTCTTCACCTTCACCTTCGACTCGGGCGCGCTTGGCGGTCTGCCGACCCATGCCGGTCTCGCCTGGACAGATGTCAACGGCCCGGCCGTCGACGAGGTGATCGTCGAGATCTTCGGGCCCGATGGCAGCCTGGTCGAAAGCATCGGGCCGGCGACGGTCGGCGACGGCACCTTTACGGGAAACACCGCCGAGGACCGCTTCTTTGGGGCGATCCACGAGGCGGGCATCTCGGCCCTGACCATGCGCATGGTCCAGAGCAACAACTGGGAGCTCGACCATCTGCAATATGGCCGCCTGGATGCCGCCCCCCGCGACACCGTGTCGATCGAGGCGGCTGCGGCCGACCGCGATGAGGGCAATGGCGGCTCGACCCCCTTCACCTTCACGGTGACGCGCGGCGGCGACGCCGAAGGCCTGTTCACCGTCGACTACGCGGTCAGTCCCGACGGCGCCAACCCCGCCGGTGCGGCGGATTTCGTCGCCGGCTCGGTCGAGACCGTGACTACCACCCGGCAGACGACCATCCCCAGCACCGGCCAGGTTATGGAGATCAGCCTGACGCTGCCCGAGGGCACGACCGCATCGAGCGTGACCGCCCAGGGCCTCGTCAATCGCGGCGACGTGCCGGAACCGCCGATCAGCATCGCCTATGTGATCGACGTGTCGGGCAGCACATTTGACGAGCAGTTTGATCCGGAGTTTCTGGGCGATGTGCCGGTCGGCGATCTGAATGGTGACGGCGATGCAAATGAGGTCCTTGATGCCGAGATCGCCGCCTTCGAAGCTCTGAATGAGCAAATCGCCGGGATCGAATTCGGAATTGGAGTCAATGTCGGCGTCATCGCATTTGCGGGTGGGGCCGAGGTGGTTTCGGTTAATACGCCGGTGGATGACGTCAATGGCAACGGACTGCCGGACATCAATGATGTGCTGAGAAGCACGGTTCCAGGCAATAATTTCATAACAATGGGCGGTGTCTCGATTGACCGTATAGAGGGCGATGATAATGGTACGGATTTTGATGATGCACTGAAAAAGGTCGTCGAGTTCTTCGAAGCGCAGCCGGTCGGCGACAATTTTCTGTTCTTCCTCTCCGACGGCGAGAATAACGGGACCGATTCTTTCGAGGATGAGGTTGAGACGCTGATCAACCCGGCCGGTCTGGACGCACGCATTCGGGCGATCGGCGTGGGAGCAAACGCCGATATTGACGAGCTCGACCGGGTCGACGATGGCATCCGCAACGGGTCGGCTGAAGTCGTGCTTGACCCGGACGACCTGACGCCGCAGCTGACCCGCTCGCCCGTCGAGCCGGCCGAAATCGACCGCGTCGAACTGCTGCGTGATGGCCTGGTGGTCGCCACGATCGACGGCGACGATCTGATCCAAACGCCGCTCGGCCTGCGCTATGAGGCCGAGATTGGCGGGCTTGATCCCGACCGCGAGAACGACATCGAGGTTCGGGTGGTCGCCGACGACCCCGCCCGCACGTCGGTCGCCACGTCCCAGACCGTCGAACCGACCGACGCGGCGGAGCGGCTGCCCGCCGGCACGCTGACCTTCACCGCCGGCGAGACGAGCCGCACCCTGGCGATCGACGTGACCGGCGATCGCGAGCTCGAACCCGATGAGGGCTTTGCCGTCACCCTCTCCAATCCCAGCGGCGGCCTTGGCCTCGGCACCGCGACGGCGGCCGGCACCATCCGCAATGACGACACCGAGACGGTGGAACCGCCGCCGCCGGTTGCGGCCGCGGATCTGGAAGTCTTCCGGTTCTTCAACACCGACAGCGGCGCGCACTTCTACACCAACAGCCCGGCGGAGCGCGACGCCGTCGCCCGCGCCTTGCCGCAGTTCCGCTATGAAGGCCCGTCCTTCCAGGCGATCGCCGAGACCGACCCGGCCGCCGATGAGGTGTTCCGCTTCTTCAACACGGAAACCGGCGTCCACTTCTACACGATCGCCGAGGCAGAGCGCGATGCCGTCATCGCCAACCTGCCGCAATTCCAGTTCGAAGGCGTAGCCTACCACGCCTACGAAGACGCCCGACCGGGCGCCGAAGAACTCTACCGCTTCTTCAACACGATGACCGGCACGCACTTCTACACGCCGGACGAAGTCGAACGCGACGCCGTCATCGCCTCGCTACCCCAGTTCCAATACGAAGGCATCGGCTACTACGTCGATGCTTTGGTGCCTTAGCCGAGTATCTCTTGAATCACAGCGTGCGATGCAAGCTGCGAGAATGCCACCCCAAAATGAAGGATGGTGTCATGGGCGGAAAGACAAACGGTCCAATCTTAGGGTCCTCAGAGTCCGCAGAGTCACTTGTTGCCTACGGTGGTACCTGTTGCGTTCCACCGAGACCTGATTCAATTCAAGAAATAAACTTGATGGCAATAGACGGGACTCCCCAAGAGAACTGGGTTCTTTTCTGGCGTGCTCGTTTTAGTTATTACCTAACGATAGATGTCGTCGGCATTCAAGACATGGTGCAGAAAATACAAAGAATAACATCGCATTATGTCAAGATAAAATCGCTATACATTGCAGGTCACGGCACTGAAAAATTCATCAAAATAGGCCATGATATATTGTGGGAAGGAAATCTTAAAAGCGCTGCGCCCTATCTTTTACAATTGAGATGTGATTTTGCTCCAGGTGCCAGCGTCACTTTGGATGCCTGCAAGACTGGACGAGCTGTTAATCTCCTGCGTGGTCTAGCTCAGTTATGGCCAGGAGTATCGGTTGTTGGGTACGATGAAAACCAATTCCCAGGGCATCCCGGGCACGAGGGACATGCAAGAATGTGCCGTCATTCGAGCCGGCTCTCATCGACATCTTGTCTTTATCACGGCCCATATTGACGGGCATTCAACATTCAAGAACAAGCCTGTGGACTGAATCTCTACGCCACATCAATTGACAGAAGTGGATCGACTGGGAGAATTGACATGATGAAGACACGGTCAATCCCCGCACAGCTTGCCTTCAAAGGGATTTCGGGGCGTAGCTACGTCGTGGCTCTGGCTGGGTGTGTGCAGGGCGTTGGGCTGGGCAGCGTGCAGCGCGGCGAGATGGGGCCCAGTCGCACCCTTCTTGGGGATCTCGTTGCCACCATCACCGCGCAAAGGGTGCGCTGCGTAGTCCAGTAGCAGCAGCATGAAAGACTGAAGGAGGTCAAGATGATGATTCTTGCGCGTAAGAAATCGCTATCACAACTGGCCTCCATTGCCTGCCTCGTGGCGCTTAGCGGGTGCGTGCAGGGCGTTGGGCCGGAGAGTGTGCAGCGCAGCCAGCTCGGTCCCAACCGGACCCTTGGCGATCTTGTTGCCACCATCACCGCGGAAATCGCCGCGCAGAGGGAGCGGGCGCTGCAGCCCGGCCGGGTGCCGGAGACCCGGATCTCCTCTGCCGCGGGGACGGTGCCGGCGGATCTCTTCCATGTTCTGGGTCCCGGCGCGCCGTTTTCGCGGGGCGCAGCGCTGTTCGGCGTTCCGCGGACGGAGGAGCCCGGCGCGGCGACGTTCGAGGTCGACGGCTATCGCATTCGGATCGAACGGGATGAGTTCCAAGGTGAAATCACCGCGATCCGGGTCGTCGCCTTGGGTGATCTGGCCGGTATGCCTCCGGTGCGTGTTCCCCATTTTGACGGCACGCTCAGCAGCTTCCATTTCGGACAGGCGACTTTTGCCGATCTAATCGCACAGAGCGAATACCAAAATGAACCATGCGGGGTGATCTCAAACCTCGCAAATACGCATTGCCTGTCCTTTTCCGGAATAGAATGCCTGCCTTACACCGAAAATCAATTATGGAGTGTTACGTACGAGTACAACCAGTGCTATGCGGCGGTGCCGCGCGGCCTTGATCTCGGCATGGGGGCCCTTCCGAGCCAAACCTATGGGTACGAGGTCTTGCAAGGGCGGTACCTCAATGCGGCAACGCTCTGCTCCGGCTGGTCCTGCTAGGCAGTACCGACGCCTTCGAGGAAGGAGAATGACATATGAAAACCACTCTTGGCCCGGCCACCCCACCCGACCTCAGGCTTCTGCCCACGCCGGTCGCCGCCGGAAAGACGACAAGCAGTCCGAGCAGGTCGCGGTTACACCTGGCCGCCATTGGCTGCCTGGTCGCGGTCACCGGGTGCGTGCAGGGCAGCGAAATGGGGTCCAACCCGACGCTTGGTGCGCTGTTGGCGGCTGCCCAGCAGGGGGCTTCGCACGGCGCCGCGCCACCGCCGGTCGCGTCAGCGCCGTCCGCCACGGTGGCGGCCACCCCCGTGTCCTATGCCGGAGGGACGGTGCCGGAGGACCTCTTTGAGGTTCTCGGCCCGGGCGCGCCCTTTTCTAGGGGCGAGGCTCTTTTCGGTATTCCGCGGACGGAAGAGCCCGGCGCAGCGACGTTCGAGATCGACGGCTATCGCATCCGGATCGAAAGCGATGCCTCCGGCCGGCAGATCTCCCGGATCTGGGTGGCCGCGGAAGGCGACCTCGCGACCATGCCGCCGGTGCGCATCCCCCGATATGACGGGACTCTGAGCAACCGGCATTTTGGGCAGGCCACCTTCGCCGATGTTGTCGATGCGCGATATTACCGGCCCGAATACTGCCAGATCTGGACGAATATTGCGAACACACACTGCGTGTCGAGTTCCGGACTCCGGTGTGAGCCCTCAAGGTTTTCCAATGATTTTGGTCTTGACTACATGAATGACGAGTGCGGTTCGCGTACCCCTAACGGTCTTTGGATCGGCATGGCGGAAAGCTGGAACTGGGACTATGACTACGAGGTCTTGAGGGAACATTACTTCAACTCCGTCACCCTCTGCGCCGGCTCTGGCTGCCGCTAAGGGGCTACTCATTTCTCTTCGGGAGACGCCTCATGAAAACCGCTCTTGGCCTGGCCGCCCTTCTCGGCCTCAGCCTTCTGTCCACGCCGGCCGCAGCACAGACCGTGCCGGAGGACATCTTCGAGCGCCTCGCTCCGGGCACCGGTATGCGCTATGCGCAGTCCATCCTCGGCGCGCCGACGGAGGCCGGTCCGCGAGGGGCCCGCTTCGAACTTGATGGCTATGAGATTTATCTCGGGGCGACCGACGACGGGCTGCGGATCCGGATGATCCGGGTCACGGTGCTCCGCGATCCCGCCACGGTGCCGCCGGTGCGCATTCCTGATCAGGGCGGGGGACTGACGGACCACCATTTCGGCTCGGCGCCCCTCAGCGCGTTCGTTCCGGAAGGATCCCTTAGAGCAGACTTTTGCACGGTTGAGTCGAATTGCTGCGCCAGCATGTCGGCGTGCCTCAATTTCATCGAGGTGTCCTGTCCGTCGATCGGCGCCACCAACTACCGTGCCATCAGTTATGAAACGATCGGATGTGGCGCATGGGACGGGGCTGTCCCTTATATGTTGGTTGATCCCTACAATGACGAAAGAACCGGTCGTGTCCGGTTCAACTCCGTCACCCTGTGTCATGCCCGGGCTTTGGAGCGTTGCTGAGGGAAACCGTCCCTGCTGCCTTGAATAATGTCCCTCAACCAAAGGAGTTCGTAGAATGGTAACCGCTGTTTGTACTATCCTTGGATTTGCGCTGCTGATCTGGGTCGGCCGCCGCAAATTCTACCGAACAAACCAGGCCGGCGTGCAGGAATACAGCAGCTATATGGCTGCACTAGGAAGCAACGTTCTGGAGGGGGGCGTCGTGCTCCTGGCCGGTGCTCTTCTCATATTCGCCGCACTCGCGGCATGATCCGCGGGACGGCTCGCGATGCTGAGACAGGCCGGCCCGTGCGGGGGCCTGCGCCGATCGCCGCCGCTCCCGAGGCCCGGTGCGGCGGCCGGCGGGTGACACGGGGGTGACAGGGGCGGCCCGGGGCTCTATCGTCGACGGGTCCGAAACCGACGATAGCGAGGTCGAGGCATGCGCGTCGCTCCCTTCCGCTCCCTCCTCGCGGCCCTGGCGCTCGGCGCGCTGGCCGCTTTGCCCGCGGCCCGGCCGGCCCAGGCCCAGGTGCCGCCCGACGTGCTGTCGGTTGGCCAGATCGCCGAGCCCCTGTCGCTCGACCCGCACCGGGTCACGGCGGTCAACGATTTCCGCATCCTGGTCAATCTCTATGACGGGCTGGTGCGCTATCGCGACGGCACGCTGGAGGTCGAACCGGCCCTGGCCGAAAGCTGGGAGATCAGCGAGGACGGCACGGTCTACACCTTCACCCTGCGCGAGGGCGTGACCTTCCACGACGGCACGCCGTTCGATGCCGAGGCGGTCAAGTTCAATTTCGACCGCATGCTCGACGAAGAGCATCCCTATCACGACACCGGGCCGTTCCCGCTGGCCTTCTTCTTCAGCGCCATTGAGGAGACGGAGGCGGTCGATGAGCGCACCGTGCGCTTCCACCTGAACGAACCCTATGCGCCGCTGCTGTCCAATCTCGCCTATCCGACCGGGCTGATCGTTTCACCGGCTGCGGTGATGGAGCAAGGCGAGAATTTCGGCCGCAACCCGGTCGGCACCGGCGCCTTCCGCTTCTCGGTGTGGGAGCCCAACCGCCAGGTCGCCCTGGAGCGCAACGAGGACTATTGGGACGGCGCCCCGCCTTTGCGCGGCGTGGTCTTCCGGCCGATCACCGACAACAATGCCCGGGTGAACGAGATGCTGTCGGGCGGCATCGACCTGATGGTCGAGGTGCCGCCGCAGATGGTCTCGAGCTTCGCGGAGGACCCGGCCTTCATCGTCCACGAGCAGGCCGGCCCGCATCTCTGGTTCCTCATCCTCAACATGGCCGAGCCGCCCTTCGACAGCCAGGCCATGCGCCAGGCCGTCAACTACGCCATCGACAAGCAGGCGCTGGTCGACCAGGTGCTGCAGGGCACGGCCACGGTGGCCGCGGGGCCGACCCCGCCCGCCTTCGCCTGGGCCTATAACGAAGAGCTGGAGCCCTATCCCTACGACCCCGAGCGGGCCCGCGCCCTGATCGAGGAGGCCGGCTATGGCGACGGCGTCGAGGTGACCTTCCTGGTGACCGAAGGCGGCTCCGGCATGCTCGATCCGGTGGCGATGGGCACGGCCATCCAGGCCGACTTGGCCGAGGTCGGGATCGACGCCAGTATCGAGACCTATGAGTGGAATACCTATCTCGGCATCGTCAATCCGGGCCTGGAAGGCGAGGGCGACATGGCCGAGATGGCCTGGATGACCAACGATCCGGACACGCTGCCCTTCCTGACCCTGCGCACCGGCGCCTTCCCGGAGGAGGGCGGCTTCAATTCCGGCTATTATTCCAACCCGGAGGTCGATGCGCTGCTGGAGGAGGCCCGCCGCACCACCGACCAGGACGAGCGGGCGCGCCTGTACCGGGAGATGCAGGAAATCGTCCATGAGGACGCACCCTGGGCCTTCATCGCCAACTGGCAGCAGAACGCCGTGACGACGGACGCGGTCGGCAATTTCGCCCTGCAGCCGTCCTTCCTCCTGATGCTGCACGACGTCACCAAGAGCGAAGGCTGAACCGCGGCCCCGGGCCGGCTCTCGGGGCCGGCCCGCACCGCCCCTCCGCCCATGCTCGCCTATATCGTCAAGCGGCTGCTGCAGGCCGTCCCGGTGCTGATCGGGATCTCGATCATCGTCTTTCTGGTGATGTCGGTGATCCCCGGCAACCAGGCGACGGCGCTGCTCGGCGCCTTTGCGACGCCGGAGAACGTCGCCGCGCTGAATGAAACCCTGCGGCTCGACGAGCCCATCCCGGTGCAGTATTTCGCCTGGCTCGGCGGGGTGCTGCAGGGCGATTTCGGCCAGGCCTATTCGCTCGGCCGGCCGGTGGCCGACGAGCTGGCCGGGCGCATCGGCCCGACCTTTCTGCTGGCCGGGACGGCGCTGCTGCTGTGCACGGTCTTCGGCCTGCTGGCCGGCAGTGCGGCGGCCGTCCGGCAATATGGCTGGACCGACCGCATTCTCAGCCTGCTGGTGCTGGTCGGCATCTCCACGCCGTCCTTCTGGCTGGGGATCATGGCGATCGTGCTGTTCTCGCTGACCCTCGGCTGGTTCCCGACCGGCGACATGTATTCGCTGTTCGGCGGCGGCGGCCTGCTCGATCTGCTCTGGCACCTGACGCTGCCGGCGCTCACCCTGGCGGTCGTGGCGACCGGCGTGGTCGCCCGGCTGACCCGCGCGAACATGCTGGAGGTGCTGCGTCAGGACTATGTCCGCACCGCCCGGGCCAAGGGCCTGCCCGAGCGCACGGTGATCGGCCGGCACGCCTTCCGCAACGCCCTGGTCGCCATGGTGCCGATCATCGGCATCCAGGCCGGCTTCGTCATCGGCGGGGCGGTCTATATCGAGGAGGTGTTCCAGTGGCCCGGCCTCGGCCGCATGCTGGTCACCGCGATTTCCCAGCGCGACATTCTGCTGGTCCAGGGCGGGGTGATGGTGGTCGCCACCGCCTTCGTGCTGATCAACCTGACCGCCGATGTCGTGCAGGCGCTGCTCGACCCGCGGGTGCGCGAGCGATGACGGCGGCGACCGGGAGGCCGATGGGCGAACCGGCCGAGCCGGGCGAACCGGTCGCAGCGTTGGCGGAGCCGGCAGGGAGCGGCCGGGCCGGCGCCTGGGCACGGCTGACAGCCAACCGCATGACGAGTGTCGGGCTTGCCGTTCTCGGCCTGCTGCTGGCGCTCACCGCGCTCGCCCCGGTGCTGCCGCTGGCCGACCCGGACGCCACCGATTTGTCCCGGCACCTGCTGCCGCCCTTCAGCGAGGGCGCCTGGCTCGGCACCGACCAGTTCGGGCGCGACCTGCTCTCCCGTCTCGTCTGGGGCACGCGGGTCAGCCTCGGCGTCGGTCTGGCCGCTACTCTGGCCGCGGCGCTGGTCGGCGCGACCATCGGCCTGCTCGCCGCCTATTACGGAAGGCTGGTCGACACGCTGCTGATGCGCGGCATCGACACGGTGCTGGCGTTCCCCTATCTGCTGCTGGCCCTGGCGATCGTTGCGGCCTTGGGGCCCAGCCTCTTGAACGCCCTGATGGCGATCGCCATCGTCAATGTGCCGTTCTTCGCCCGGGCGGTGCGCGGCCAGGCGCTGGCGATCAAGAACCTCGACTATATCGCCGCCGCGCGGCTCTCCGGCTTTTCCGACGCCCGCATCATCCTGACCGAGATTCTGCCCAACGTCTTCCCCGTGGTGGTCGTCACCATGGCGACGACCCTGTCGTGGATGATTCTGGAAACCGCCGGCCTCAGCTTCCTCGGCCTCGGCGCCCAGCCGCCGACCGCCGATCTCGGCTCGATGCTCGGCAATGGGCGGGAGCTGGTGCATCGCGCCCCCTGGGTGGCGGTGCTGCCGGGCGTGGTGATTCTGCTGCTGGCGGTGGGCATCAACCTGGTCAGCGACGGGGTGCGCGACGTGCTCGACCCGCGGCTCAAATCCGGGGTGCTGGTCCGCCCGGCGGCCCTGACCGCCCGCCGCCTGCCGGACGCCGCGTCGGCCGCCGTGTCGGCGGCGCCGGCCCCGGCGCTCGGCCCGGACCTCGTGCTATCGGTGCGCGGCCTGTCCACCCGTTTCGAGGTCGGCGGCCGGGTGCTGAAGGCGGTCGAGGACGTGTCCTTCGACATAAGCCGCGGCGAGACCCTGGGCCTTGTCGGCGAGAGCGGCTCCGGCAAGTCGGTGACCGCCCTGTCGCTGGCCGGGCTGGTCGCCTCGCCGCCCGGCGTGATGGTCAAGGGCGAGGTCTGGCTGAACGGCGGGTCGGGCGGCCCGATCGACCTCGCCCGGGCCGATCTCGCCACGCTTCAGGCCATCCGCGGCGGCCGCATCGCCTATATTTTCCAGGACCCGCTGTCGGCGCTCAACCCGGTGCTGCGGGCCGGGGAGCAGGTGGCCGAGACGCTGGTGCGCCATCGCGGCCTTGGCCGCGGGGCGGCGATGGCGGAGGCGGTGCGGCTGCTCGATGCCGTCAAGCTGCCCGGGGCGCGGGAGAAGGCGCGTGCCTTTCCGCACGAGCTGTCCGGCGGCCAGCGCCAGCGGGTGATGATCGCCATGGCGCTGGCCAACCGGCCGGACCTGCTGATCGCCGACGAGCCGACCACGGCGCTCGACGTCACCACCCAGCAGCGGGTGCTGGCGCTGCTCGACGAGCTGCGGCGGGAGACCGGCGCGGCCCTGCTGTTCATCAGCCATGATTTCGCGGTGATCGGCGATCTCTGCGACCGGGTGGCGGTGATGTATGCCGGGCAGATCGTCGAGCAGGGCAGCGCCGCCGCTCTCTTCGCCCGGCCGGCTCATCCCTATACCGAAAGGCTGCTGCAGTGCGTGCCGGACCTCAAGGCGCCGCACGACGTCACCGCCATCCCCAACCTGCCGCCGGCGGTCGACCGGCTGCCGCCCGGCTGCAGCTTCGCGCCGCGCTGCCACCGCGCCACCCAGGCCTGCCGGGAGGCGCCGATTGCGCTGCGTGCCCTTGACGGCGACCACGCGGCCCGCTGCCTCTATGCCGAGGAGGTGGCCGCCGGGACCGCCGCGCCGGCCGGGGCGCCGGCCCATGGCTGAGCCGCTGCTGCGCCTCGACGGCCTGACCCGCCGCTTTCCGCTCGGCCGGCGCTGGCCCTGGCAGAAACAGGGCGTGCTGGAGGCGGTCAAGGACGTCTCGCTGTCGGTTGCGGCCGGGGAGTCGCTGGGCATTGTCGGCGAAAGCGGCTGCGGCAAGTCGACCCTCGCCCGCATGGTGGTCGGGCTGCTGCGCCCCAGCGCCGGCGCAATTCTCCTGGAAGGCCGGCCGGTCTGGAGCGGCGGCCGGGTCGACCGCGCCGCCCGCCGGCGGCTGCAGATGGTCTTCCAGGACCCGCTCGGCTCGCTCAACCCCCGCAGGACGGTGCGCCAGCTGATCGAGGCGCCGCTGATCGGCCTCACCGACATGAACGCCGGCCAGCGCCGCGCCCGGGTCGAGGCGCTGATGGACCTTGTCGGCCTGCGTCCGGAATTCATCCATCGCCATGCGCACGAGTTCTCCGGCGGCCAGTGCCAGCGCATCGGCATCGCCCGGGCGCTGGCGGCGAAGGCCGACATCATCGTGCTCGACGAGCCGGTCTCGGCCCTCGACGTCTCGATCCAGGCGCAGATCCTGGCGATCCTCGCCGATCTGCGCGCCCGTCTGGGCCTGACCTATCTGTTCATCTCGCACGACCTGTCGGTGGTGAACCATGTCTGCAATCGGGTGGCGGTGATGTATTTCGGCGAGGTGGTGGAACAGGGCCCCACGGCGGACGTGTTGCATGCCCCGTCCCACGACTACACGCGCAGCCTGCTGTCGGCCCTGCCCGGCGAGACGCTGGCCGGCTATCGGAGGCCCGCCGCATGACCTACACGCTGCTCGGACGCGATGCGGAGACCGGCGCGCTGTTCGTGGCGCTGGCCAGCCGCTGGCCGGCGGTGGGCGGCATCGTCCCCTATTTCCGCACCGGGGCCGGCCTGGTCTGCGCCCAGCACCATGCGGTGAGCGCCATGGCCGAAGCGGTGCTCGACAAGCTGGCCGGCGGCATCCCGCCCGACCAGGCGCTGGCGCTCGCGGTGCCGGCCTTCGAACCGGAACGCCGCCAGGTGGCAGCCCTCGACCTGCGCGGCCACCACGACCATTGGACCGGCGAGGCGGTGGACTGGCACACCGGCCATGCCGAGGCGCCGGGCCTTCTGTGCATCGGCAACATGCTCGCCTCGCCGGAGGTGCCGCGCATCACCCTGCAGGCCTTCCGGGAGGCCGGGCACCTGCCGCTGACGCGCCGGCTGCTGCACGCTTTGCGCGCCGGCGAGGCGGCCGGCGGCGACAAGCGCGGGCGGGAGGCGGCGGCCCTGCGCATCTGGCCGGCCGCGTATCCGGCGGTCGACCATCTGCCGATCGACCTCCGGGCCGACGAGGATGACGACCCGATCGGTGTGCTGGAGCGCATTCTGGCCCGCCGGCTCGCCGTCGCGGGTGTCGGCCCGTTCTGTCGATAACAAACTGAATTGACCGGTGTAGGTAACACATCAATTGTCCGCTCGTTCATGGTTTGGTCCAGTGGGCTGGAGCGGTGTCAACCCTCTGC
>JAAAOG010000013.1 GCA_009909005.1 Alphaproteobacteria bacterium | reverse complement strand
GTCGTGGCCGCGATCAAGGATTGATCTGCGGTCTGCGAAGCCGAATTTTCGCTCCGGGGGAGCGAAAATAGCAGATCAATGCCCCGGCAGGGGCGGGAACAAAAACAAAGGCCGCCCCGCAACGGGCGGCCTTTTTCGTTTTCAGCGCTTCATATCCAGACCTTTCGCACCGCCGGACTCGATATCCACTTCGAAGGTTTCGAGAAAACGGCAGACCATCATGTAATAACCGGTTACCAGCGTCAGCTCCTGAAGCGCGGCCGGGCCAAAATGCGACAGGGCCGGGCGAAAGCTGGCATCATTCGCTTTCACATTGGCCAGGATATCGTCGACGAAAACGAGGGCGACCCTCTGCTCCTCGCTCAGGCCCTCAGCGCCCGGGCCTTCGCACAGGGCCTCGAACAGCGCGTCATCCATGCCGAGATCGCGCCCGATCTTCTCATGCTGTGCGGTCTCGTAACGCGCCCCTGAAAGATAACCGACGCGCAGGATCGCGCATTCGCGCGTCACCGGGTCAAGCCGGCCCTTGAACAGGAAAGCCCCGCCAAGATCGGTGAAAGGTTTGATGAGGTGCGGGGCGTGCGCCATCATCGCGAAAATGTTGAGCGGGGCGAGCGTCTTCATGAGATCGCGCGCTTTGGCGTCGAGCGCCTCGGGGTCTGCATAGTCGATCCGTGCCATTCCTCATCCTCGCGCATGTCTTCCGGTTCCGAAGTCTTGCACCGCGCGGCGAGATCGGGCAAACCCGTGATCACCTGAAGGGGTATAGCTCAGTTGGTAGAGCATCGGTCTCCAAAACCGAGGGTCGCGGGTTCGAGTCCTGCTGCCCCTGCCAGGCGGGGCTGAAACCGCGCGCATTCCAGCGTTGGGTGTTCAGCCTTCCTGATCGAACAGGGCCTTGCAGCCGGCTGTCTCGAGCGTCGTGTCAACGGCTTCACGGACATTGGCAGGCAGCGCCGTGCGGGCCTCGCGCAGCGCCTGCAAGCATTTGACCTGATAGGGAAATGTTGGCTGGGTCCAGGGCCGGCCGTCGATCTGCGCCTGCCAGCTTTCCTCGCCCGCGGCGCCCGCGGCGGCATTGGCCAGGAGGAAGGGGACATAGACCCGGCCGATTTCGCCGAGCAGGGGGGCCAGCGCGCTGCGCGCCTCGTCCGGCGTGAACCAGTCCCCGGGCGCCGGGTCGAGACCGGAAAGATCCTCGACCCGGTCAAGCCAGGCGCGCAGACGCGGCGAGCGCCGGCCGAGCACCCTGGCCGATGTCGGCTCGATTATGCCGAGCTGGGTGAGTTGACCATGGATAGCGAAATCGGCCGAGGCCGGCCGGGCACCGAGTACATATCCCTTCAGCTGCAAAAGCGCGTCGAGAATATCGACGAGGCGTTCGAAACTCGCCTCGATCGTGCGGGCGGTGACATCGTTCGACCCGACGACATGGAGGCGTTCGAACTGGCGTTGCGTGAACTTGGCGGCGGCCTTGTCAGCCGCCTCGGCGGGAAGTGTATTGTCGGCCCAGTAAGCAAGCAGCGGGCCGGCATTGTCCCGGTCAGCCTTGTGATACCAGCGATAATGGAACATCGCCTTGGTCAGCCATTCATCGGCAAAATCCTCGATCAGGTCGTTATAGAAGGCCAGTTCGCGTTCCTGCGGAATGACTTCGCGGCCGGGATAATCCCGCTCAAGCCGGCGGATGATCGGCGTGGAATCGACCAGGGCCTCGCGCCCGCCGCCCTGTGCCGGGAAATAGAAGGTCGGCAGGAGTTTCACCTTGGGGTCGGGATAGCCGTCCGGCGGGTTGTGGTGGCCGCCCCAGAGGATACGATAGGGGATGTGGCGATAGCGCAGAACCGCCAGCATCTTGCGGGTATAGGGCGAGCCGGGCGCGCCCATCAGTTCCAGCCTTTCTGCCGCGTCCATGCCTGTTTCCTCCCTTGATCTCTTTCTGCCCGGCCTTTCCTAATCGCGGCTATCGGACCGCGCCGGATCGTATCGTTCGAACCAGCCCATGATATTGTCAGTCTTTGCGATGAGCCGGCTGGGGCGGCTCGCAATCGCGTGCGAGGCGCCCGGCACACGGATCAGCGCGGTCTCCACACCCTGCAGCTTGAGCGCGGTATAGAACTGCTCGGCTTCCCAGCTGGGGGTCCGCCAGTCCTCCTCGCCGACCATGACCAGTGTCGGGGTCGTGACATTCTCGATCAGCATGATCGGTGAGCGGTCGAGGAAGGCGTCGGGATCGTCCCAGGGCTCGGCGCGGATCCAGTGGCGTTTCACGAAGGGGGCGATATCCGCAGCCAGTGCCATGGTCATCCAGTTGATGACCGGCTTGATCGACGCGGCGGCGGCAAAGCGGTCGGTCTTGCCGACGATCCAGGCGGTGAGGATGCCGCCGCCCGAGCCGCCTGTCACGAAAAGCCGGTCCGGATCGACATAATCCTCGCCTACGAGATGATCGACCACACTCATCAGGTCGTCATGATCGCGGCCCGGATAGTTCAGATCGATTTCCTGTGCGAAGGCTTCGCCATATCCCGTGGAACCGCGGGGATTGGCGTAGACGGTGACATAGCCTTCAGCGGCAAATCTCTGGATCTCCGCGGCGAAGGCCGGACCATACTGGGCGTACGGGCCGCCATGGATTTCCAGGACAAGCGGATACGAGCCATCCTTCTCGAAACCTGGCGGCAGCGCCACCCAGGCCTCGATTTCCAGACCGTCATGAGACGAAGGCACCGTGATCTCCTCGATGGGCGCGAGGTCGAGATGGGCCAGGACATCCTCATTGAGCGCGGTCAATTCGCGGTCCTCGACACCCTGTCCGGCCACGGCGATGTCGGCCGGTTTTGCCGGGGAGGCGGCCGTATAGGCAAAAACCGGGCGATCGGTGCGCGAGACGGAATAGTCACCGCCCGCATAGGGCCGGCCGATTGATGTCCCGCCCACGCCGCTGATGACGCGCTCGACATCCCCGTCAAGACCGATCTCGACGACGGCCATGTCGCCGGCGTCCTCGACCAGCGCATGGACCGAGCCTGCATCATGGCTCCAGGCGATATCGGAGATGCTGCGGTCGAAATCCTCCGCGATCCGCCTGGGGTCGCTGCCGTCACTGGCCATGATGTAAAGGCCGGTCTGCTGATAGGACAGGCGCTTGTCGTCATACCCCAGATAGGCGATGTGCGCGCCGTCCGCCGATGCGACGGGACTGTGATCGGGGCCGTCGCGGTCGGTGAGCCGCGTCATGTCGAGGCTGGCAAGATCGATGGCAAAGATATCGCTTTCCACCGGGTCGAGGTCGCGATCCTCGTTCGGGTTGCCGGACACGAGCAGGGTCTGATTGTCGAGCCAGGCGGGCTCGCCATAATCGACGTCTCCCGAGGTCAGTTGACGCGGCGATCCGCCATCCGCCGGCAGGGTGAAGACATGGCGCGCGCCTTCCGAGAGATAACCCTGCCCGTCGAACCGGAAGGTGATGTCGTCGAAGACGCGCACCGGCGGCGACCAGTCGGCCCCTTCCGGGGCTTGTGGCGGCTCGGCGAAGCTCGGCGACTCGGATTTGACAAACATGGTGAACGCGATGCTCTGCCCGTCTGGCGACCAGACGGCCGCGCCGGGCGCACGCTCGAACTGGGACAGCGAGACGCTCTCGCGGGTATCCATGTAAAGGACCCGCAATTCCGGGCGATCGGCATTTGACGTTGTATAGAGCAGCCGGGAGCCATCCGGTGACCAGCGCGGCGCCGTGGCTGAGGCGCCCCCCGTCACGAGCGGTCTATGGCGCCCGGTCTCGACATCCAGGATCCACAGATCGCCGCGGATGCGATCCTCGAGCCGGTCCATCGAACGGCGGACATAGACAATATGCTCGCCATCCGGAGAGATATTCGGGTCCTCGGCATATTCGATCTCGAAGACATGTTCGGCTGAAAAGCGCTTGGGCGGGCCGTCCGGATCCTCGGCCCAGCTTGGCTGAGCCAGCCCGGCCATTGTCAGTCCAAGCACAATTGCGTGCATCTTCATGTCGATCCATCCCTGAGATTGGTGGCCATTGTGGTGAGCTTGCCCCGGCCTACCCGGCCTCGCAAGCCGGAACACGTCGCGGTTGATCCGATGCGCCCGCGTTTTCCATGTCACATCAGAACAGCGTGCCCTGGTCTTCCGGGTCGGGCGGTGCGGTTCCGGGCCGTCGCTTTCGGGGCGATTGTTTTGTCCGAGCCGCGCTTTTCTTTCCGCCGCCGGTGCTGGCCGACGCGCCCGGGCGGCCGTGTTCGGGAATGGCCTCCACCTGGCCGTCGGCAAAGCTGAGTGTGAGGCGGGCCTCTGCCGCGGCGGTGTCCGAACGGCGGATGAGCTGGCCATCCTTACCGCGCACGAGCGCGTAGCCCCGCTCCAGCGTGGCCTGATAGGACAGCGTCTCCAGCAGCTTCGATTCGCCCAGGAGAGCCTTGCGGCGGTCTTCCAGGATCCGCTGAAAGGAAGGGCGGGCACGGCCGGCGACTTCGACGAGTTTCTCCCGGCTGCGGCGCGCCTGGCTACGCAGGGGCGCAGGCTGAAGACGTGTTGCCGTTTGCGTCAGCGCAAGCCGCTTGCCGGATGTGGCGACGCGCAGGCCATTGGCCAGGCGCGTCCCGGCCTGGGTCAGGCGCTGGGCGGCCTCGCGGATCAGAATAATTGGCGCGGGCAGTCGCGCGCTGGCATGCCGGAGGCGGGCGCCGGCGCGTTCAGCCAGCGTCAGCGTGGCGCGCGGCAGGGCGGCGCCGGCATAGTCGAGGCGCTGCCGGCGGCTGTCGAACAGGCTTTCCCCGCGCGGCAGCCGGGCCGCGCGCAGCCTGTCACGATGGCCGCTCACGCGCGCCGAGAGGGCGCGCTTCAGGCGTGCGCCATACTCGTTCGTATTGAGCAGGAGCTCCGAACGCAGGGGCACGGCCATCTCGGCAGCGCCCGTCGGTGTCGGCGCACGCGCGTCGGAAACATGGTCGATCAGGGTCGTGTCGGTCTCGTGGCCGACGGCCGAGATCAGCGGAATCTCGCTCTCGAAGGCCGCGCGCACGACATTTTCCTCGTTGAACGGCCAGAGATCCTCGATGGAACCGCCGCCGCGCGCGACGATCAGCATGTCGGGGCGGGCCGCGCCGGTCATGGCGTTGAAGCCGCGAATGCCGGCTTCGACCTGCCCGGCAGCGAGATCGCCCTGCACGAGAGCCGGCCAGACAATGACCCGCACAGGGAAACGATCGCGTATGCGGTGGAGGATGTCGCGGATCACCGCGCCGGTCGGGCTTGTCACGACGCCGATCGTGCGCGGCAGGTAGGGAAGTGCCTTCCTGTGGGCGGGGTCGAAAAGGCCTTCCCGGGCCAGCTTTTTCTTGCGCTCTTCCAGGAGGGCCATCAGCGCGCCGGCGCCGGCCGGGCGCATCGTGGCCGCGATCAGCTGGTAGTTCGAGCGGCCGGCATAGATCGACAGCTTGCCCTCGGCGACGACTTCCAGGCCCTCCTCCGGCCGGAAGGGCAGGCGCTGGACCTGGCCTTTCCACATCACCGTGTTGAGCACCGCCTTGTCGTCCTTGATATCGGCATACATGTGCCCCGATCGCGCGACGGTGACGCGGCCGAGCTCGCCGCGCACGCGCACATGATCGTAATTGGTTTCGATCGTCCGCTTCAGGCTGGCGGCGATTTCGGAGACGGTCAGTTCCGGCGCGTTGGTCGTCGGGGAATCGGGCATGGGCTGTCGAGACTAGCGCGAACCGCTCGCGCGATCATCCCCGGCCGTGGCAAGGACCCGTCGTAGAATACCCTCCGAGAGGCCGCGCGAGGCGCGCGAGAGCTGGAACCGGCCGGAGCCGTAGCCGCCCAGTTCGAAATGCCATTCGCCGACGACCATCTCGAAATCGGAATCGGCATGGCCTTCGTAGCGGATCGGCAGGC
>JAAAOG010000189.1 GCA_009909005.1 Alphaproteobacteria bacterium | reverse complement strand
CCCACGAGTCACCTCCAAACAGCGTTGTTCGCTGTTTGTTCTACACCATGCCAGCCGCCCCGTCACCACATTTCGTGGGGCCGGAACCAAAGGGATAAGCCATTAGGAGAGTATGCAAAGCGTGGTACTTGCCTCATCGGCGGCTCTTTGCCCACGCAACCGGTTGAGCATTGCGCCTGCCGATGTCGTTTCCGGCCAGGTCGGCGTTACGGCTTTCTTTGTCACCAGGGCGCAGGCATTCAATACTGCAAGAAGGCTTTCTTCGGCGTTGCGGGCGCGCCGCTCGGCCTGCCGGAATGTCTCTTTGGGCGGTGTGAAGCTCGCCGGCATGCCGTCCCGGAGTGTGAGTGAGAACAGCTTTGTCAGCATGTCCTGCCAGGCGTCCACCGGCTCGTTGGCTGCCCGCAAGCGGACCTCGTCGCGGAGGAAGCGGAGCAGGTCCAGGGTCATGGCCTGCGGGGCGGTCAGGCGGAACCAGTCTTCCAGCGCCCGTCGCTCGTCATAGGCCTCGAGGCCGGCCGAGAGATGCTTGTGAAGCAACGCGATTTTCCGGACGAGGTGCCGGGCCGTGAGATATTCGCCGAAGCTCTTATGCGTGAATTCGAAGGCGTTCTTCTCGTGCGCCCGCCCTTCCGCGGCCTGGAAATAGAAGGCGGCGATCAGCTTTGTAAAACCGCCCCCCTCTTCGACAAATGCGTCGACCACCTTTCGGATCCGGTCGCCGGCGATTGCGCGCACATCGTCCAGCGTCGCCGTCCGCCCGTCGCCATACCAGGCGGCCGTGGCGATCGTTTCCATCACCTCGCCGAAATTCTCTTTGAGCTGGAGCTGCGCGACTGCCGGCTGGTCCGCATATTTCCGCTCGGCAACACCGGCGAACAGCTTCTCGTAGATCCGATTGCGATTGAACTCCTGTGTCTGGCTCTCCGCGTCCTGATGATAGCCGCTGAGCACCAGCAGGTAATTCAGCAGCGGCTCCCGCGACAGCTCCTGCAATTCCTCGCTCAACAGCCGTTCGGGGATGTCCTCCGGTTCATCGTCCTTGCGGGCCGCGTACTTGGCCCACCATTCCAGCCGCTGGTCGGTCGACAAAAGATCGCCGGGATCAACGAAATCTCTTTTCTCCTCGTCACTCAGGTAATAGGCGAGGACTTCCAGCTCCTGGCGGTCGCGGGGGCGGCTGACATCATGGGTGGCCTGGATCGCCACTGTCCGCCCGGTCACCAAAGCCAGGACCCGGCAGCCCTGCTGGTTCCAGACGCCGAGTTGCGATCGAACCTCGCCGAGGAAAGCGCGCGCCTCCGACTCCGCCGATTTGCCCAACTCGTCGAGCCCGTCGAAGATCAGCAGCAGCCGCCGGTCGGGAGAGGCAAAGCCCGGCTGCTTCAACGGATTGTCGGTGAAGAAGCCGGCATCGGTCAGGAATTCGCCAATAGCATCATCCAGGCGGTTTTTCAGGGAAAAATGCTGCAACGGAAAGACCAGGACATTCAAGGCGTTCCGTTCGGACAGTTCCGCGGCCAGCATGCGGGCGAAGCATGACTTGCCGCTGCCCGGTCCGCCCTTGATCAGCCGGAACGTGTCGTCCTTGTCGCCCTTGGCCAGCCAGTGGTCGATCTCTTGATGGAGATCGACGACCACGGACCGCTTCGTCCTTTTGCCCACGTCCTCGACATGCTCGGTAAAGGCGCCGCGCAGCCGGATGTAGACGTCCGCCAGTCCGAAGGCTTCCTCGAACACCGGGTCGCCGGCCCGCGCGATCAGATGGCCGCGATAAGCGGCCCATTCCTGTTCCATGCGGCTGGCGTCGGCGAAGGGATTGTCGAGCGCCTGCAGTATCGCGCCATAGCCCTGCCGTTCGCGCTGCCATTCGGCGTAAAGCGCTTCCGTGAACCTGCGGTCGAAGCGGCCGGCCAGGCTCGCGGCCTGCAGGGGCGGCAGGCCCTGCCGGACCAGCCAGTCTTTGAAGATCGCCCGGACGCTGGCGAGAATCGGCAAGGTGGCCGGGTTCTTGAAGAAGTCGACGCCGATGCGGACATCCTTTTCGCCGACATACTGGGCGATATCCTCGGCGAAATGGCCGGTCAGGCCCTCGCGCGGCGGCGGGGCCGTATAGGGCCATTCGCGGACCAGCGTGATCAGCGTGCGCAGCAGCGCTCCTTCGACCAGCCGCCAGGCCCGGCGCTCCGGCGATTCCTCCTCGGCAAAGGTGCGGGGCGCGCCGAGAATGCCATCGATCACGCCGCCGATCGACCCGTCGGCAGCGGCCTTGCCGATATTCGCGAAGATCTTTCCCAGCCCGCGAATAACATCATCGCGCGAGAACGCTACGAGTTTCAGGCCGTCCCCCACGTCTCATCCCCTCTAGAAACGCCCACGCTCTTCTTCTAATGCGTGCAGCGGGGTTTGTCGATGGGAGCGCGGCGTCCCTGGGAGCGCGGCCATCCTGGCCGCCGGCGGGCTGGAGGCCCGCGCTCCGGTGCGGCGGGCTGGAGGCCCGCGCTCCGGGGGGTCAAGCGGTGGCGCGGCGGGACAGGACGCCCGCGGCGGCGGCGGCCATGAGGCCGGCGAGGTTGGCGGCGGCGTCGGCGGGGCTCGCGACGCGGCCCGGGAGGGCGGTCTGGGCCGCCTCCAGCCCCAGGGCCAGCAGCAGGCACCAGCCGAGCGCCCACAGCCGCTCCGGCCCGGCGGCGAAGCCGAACCAGCCGCAGCCCGTCAGCAGACAGAATCCCAAAGCGTGCAGCAGCAGGTCGCCGCCGCCCGCCGGCAGCGGTCCCGGCACCGGCAGCAGCGCCGCCAGGGCCGCGGCAAGGCTTCCAACCATGAACCCCGTGCGCAGAACCAGCAGACGCGCCACCCCCGGCTGCATCGCATGATATGCTCTGCCGCAGCATGCGTGTTCCGCCATGGCCTCCTCCGTCTTTTGGCGCTTGCGAACATACAGCGACCATATGAGTAGTCCAGAGAAAATTCAGTCTTCGTTCTGTAGCGGCCCCTGGACCGGCGTGCTTGCTGTCGGGTCATGGCCGAACGAAAATTCGAACTGGGCGCCTATATCGCCGCCGTCCGCGACGGGCTCGGCCTGAGCCAGGTCGAGGTCGCGCATCGCTGCGGCAAGCATCCGGTGACCATCGGCAATATCGAGCAGGGCAAGGTCTGGCCGGAGACCGATACGCTGACCGCGCTGATCCGCGTGCTCGACCTCGACCTCGATTACCTCTTCGAAATCATGACCGGGCAGCGGCCGGCCGACCCGAAAAGGCTCGCCCTGGAGCGCCGGCTGATCCGCGTCGTCCGCACCCACCCGGTCGACGAATTTGAACTGCTGGTCCGTCTGCTGGAACGCGCACAGCCGCCGAAAGCCGAGCGGGTGGAAGAGTGACCGGTTGAATGACTGGTCCAGACCATCCGGCGGGCCGCTCAGGGATGGGCGACACGCGACAACTGCTTGGCTCCTACCTCGCCGCGGTCCGGAAAGGCACCGGGATCTCGCAGGAGAAGCTGGCGGCCGATGCCGGCCTGTCGACCTCGACCCTCGCGGATATCGAGCAGGGCAAGACCCGGACGAAATTCACGACGCTCGCCGCCATCATCCGGCTGCTCGATGTCGACCTCGACTATCTCTTCGAAATCATCACCGAACAGAGCCCCGCCGACCCGCGGCGCCTGGCGCTGGAGCGGCGGCTGATCACGGCCGGGCGGAAATATCCGGTCGAGCAGCTCGACCTTCTCGTCCGCATGGCCGAAGGCGCCGCCCCGAAAGCCGGGCGGGTGGAGGAGTAGGCCCTGTCCATTCCGGTCGGATCATTTAAGCGCAGGACGGCAATTGTTCGCATCGGGCCGCAATTCTATGGTCTCATAGCGACGGGCCGGAAAAGGGAGATCACGGGCCATGGGGAAGTCCGAGAAAAAGCCGGACCATGAGGGCGAGGGACCGCCGCATCTGCGGGTCGAAACCGTCGAGGATCTGCGCTGGGCCTGGGAGGCCGGGATCGCAAGCGGCCGGGGGAGGCCGATGACGCGCGGCGACGCTGTGCGGCGTCTGCAACAACTCCTGGACGGCCAGAACTCAAACTCCTGATGCCGTGCCGATCCTCCTCAGGACCCATCAAGCCGAACGAGACATTGAAGACCTCGGCTTGTATATCGCGCAGTATAATCGCAACGCTGCGATAAAGCTGACCGATAGAATTGAGGCAGTCTGCTTCCTCTTGGCGGATTTTCCGTTTATCGGCAGGGCGCGTCCGGAAATATCGGACAAGGTCCGTAGCTTCCCTCTTGACAATGTCCTTATTCTTTATCGTCCCATAGAGGGCGGCGTCGAGATCGTTCGTGTCGTTCACGGCGCCCGCCATCTTCCGGATTTGTTTTGATTCCTGTTTTCGTTGTCTCGAATACACATTGGTTCGAGAGCGCTCCAACCCCTCTCTTGTTGCAAAAATGTTCCACACCACATAACCGGCATAGCCTCCCGTGATCGCACGGATGTGGGTCGAGGGCGGGGCCGTGCCTCCGAGAGGGCGGCGGACGCCGGAACCAAGGGAGTGGGACCATGAACTTCGAGAAATTCACCGACCGGTCGCGCGGCTTCGTCCAGGCCGCCCAGAGTGCGGCGCTGACCCGCGGCCACCAGCAGTTCACGCCGGAACACCTTCTGAAGGTGCTGCTGGACGACGAGGAGGGCCTGGCCGCCGGCCTGATCCAGGCGGCGGGCGGCGATGCGCGGCGGGCGCTCGCCTTTACCGAACAGGCTCTGGACAAGCAGCCGAAGGTCGAGGGGCCGGGCGGCCAGCAGGTCTATCTGACCCGCGAGCTGGCGCGCATCTTCGACAGTGCCGAGCAGATGGCCAAGAAGGCCGGCGACGGCTATGTCACCGTCGAGCGGCTGCTGCTGGCGCTCGCCATGGCCTCGGGCACCCAGGCGGCCAAGGCTCTGGCCGATGCCGGCGTCACGCCGCAGACGCTGAACGAGGCGATCAACCAGCTGCGCAAGGGCCGCACCGCCGACACCGCCTCCGCCGAGGACCAGTACGACGCCCTGAAGAAATACACGACCGACCTGACCGACCGGGCGCGCGAGGGCAAGCTCGATCCCGTCATCGGCCGCGACGACGAAATCCGCCGGACCATTCAGGTCCTGTCGCGCCGGACCAAGAACAACCCGGTGCTGATCGGCGAGCCGGGCGTCGGCAAGACCGCCATCGCCGAGGGCCTCGCCCAGCGCATCGTCAATGGCGACGTGCCGGAAGGCCTGAAGAACAAGCGGCTGCTGGCGCTCGACATGGGCGCCCTGATCGCCGGCGCGAAATATCGCGGCGAGTTCGAGGAGCGGCTGAAGGGCGTGCTGCAGGAGATCGCGGCGGCGGCCGGCGAGATCGTGCTGTTCATCGACGAAATGCACACGCTGGTCGGCGCCGGCCGGGCGGAAGGCTCGATGGATGCCTCCAACATGCTGAAGCCGATGCTGGCCCGGGGCGAGCTGCACTGCGTCGGCGCCACGACGCTCGACGAGTATCGCAAGCATGTCGAGAAGGATGCGGCGCTGGCCCGTCGCTTCCAGTCGGTTTATGTCGACGAGCCGACGGTCGCCGACACCATCTCCATCCTGCGGGGCCTGAAGGAGAAGTACGAGCTGCACCACGGCGTGCGGATCACCGACAGCGCCATCGTCGCGGCGGCGCAGCTCTCCAACCGCTACATCACCGACCGCTTCCTGCCCGACAAGGCGATCGACCTGATGGACGAGGCGGCCTCGCGCCTGCGCATGGAGGTCGACAGCAAGCCCGAAGAGATCGACGAGCTCGACCGGCGGGTCATCCAGCTGAAGATCGAGCGGGAGGCTCTGAAGAAGGAAGGCGACCAGGCCTCGAAGGAGCGGCTGGCGAAGCTCGAGGGCGAGCTGTCGGAGCTTGAGGAAAAGGCCAATGCGCTGACCGCCCGCTGGCAGGCCGAGAAGGAAAAGCTCAATGCCGGCCAGAAGCTGAAGGAGCAGCTGGACCATGCCCGGCTGGAGCTGGAG
>JAAAOG010000221.1 GCA_009909005.1 Alphaproteobacteria bacterium | reverse complement strand
CGCCGGTCGCCGAGGCCCTGGCCACGGCGCGCGAGAGCCTGCTGGCCGCCGGCTTTCGGTCGGTCGACTACATTGAGCTGCGCGATGCCGAGACGCTGGCGCCGCTCGACCGCCTGGACCGCCCGGCCCGGGCCCTGGCCGCCGCCTGGCTGGGCCGCGCCCGGCTCATCGACAACGTCCCGGTCACGCCTCGTTAGTCCGGGACCGGCTGGCGAGGATATGGTTGCCGATCAGGGTCTGCACCTCCTCGCCGTGCTGGTTGAGCGTCCGGTAGACCATGCGGGCATAGCCGCGGTCGGGCCGCGTCCGGCTGGCCCGCTGCTCGATCACCTCGACCTCGACCCGGATGGTGTCGCCGGGGCGGACCGGCCGCGGCCAGCGCAACTCGTCGATGCCCGAGCCGCCCAGGCTGCAGGCGCTGAGCACGCCGGTCTGCAGGAAGAGCCGGAAGCTCAGCCCCAGTGTCTGAAAGCCGGAGGCGACCAGCCCGCCGAACTCGCTCTTCGCCGCCGCCTCGACGTCGATATGGAAGGGCTGGGCGTCATAGGCCCAGGCAAAGGCGATGATCTCAGCCTCGGTCAGGGTGACGCCGGCGGTCCTGAATGTCCGCCCGACATGGAAGTCCTCAAAGTACAGTTCGGTCATGCCGCCCGCGTCCCGCTGTCCAGCTGCTTCTCGAAAAACGCCAGTCCGGCCTCGGCATCGGGATAATAGGCGGGAATGGCAGCAAAGCCGAGTGCCCGATACAGCGCCTGGGCCGCCACCATATCGGCCCGCGTATCAAGCCGCACGGTGCGATAGCCGCGGCGCCGGGCCTCGGCCATGGCGGACGTACAGAGCCGCCGGGCCAGGCCGTCACCGCGTACGGCCGGCGCCACGTACAGCCGCTTCATTTCGCAGGCCTCCGCATCCAGCCGCCGGAAGGCCACGCACCCGACCGGTGCCCCGGCCGCCTCGGCGAGCAGCAGACCGCCGCCGGGCGGCGCGTACGGCTCCGGCAGGCCGGCCAGTTCCGCATCCAGCCCTTGATAGCACAGGCCGAAGCCGAATTCCCGGGCATAGGCCAGGATCATGCCGCGGACGGCCTCCAGATCGGCGTCGCCCCCGGCCGGGCGGATCGTCGGCTCAGACATGGATCGCCCCGATCAGATAGAGAACCGCGCTGCCCGACAGCACGACCCGGTCGCCGGCCACCCGGCAGCCGACATCGCCGCCGCGCGCCGAAATCTGCCGGGCCGTGAGGTCGGTCTTGCCGAGCCGGTCGGCCCAGTAGGGCGCCAGCATGCAATGCGCCGAGCCGGTCACCGGGTCCTCGTCGATCCCGACGGAGGGCGCAAAGAAGCGCGAGACGAAATCGACCGCATCGCCCGGTGCCGTGACGATCACGCCATGCCCAATCAGCCCGGCCAGCGCCCGCATGTCCGGCGACAGGGCGGCGATGTCCGCCTCGCTCTCGAACACGGCCATCCAGTTCGGTCCCGAAAAGACTGCCGTCGGCGTACGGCCGAGCGCCTCGCCCAGCCAGGGCAGCGGCGCCGCCGGAACAGCCGGCACAGCGGGAAAATCCATGGCGAAACCGTCGCCGTCGCGGCTCACCGTCAGCACCCCGGCCCACCGCGTGGAGAACCGTACGACGGTTCGTTCCGGCTCCAGAACGGTCAGGACGATGAAGGCCGAGGCCAGGGTGGCATGGCCGCAGAGCTCGACCTCGACCGTCGGGGTGAACCAGCGCAGGGCGAAATCCGCATCCGGACCGGGGTCCGGCACCATGAAGGCCGTTTCGGCCAGGTTGTTCTCGGCGGCGATCGCCAGCAGGGTTTCGTCCGGCAGCCAGCCCTCCAGCGGGCAGACCGCGGCCGGATTGCCGGCAAACACCCGGTCGGTAAAGGCATCGACCTGATAAAGCGGCAGGCCCATCCCCGGCTCCTTCTCTCTGACAGCGAGATCTTCCGGTACCAGCGCCGCCGCCGGCCGGTCAATCAACACATTGCCGGGGGACAATCGCCGAGCATCCTTTTCCTGGAAGAGCATTATGCTACGCTCAACGGAATGGTCAGACTCACACTCGATACCGATGTGGTGGTCGCAGCATTGCGCAGTCCCTCCGGCGCGTTCGCCGGGCTGCTCCGCATGATCGATGAGGGACAGGCGGTCATGCTCCTCAGTGTTCCGCTGCTGCTGGAGTACGAAGCGGTATGCACTCTGTCGAAACATCGATCGGCCTCGGGCCTTTCATCCTCTGAAGTCGAGTCTTTCATAGATTGGATCGCCGCTATGAGCGAAGAGGTCAGCATCCTATATCAATGGCGGCCCCAGCTTCGGGACGCGGATGATGAGATGGTTCTTGAGACGGCAGTGAACGGGCAGGCCGACATGCTGGTCACCTTCAACGCGAAGGATTTTGGAAATGCACCGGGTTTGTTCGGCATTGGCGTTTCGTCGCCGGCAGCCGCGCTGAGGAGGGTGAGGCAGTGACGACAGAGACAAGCCCGCTTCACATTGATTTGCCACTCTCTTTGAGAGATGCGATTGAACAGATCAGCCACGAAGAGGGAACGACGGTTGACCAGTTCGTTCTTTCGGCGATTGCGGAAAAGCTTTCGGCGATGAAGACTTCGGAGATATTTGCGCGGCGCAGAGCCAGGGCGGATCGGGCTGCATTCCGCCGAATTCTGGACAGAGACGGCGGCGAACCGCCCGGACCAGGAGACGAGGTGCCGCCGGACTTGGCCTAGCCGGCTTTCTGGCGCGCGGCTCTGGGAACCTTCCGTTGATCGGCGGTTTTGCATTGCAGCACCAAACCGATCGGTTGGAACGGGAGCTTCGCCATGCCTGCCGAACCCCAGACCGGCAACACCGGACGCCGCCGCCAGGGGCTGGGAGCCCTGCCGCCGATCGTCCCGGACGTCTTCGACCGGGTCTGGCACGCCGTCCAGGCCCACGCCACCTTCGGCATTTCGCCCGTTGCCTATACCCAGGCCCATTTCGACTGGCTCGCCCAGCTGGTCAATGCGCCGGGCAAGCAGATCAACCTGATGCAAAAGGCGCTGTGGGACGGGGTGCGGCTCGGCTTCTACGCCACCCGCTCCTTCGGCGGCGGGGCGGTCCCGCCGGTGATCGAACCGGCCTCCGACGACTCCCGCTTCGACGGCGAGGACTGGCAGCGCTGGCCATTCAATGTCATGGCGCAGGGCTTTCTGCTGGCCCAGAACTGGTGGGATGATGCCACCACCAATCTCCGCGGCGTGCGGGGCCAGCACGAGCGCGAGATCAACTTCGTCATGCGCCAGCGCCTGGACCGGCTGGCACCGTCGAATTTCCCCTGGACCAATCCGGAGGTCATGCGCAAGACGGCGGAGACCGGCGGCCAGAACTTCGTCCGCGGTGCCGAGAACATGGTCGAGGACGTGCGGCGCGCTATCATGGGCGAAGGCCCGGCCGGCACAGAGGACTTCCAGGTCGGCCGCGATCTTGCCACGACCCCCGGCAAAGTCGTCTACCGCAACGATCTTATCGAACTGATCCAGTACGAACCGACCACCGAGACCGTGCAGCCCGAACCGGTGCTGATCGTCCCGGCCTGGATCATGAAGTACTATATTCTCGACCTGTCGCCCCACAATTCGCTGGTCGCCTATCTGCGCGATCAGGGGCACAGTGTTTTCATGATCTCCTGGAAGAACCCGACGGCCGAGGACCGTGACCTCAGCCTGGAGGACTATCGCCGCATGGGCGTGATGGCGGCGCTGGATGCGGTGACCACCATCGTGCCCAAGTACAAGATCGATGCCGTCGGCTATTGCCTGGGCGGCACGCTGCTGATGATCGCCGCCGCCGCCATGGCCCGCGAGCATGATGACCGGCTGAACAGCATCACCCTGTTCGCTGCGCAGGTGGATTTCTCCGAGCCCGGAGAGCTCGCCCTGTTCATCGATGAGAACGAGCTCGCCTATCTCGAGGACATGATGTGGGCGCGCGGCTATCTCGACACCTATCAGATGTCGGGGGCGTTTCAGCTGCTGAACTCGGCCGACCTGATCTGGTCGCGCATGGTCAAGCAGTACCTGATGGGCGAGCGCGGCACCATGATCGACCTGATGGCCTGGAACGCCGATGCCACCCGCATGCCCTATCGCATGCATTCGGAATATTTGCGCGCGATGTTCCTGGAGAACCGGCTGTCGCGCGGCCGTTTCGCCGTCAACGGCCAGCCGATCGCACTGACGGACATCAAGGCGCCGATCTTCGCCGTGTCGACGGTCAAGGACCACATCGCGCCCTGGCAATCGGTCTACAAGGTGAAGCTGGTCACCGACACCGACGTCACCTTCGTGCTGACCAGCGGCGGCCACAATGCCGGGGTTGTCAGCGAACCCGGGCATCCCCGCCGGCATTTCCAGATCCAGACGCTGCGCGAAGGTGACCGCTATATTTCGCCGGATCATTGGGTCGCCCAGGCACCGCGGCAAGAGGGCTCCTGGTGGCCGGCCTGGAGCGACTGGCTGGTCCAGCGGAACAGCGGCGAGACGGTGCCGCCACCGCCAATGGGCGCACCGGACCAGGGCTATCCGACCCTTGAAGACGCGCCCGGAACATATGTGCATCAGAAATGAGGCGTGCGGCTTCAGGCAGCGTCCCGGCATTGGCCGGCCCGCGGTTGTCATCGCCGTCGATCCGGGCCACTGCCAGTCCCGCCGCCACTGCGAGCAGGCAGCACACCGAGATCACAAGCCGGCGGTCAATGCGGTCCGACAGCAGCCCAATCGGAAACTGCGACAGAGAGCCGCCAACCATGGCGGCGCTAAGAAGCAGAAGATAATGGGACAGAGAATCTGGCGCATTCACAGTGGCCAGATCAGGGGAATGGTCAGGACCGTGGCCGTGCCGACCGCAAGATTCATCGGGATACCGATCCGCAGAAAGTCACCGAAACGATAGCCACCGGCGCTATAGACCAGCGTGTTGGTCTGATAGCCGATCGGCGACGCAAAACTGGCGCTGGCGCCGAACATGATGCAAACGACAAAGGGGCGCGGGTCAACGCCAAGCTGCTCAGCCAAGGCGACGGCGACCGGTGTCAGCACCACGGCAACGGCGTTGTTGGTCACGGCCTCGGTCAGCGCCGAGGTCAGGAGATAAAGGAGGGCCAGGACGGCAATCGGAGGGAGGGTCGCAAGCAGGGGATGCAGCGTCGCCACAATCAGGCCGATCGCGCCGGTCTTCTCAAGCGCGGTGCCGATCCCGAGCATTGCAACGATCAGCACGATGATCCGCCAATCGACACCGCCGAACGCCTCGTCGGCGTCGATGCAGCGGGTCAGCAGCACGATCGCCACGCCGATGACCGCGAGGCCAAGCAGCGGCATGATCTCAAGCGCCGAAAGGACCACCACGCCGGCCATAACGGCCACGGCAATCGGGGCCTTGGCTGGACGGTAGGCCGTTTCTCTCGGCACCGACAAATCCACAAGGTGGGTTTCCGTCGCCAGCCTGTGAAGGTCGTCGGGACTTCCTTCAAGCAGCAGGATATCTCCAACACTCAGAGGGACAATCTCCGGCCGCGTCTCGATGGTTTCGCCAAGCCGATGCAGCGCCAGGGGGTAGACGCCGAATCGCCGGCGAAAGCGGAGGTCTTTCAGCGGTCGGCCGACCACCGTCGATTCCGGACCGACCAGCGCCTCGACGACGATCGCCCGGCGTGCCGCAATCGGCCCGACGACACCCTCACCCCAGAGCTGCAGCGTCGCGCCGCGACGCAGGCTGGCGATCTCGGCGACGGGACTGCGCAGGATCGCACGATCCCCGGCCTCAAGCGACACGGCCGGAAGACCCAGCCGGAGAGACAGGTCGCCGCGAATGATGTCGACCAGCCGCCGGCCATTGCTCCGGAACTCGGCAACCTCGTCGGCGCGGCGCCCGATCAGCGGCGATCCTTCCGGGATCACCACCTCCACGAGGAACTCCGGCCGCCCTGCACCGGCTTTGAGCTGGCGAAGCGATTGCCGGTCGGGCAGCAGATGGGGGCCCAGGATAAGCATGGTCAGCCCGCCGGTAATCGCGGCGACCAGACCAGGCAGCGTGATCTCGAACATGCCGAATGGGGCGAGGCCCAGCTCCCGGCCCACCCCATCAACAAGCAGGTTGGTCGAGGTACCGATCAGCGTGCAGGTCCCACCGAGAATGGCGGCATAGGAGACGGGGATCAGCAGACGCGAGGCGGCGAGCCCGAGCTTGCGGGCCACATCGGTGACGATGGGGATCATCACCATCACCACCGGCGTGTTGTTGACAAAGGCCGACGAGGTGGCTGTGGCGCCGATCAGGCCGGCCAGGACCGGTTTCGGTCCATGCGCGATCAGCCTGTCCAGCAGACGCCCAAAGGCTTCGAGGACGCCGGTTCGCACCAGGGCCCCGCTCAGGATGAACATTGCGACAATCGTTGCCGGGCCACTGTTCGATACGGCAGCCAGGACGTCTCCGGCGTCGAGGATCCCCGCGACAAGCAGCGCCGCCAGTCCGCCAATGGCGACGGCATCGGGCGGGAACCGCTCCACCACGAAAGCCGCAAAGACCAGACCCAATACGGCAAGGGCGATAAGGGCGTTCGCATCGACGCTGCCGAAACCCATGGATACCATCCCCAAGCGCGAAGCAGCAGACTGTCCGATGGTCCGGCAGGTCGCGACCGCTCAATCGAAATCTGCAGCGCCCGGACGCCCGCCGTCAGGCGCGTCGCATGTGCATTCCGCGCGATACGCGCTGCGGAAGAGCCGCGCGCAGAGCCAGAGCCCGACCACCAGACCGAGGAAGCCGAGCGCCCAAGTGACGGCTGCCGGGGCGTGGAGGAGGCCGGTGACCGACCAGAGCAGCGCGGCATTGACGGTCACCAGTTCTCCGGCCGCCAGGATGGTGACCAGCGTGGCGATCACCGCCGCGTTCCAGACAATGCCGGCCGCCGGCCGGTCCAACTGTCCGTCGATAGGATCCATGGTTTCTGCAATCCCGTCAGCCAGCCGCTTCGGCCGCCGGGCGGCCCGGGCGGAAGGCCCGCAACCGGCCCGGACGGCCACCGGCGGTCAGTACTCCGTCGGCACATCGCCGTCCGCGGCGTTGCCGGGCTCAGCGGCCTCGGCAGCCGCCCGGGCCTGGCGGACCGATCCCGGTTCGTCGCTCTCCTCGACGGCTTCGAGGGCGGCGAAATCCTCGGCGCTCATGCCGGAGAGGGTGACGAGGCCGGCGCCAAAGTCGAGCGTGGCGGCGGTCATGGGAACGGCAATCAGTTGCTCCCCCAGACCCATGAAGCCGCCGGTTTCGACGATCAGCCGATCCGGACCTTCGGCGCCTTTGATAATGTCATAGACGGTGCCGAGCTCTTCGCCGGTCGTGGCCATGACCGGTGCGCCGAGCAGCTGCGCGAGCTGGCGATCTTCCTCGGCCATGGCGGCATCGGCCGCGGCCGGGACCTTGTCGCCCGCGATGGCGGGAGCGGCACCGTCGATGCCGGCGGCTTGGTCCGACGCCGCGACGGTCTGGGAGAAAGGTGCCAGAAGCGCGGCACCGCACAGGGCAGACAACAACAGCTTAACCATGCAGGGGACCTCCAACGAGACAATTGAGGTGGGGTGCGCCTGCGGCTCCGGACCGGCGGAAATGCCCGCGCCGGGGTCAGGGCCTTGAGCGTTCATCAAATAGTCACCCAACCGACCTGCAGAAGAGGGGCTCCAAAAAAATATCCCGGCGCTCGAGACTTGCAGGCGCAAAAATATTTCTCTGTCGTCGAGAATGCCTGTTGTAAAGTTGTGAAGTGTCTGTGGCAGCGCAATTCACATCACTGGCGACGAAGACAGGGTTTCAAGGCCCGGCTTCAAATAAATATCGTTTGTCTCAAGGCCGGTCGGAGAGCATCTCCATCACGAGCTCCCATTCCGGGGCCCCCAACAGGATTACAGCCATGAAGAAATCGAAGTCTCACAAAGGCAACCCCAGCCCGGTAAAGCAGGCGCCGCCAACGACCGTGTCACGCACGGCGGCCGGCGAAAGCCCGGCCTCGACCGGCGGCGGTAGCGGGAAAGGTGGCCGCAAGGCCCGCTGATCCGCGCCTTCCGGCGGTTCGGCACAGGGCACCGGGTGGTCGTCCGTCCGACCCACGCGAAGCCCGGAACCCATGAAGCAGCGGCCGTACCACACATCATTGGTGGCACGGCCGCTCGGTTCCGAAGGGGGCGGCCACTGCGCCGTGGTTCCCGTCGCAGGCCTTCGCAATCGCTGGAGAGACGGGCCGCCCTACTCCGCCTGGCCGTCTTTCTGTGCCGACCCGCCATTGGCCGGCGGGACCATGGAGCGGGTCAGGCCTGAGAGGCTGGCACCGTCCAGCCCGATCTCCTTGACCAAAGCGTCGACCAGAGGCGCCTGGCCGCGATAGCGCAGGGCCGTCGAGACCAGCTGTTCGGCGAGATTGCCGTCCCCCCGGGCGCCATTGGCCCCGCCTTCGGCCGCGGCACCGTTCGCCGCACCATTGCCGCCATGCGGCACCATCCCCTCGACCTGGTAGATGCGGATGCCCTCGATCTGCTGCAGCGGCTTGACGCTCTCGGCGATGATCTGCGGCAGTTGCTGGATCAGCTGCTCGCGGATGCGCATGGCGATGATGTCGGCCGACAGTACGTTCTCGGCCTCGTTGAGTGCCCGGCGGCCGGCGGCGTCGACCTGATAGGCGATCTCGGCGGCGGCGGCGCGCAGCTTCTCGGCCTCGGCGGCACCCTCGGCGGCGATGCGCTGGCGGTCGGCCTCGGCAGTCGCCTCGGTGCGGACGGCTTCCGCCTCGTCCTCGGCCGCCTGCTTCTTGGCCTCGGCGGCGACGGTGATGCCGATCGCCTCGCGCTCGGCATGCTGGCGTGCCTCGACGAGCTCGATCGCCTTGCGCCGCTCGGCGATTTCGGTCTCGCGCACGGTCGTCACCTTTTCCTCGGCGCGGACGGCGGCGGCGCGCGCCTCGTTGGCGTCCGATTCCGCCTGCGACAGCTCCTTGGACTTGGCGGCGACCGTGATGCCGCGGCCCTGTTCGGCCAGTTCCAGCGCCTGCCGGCGTTCCAGCTCGGCAATCTCGACGGCGCGCTGCTTGGCGATGCGGTCCTCCTCGACCTGGCGTTCGGCGCCGATCTCGGCCTGCCGCACCTGGCGCTTGCCGAGAATGCGCGCCTCCTCGGCCTCCCGGCCCTGCTCGGCCTCGCGCCGGGCGATCTCCGCCTGCTGGGAGGCGCGGCGTGTCGCGATCTCCTGCTGCTGCTCGAGCTTGGCGAACTCCTCGTCACGCGTCAGGCCCAGCCGCAGGCGTTCCGCCTCCAGGTTCTTCTGCTTGATCGCGACTTCGGTGTCCTGCTCGATATCGTTGCGCCGGCGCCGCTTTTCCTCGATCTCCATGGTGAGCCGGGTGAGGCCTTCGGCGTCGAACGCATTGTCGGGATTGAAATGGCTGCGATTGGTCTGGTCCATGCCGGTGAGCGAGACGCTCTCCAGCTCCAGGCCGTTCTTCAGCAGGTCTTCGGTGACGGCCTTCTGGACTTTCTGCACGAAGTCGACGCGCTGCTCGTGCAGTTCCTCCATCGCCATTTCCGCCGCGACGGAGCGCAGGGCGTCGACGAACTTGCCCTCGACCAGCTCCTTCAGCTCTTCCGGCGCCATGGTCTTGCGGCCGAGCGTCTGGGCGGCATTGGCAATCGATTCGCGGGTCGGCTGGACCCGGACGTAGAACTCCGCCTGCACGTCGACCCGCATGCGGTCGCGGGTGATCAGCGCCTGCTCATTGGCCCGCCGCACCTCCAGGCGCAGCGTGTTCATATTGACCGGGATGATTTCGTGCAGGACGGGCAGGACCAGCGTGCCGCCATCCTGAATCACCGCCTGGCCGCCGAAGCCGGTGCGGACGAAGGCCACCTCCTTGGAAGCACGCTGATAGAGCCGGGTGACGATCATGCCGATGACCACCAGGGCGATCACGATCAGCCCGATGAGCATCAGGAGGCCGGTAAAGTCCTGAAGCATTCCCTTTATTTCCTCGTCAAGTCACGCCGGCCGTTTCCTCGCCGGCCGAGGGTCGAAGACGCTTTGAAATTATGGCAAAAAGCGGTTCACGCCGCATCGACCTTGTAGACGGCACCGTCGCGGGCCTTGAGCACCACGGCCGTGCCGGCGGCGAACGAGTCGGCCGGCCGCAGCGGCTCGACCCGGACATAATGGGTGTTGCCATGGGCGTCGCGCAGCTTCGCCTCGGCGGGCAGGCCGGCCCGGGCCGTGCCCATCGTCACCGTCGCCACCTTGCCGAGGAACTCGCTCTCGGACACGGCATAGGTCTCGTCCTGAGGCAGGATTTTCGCAAAGCCGAGGCCGAGAAAGCGGGTGGCCGGCAGGCCGATGGCGAGCGCGGGAATGGCGGCGAACCAGCCCGGCAGCAGCGCGCCGGTGCTCTCCAGTACCAGCGACTGCACGCCCAGCCCCGCCAGCCCGAACGCCAGCAGAAAACAGATCAGGAGAATGAGCGCCGGCACCTTGCCGACGCACAGCCAGCCGAGCGCCGCCGCCAGCGGCCCGGGCGCCGCCCCGCCCTCGACATCGAGATCGGCGTCGAGGTCGAAATCCGGCAGCACGCTGTCGACGGCCGAGGCCAGATCGGCCCCGAACATCAGGCCGACCGCCTCCATCACGCCGATCACCAGCATGACCCCAAGCGCCGCGGTAAACGGCAGATTGTCAGTGGCTAGGAGGAATTCGATCACGGCAGGCCGGCCTGGATATGCTATGCATGACTTAGCATGATCAATGGATGCATGCACCGGCTTTGGGAATAGCGCCGCAGCCCGGTATGGCCAATTCGGTTCTCTATGACGGGCGCAACGAACCCGTGAATGTGGTCTCCACCGGCAGCGAGCTGACGGTCACCTTGAAAGACGGCCGCAGGATCGTCGTTCCCCTCTGGTGGTATCCGTCTCTTCGCCAAGCGACGCCGGCTCAGCGGGCCCGGTTCGCGTTGATGCCGCTCGGCATTCACTGGCCGGATCTCGACGAGGACATCAGCGTCCGCAGCCTGTTGCTTGGAAACAAGGCCCCGGGCGCCGTGCCGCCCGCGCGCACGCCCGAACCGGTGGGCCAGGTCCGTGCAGCAGCGGCATGTCGCGGCCGTATTCAGGCCTTCTCCGGGATCAGCAGGTCGGCCGGGACGTCCAGAGCCTCGCTCAGCGCGCGTTGCGCGTCGGCATCGCCCGCGGTTCTGCCGTTCTCGATCTCGCTCAACCGGCCTTCATTGATCCCAGCCTTTTCGGCAAGCCCGGCGACCGTCAAGCCGCGATAGGTCCGCCAGGCCGCCACAGGATGAGCGCCGCCGATCTCCGCCTTCACGACCTCGAGCGGTATCCGCGTGCCGTCATCGGCCAGCCGGGCCTGAATCAACGCCACGCGCGCTACGCGGTCTTCGATCCGCTCCTCCAGCAGTTTCCGCGCCTGTCTGGTGAATGCAACACGCATGTCCAGCCTCTTGGTTTGTGTATCGGAAGATTCGCACGGCAGGAGACAGATGCAAAGGCTGCGAGGCGGTCGTCGCGGCTGCGGCTCTGGACGCCCACGGGCCGACCGGCGACCCAAGCAGGCCGGGCGCCCAAGAGGGCCCACACCGCCGCGGACGGGCGGCTTTGCTTGCGGCGGGCGGCGATTCCCGTTACCAAGACGGTTACGCAAGGGGAGCTCGGGCGCCCCGATTGCCCGCAATCGCGCGTCTTTCCGGCCCGGGGCCCCGGGTCCGGCTTTCGCAATCAAACCATCGGCTCAAGAGGGGGAATAGCATTATGGCACGCACGAAGATCGCGCTGATCGGCGCCGGCCAGATCGGCGGCACGCTGGCGCTGCTCTGCGGCATGAAGGAACTGGGCGATGTCGGCATTTTCGACATCGTCGACGGCGTGCCGGAAGGCAAGGGCCTGGATATCGCCCAGGCGGCCCCGGTCGAGGGCTTCGATGCCGTGTACCAGGGCGGCTCCGACTACAGCGTCATCGACGGCGCCGACGTCGTCATCGTTACCGCCGGCGTGCCCCGCAAGCCCGGCATGAGCCGCGACGATCTGATCGCCGTCAACACCAAGGTGATGATCACGGTCGGCGAGAACATCAAGCAGCGCTGCCCGAACGCCTTCGTCATCTGCATCACCAACCCGCTCGACGCCATGGTGGCGATCCTGCAGGAGGTCTCGGGACTGCCGCCGCACAAGGTCTGCGGCATGGCCGGCGTGCTCGACAGCGCCCGCTTCCGCCATTTCCTGGCCGACGAATTCAAGGTCTCGGTCGAGGACGTCACCGCCTTCGTGCTCGGCGGCCATGGCGACACCATGGTGCCGCTGGTCCGCTATTCCACCGTCGCCGGCATTCCGCTGCCCGACATGGTCAAGATGGGCTGGACCACGCAGGAGAAGATCGACGCCATCGTCACCCGCACCCGCGGCGGCGGCGGCGAGATCGTCAAGCTGCTGAAGACCGGCTCGGCCTTCTACGCCCCGGCCAGCTCGGCGATCGCCATGGCCGAGGCCTATCTTAAGGACAAGAAGCGCGTCCTGGCCTGCGCCGCCTATTGCGACAAGGAATACGGGCTGGGCGGCCTGTATGTCGGCGTGCCGGTGGTCATCGGCGCCGGCGGCGTCGAGAAGGTCATCGAGGTCGAGTTCAACGCCGATGAAAAGGCGATGTTCGACCATTCGGTGAACGCCGTGAAGGAGCTGGTCGCCGTCGCCCGCAAGATGAAGGACGAGCCGCCGGCCTCGTAAATCCGGCTTCGCACTGTCCGCCGCCTCCCTTTTGCATGGGGGAGGCGGCCTGTGGTCCAGCGAGCTTATGCGTCCGTCTTGCGGGGCGGCACGGCGAGCAGCCGGTCGACCTCGCCACGGACGATCTCGGCGATCTCGCTTCCATGCTCCTTGGCCTCGGGCCGCAGCATCGCCTCGAACGAGTCCATCGCATCGTCGGTGCTGATCTCCACGCCGCTCTTGCGTCTCAGCGCCGCGACGATCGCCGCCAGCGCCAGGTTCTCGCCGGACAGGTAGTTCGACATCTTGATCAGCTTCTGCTGGCCCTCGACCAGCTTGCCGATCTCCATGGCAAAGCCGTCGAACACCTGGTGCAGGACGTTCGGGTCGGAGAGATCGGGGGGGCCTTCTTCGGCCATCTTGCGCCTCCGCGGGGGTTCCGGGACTGGAGGCCGCCAGCCTAGCCGTCCGCAACGCCGCTGTCAGCCCGTCCCGCGCCGGTGCTGCCGGCCATGGAGGAAGGCAAGGTGCATTGCAGAATGCAACGGAGCCTTTGGCGTCCGCCATGGAGAGGCCGAAAACCGGTCGTTGTGCTGCCGCAATCCGGGCACGGATCGTGCTTGTCCCGGATCAATGGTAGCAAGGACCGCCCGATGCAGCCCGACACGCCCCACCCGGGGCCGCATAGACCACGCCGCATTCTCCTGGCCGAAGACAGCCCGGCCGTGCAGGAGATTGTCCGCGCGTTCCTCATACATAGTGGCTTTCACGTCGACGTGGTGGCGACCGGCGACGCAGCCGTCGATGCCCTCCGGACGGCGCGCTACGATTTGGTGCTCATGGACATCGAAATGCCGGTGATGAGCGGCCTCAGCGCCACAAGGGCGATCCGCCGGCTGCCGGCACCGGCCGGGGCGACACCGATCATGGCGCTGACCGCCAATGCCGACGCCGAGAACCGCGGCGCCTGCCGGGATGCCGGCATGAACGATTTCCTGGCCAAACCGGTCCGCCGCGGCCCGCTGGTCGAACGGGTCAACAGCTGGGTGGCCGGGCCGCTCACCGACTTTCCGTGAGCGCACCGGCTCCGGCCCCCGGTCGCTGATGCGGGCGATCGATCTGACGCGCTTCGGCGAGCCGTTTGCGGTTCTCGCCTGTCGCGATGTCCCGGACAGCGATCCCGGTCCCGGCGAGGTGCGGGTGCGGCTCGCCGCCCGGCCGATCAACCCCTCCGACCTTCTGACCATCCGCGGCGCCTATGCGGCGCGGACACCTCTGCCGCTGATACCCGGCTTCGAGGGCGCCGGCACCGTCGAGGCCATCGGCAGGGCGGTCGACGGCCTCTCCCCCGGCGACCGGGTCCTGCCGCTCGACGGCACCGGCACCTGGGCGGAGATCGCCATCGCTCCGGCCGCGCGCTGCATCCGCGTGCCGGACTGCATCGACGATGCAACGGCCGCCCAGCTCTATGTCAACCCACTCTCGGCCTGGCTGATGATGACCGAGATTGCGCCGCCACGGCCCGGAGCGCTGGTTGTCGCGAATGCCGGCGCCTCGGCCGTCGGGCGGCTGCTGGCCGGCCTGTCGCAGGTCCTCGGCTTCCGCATGGTGGCGATTGTCCGCTCCGGCCGCTTTGCCGAACGGTTGCGGGCGCTGGGCGCCGCAGCGGTCGTCGACACCTCGGACCAATCGCTGGCAGCAAGCCTCGCGGCGCTGAGCGGCGGGGCCGGCGTCGATATCGCTTTGGATACGATCGGCGGGGTGGAGGGCACGGCGCTGGCCGCTTGCCTGCGCCCCGGCGGGACGTTCATCAATTACGGCGTGTTGTCCGGCGAGCCCCTCGCCCTCGACGGTGCCGACATCCACCGGCGCGGCATCCGGGTTCACGCCTTCTGGCTCCGCGAATGGCTGAAAACGGCCGCGCCGGCCCGCCGGCAAAGCGCCTTCGACGCCATCATCGATCTGGCCGCCGCGGGACGGCTCGCCCTGCCGGTCGCCGCCCGCTTCGACCTGGCGGACATCGCCACGGCCGTTCGGGACGCCGAACGGCGCGACCGCTGGGGCAAGGTCCTCCTGACCGGTTAACCGGGACGCCGGCCGGCGAACCGATGACACGAGAACATGAGCGACGCAGAAAACACCAGATTAACGAGTATTGTTAACCTTAATGCTACCAAAACGTTTGACAAACCACAAAAATTCGATATAAAATCATCTCTCTTTCGGGCGCCGCTGCGGTCGCTCCGACGATCGCCTCAAGCAAGCATCCAGGAGGATTTCCAGGCATGGCCGTTTTCCGTCCCTTTTCGTCACGCCTTGCCGCGATCGTTCTGACCGTCGCGACGGTCGCGGCGCTGTCGGCTCCGCAGGCGGACGCGGCGATGACACAGGTCTTCGATCGGGCCGGGCTGAACGGCGATCTGACGGTCAATTGGGACCTCTTCGGGCCGGCCGGGACGGTCACAGGGGCGCCGGAAACCCGCACCGTCGGCCCGGTCGCGGTCAGCGTGTCGTCGAGCGCGCCCGGTCTGCTCCGGGCCGATGGCGGCCTGGGCTTTGCCGACGGCGAAGCACTGCTGCGCGACAATTTCACCTGGGAAGACAGTTTCACCATCCGGTTCGACCCGAATGTCCGGGGCTTCGGCTTTTCTCTCCAGGCGACGCGCCTCAATCTTGGTGACTATACCGGATTGATCGAAATCTTCGACATCAAGAGCGATCAGATCGGCTCCCTGGCCTTCGCCGGCAGCACCGATGCACCGCCGATCTTCGTCGGCGGGCTGTCGGATGCCGTCGATATCGGCACGATCCGGATCGGGATTGACAACTTCCCCGGCCATGCCCCCCGGCGAGGCGGCGCCGCCGCCATCAACCGCATGGACCTGGTCCTGCGCAACGCGGACCCGCCGTCGGTCGCCACCCCGGCGACTTTGGCCCTGGTCCTGGTGCCCGTCGCCGCATTCGCAATGTCCCTCGGCCTCATCCGAGCGGGATAAGCGGTCTCGCGCCGTTGAGCCTGGAGACGATGTCATTGGGTCTTATCCAAAGACGTTGTCGCAAGAGCGATTGCGGGCTGCCATCGCCCCGCCTGGGCCCGTGCATTGCGGCCTTGACCCCCTTGCCCGCCTATGGGCACCGTTGACAGAGACAGGAACGCACCCGACCCCGGAGGACGGCATGCGGATCTCGGTACCGCGAGGACGCGGGAAGCCCGGCATCGGCCTGCTGGCTCTTGCGCTGGTTTTGGCGGTCGCGGCCATGGCCGCCGTCGGACTGCTTGCGGAGCGGCCGGAACCGGCAATCGGCCAGCCCGCGGACATCGCCGCCGCGTCCGGTCCGCTGGACGGTCTGGCCTTTGTCGGGCAATTCGGGCCGGCGGACGGATCCGGCGATCGTCCCGATACCCTGTATTTCGGCGATGGCCGTTTCTGGTCGGAGAACTGCGTCCCCTGCGGCTTCACCCCGGGCGTCTACTGGGTACGGTACGGGGAGAACGGCACGCATTTCCGCGGCCGTCTGCAAAGCCCGCAAAGCGGCCTGTTCACCTATGAGGGGGTGGTCCGCCACGACGGCCGGATCGAGGTCGACATCAATTGGAAGAAGGACCGCTGGTACTGGTCGATCGACCGGGACTTCCGGTTCGTCGGCGACCTGGTCGAGCCGGAGACTGCGGCGCTCGCGGCAGCCCCGGCGGCGCGCGCGGCGCGCGACGCCCGCGCCAACAGCGCCGTCGCCTGCGATCCCCGGCGGTGACACGGCGGCGCCGGCTGATCCTCCTGGGGCTGGTTTATGCCGCGCTCCTGATCGGCGGCGGGGCTCTCGGCGGCTGGCTGATGCAGTTCGCGACGCTCGACATCCGGCCAAGCACCGAACGGCAGATCCACGCCATGATCATGACCGTGGCCGGGCTCTATCTGCTGGCCTCGGCGGTACCGTTCGTGCCGGGGGCGGAAATCGGCCTCGCTCTCATCCTGGCGTTCGGCACCCCGATCATTCTGCTGGTCTATGGCGCCATGATCGCCGCCCTCACGCTGTCCTACGCCATCGGCCGGCTGGTACCGGCGAGCGCGATCGCGGCCGTCTTCCGCGGGCTCGGGCTGCAGCGGGCCCGCACCCTGGTCGAAGACCTCGCCCCCTTGACCGGAGAGGAACGGCTGCAGCGCCTCATCGCCCGGGCGCCGCGCCGCATCGTGCCGTTCCTTCTGCGCCACCGCTATGTCGCCCTGGCCCTCGCCTTCAACCTGCCGGGCAACAGCCTGGTCGGCGGCGGCGGCGGCATCGCCCTGGCCGCCGGCATGAGCCGCCTGTTCCCGGCCCCCGCTTATCTGCTGACCATTGCTCTCGCCGTCGCCCCGGTCCCGCTGTTCTTTCTGCTGACGGGCGTGCGGTAACCGTGGTTTAAGAAGGCGCTTTAGACGTGCCGATCGAACCACCCTGACCGATCCGCCATCTTGGCTTTATGGACTTGTGGCCTGGAACCAGTCATAAACTGCGGCTGCCCAATTCGGAACAAAGACGATCCCAAATGCGATAGCGGCAACAACAGCGGCAACGATGATACTGGCAAAAGCATTAGCTTTAACCGCAGCCTTCAGGGACGTGGCTTCCCGCAAGCTGGTCTCCAAACGCCTTATATGTTGAGAAAGCACATCCCTGACAGCTTCTTCTCGTATTCGGGGCGTCTGATCGTTGACATAGGTATCGGCAAAAAGATACATTTTTGTGTATGCGTCCTGTCGAAAACGCCTGAGTGTTTCCTCGCCAAAATGCTCGGCGTATTTCTCGTAGTCGTCACGATCGAGGTCGCGGCCCAATCGCTTTTTCTCGCGCAAGACCCAGTCTCTTTTCTCGGCTTTGTACAGCGCATAGGCCACCATTCCGACAAGATCCTCATCAGACTGCACAAGCCGTTCATAGATGCGATTATACTGGCCAGGTTTGCTGGTCCCTTGTGACTCAGCCGGGCTCTCCTTCATTGCTTGCTGTGCTTTTCGACGAAATGGCTGCATTCTTTACGGCGCGCTCGAATGTGCTTTGATCGATTGATCGGACAAACGAGCCGTCCGGCATCCGGTGGCTCATAGGCGTCTTGATGCCCGCCGGCTCGGGGACGACGACGACAACATTCCCGGGTACGACCTTATACGGCGCTCGCCGCTCAGTGTAGGCCATCTTTTTCTCCCTGCAAGGACGATGTCCAGGCTAATGAAGAAATAGTCTCGAGGCTATGGTGTTGCGAGCCCGCGCAAGGCGGACGCGACACCGCTGTTGCGAAACGATTGAGGGCTGTTAGGCTCGGGGGCGTGTTCGGCAGCAGAGGGGCAAGCCGGTGGCCGGCGAGCGGCAGGAGAGTATGGGAGAGGCGCAGGAAAGGCCGGTCCGGCGGACGGCGGAGGTCGAGCGGACCACGAAGGAGACGCGGATCCGGGCGGCGGTCGACCTGGACGGTACGGGCGAGGCTGCCATCAGCACCGGGCTCGGCTTCCTCGACCATATGCTGGAGCAGGTGGCCCGGCACGGCCTGATCGACATCCGCCTGGAGGCCGAGGGCGACCTGCACATCGACGCCCACCATACGACCGAGGACAGCGGCATCGTCCTGGGCCAGGCTCTGGCCCGGGCCCTCGGGGAAAAACGCGGCATCCAGCGCTATGGCGAGGCCCTGGTGCCGATGGACGAGGCGCTCTCACGCGTCGCCCTCGACATCTCCGGCCGGCCGTATCTGGTCTGGCGGGTCGCCTTTACCGTCGACCGGCTGGGCGCCCTCGACACCGAACTGTTTCGCGAGTGGTTCCAGGCCTTCGCCCAGAATGCCGGCGTCACGCTGCACGTCGAATGCCTGTACGGCAGCAACAACCACCATATCATCGAGAGCTGCTACAAGGCGCTGGCCCGGGCGCTGCGCCAGGCCGTGGCCCGCGACCCGCGCCGCGCCGATGCCGTGCCCTCGACCAAGGGCGTGCTGGGCGAGACCGCCGGCCCGTCCGACAGACCATGAAACGGACAGCATGACCGTCGCGATTATCGATTACGGCTCCGGCAATCTGCGCTCGGCCGCCAAGGCCTTCGAGCGCGCCGCCCGGACGGCCGGCCTCGGCGAGGCCGGGGCGGTGACCGTCACCGACGACCCGGAGACCGTCCGGCGCGCCGACCGCATCGTGCTGCCCGGGGTCGGCGCCTTTGCCGACTGCAAGGCCGGGCTCGCCGCCCTGCCCGGCATGATCGAGGCGCTGGAGGAAGCGGTGCTGCACCGCGGCCGGCCATTCCTCGGCATCTGCGTCGGCATGCAGCTGATGGCGAGCGTCGGGCACGAGTACAAGGACACGCCGGGGCTCGGCTGGATCGCCGGTGCCGTGTCCCCCCTCGCCCCCGCCGATCCGGGCCTGAAGATCCCGCATATGGGCTGGAACGCGCTGGAGATCGTCCATGGCGGCCACCCTGTCCTGGACGGGCTGGACAAGACGGCCGCCGGGTCGCCGCACACCTATTTCGTTCACAGCTATGGCTTCACCCCGGCCGACCCGCAGGCGGTCAAGGCGGTGGCGGACTATGGCGGGGCGGTTGCCGCAGTGATCGCCCGCGACAATCTCGTCGGCACCCAGTTCCACCCGGAAAAGAGCCAGGCCACCGGCCTCGCCCTGATCGCCAATTTCCTCGACTGGCGCCCCTGAGATCGTCATAACGTCCCGATGAACGCCGAGCCGACCCCACCGATCGCCCGAGTCGCGCGATTGACCGCCTTTCGCGGCAGCGATTTGCACGACCTCTGCGACGCCGCCGACCTGGCGATCAAGGAGGGCGGCGGGTTCGGCTGGGTGACTCCGCCCGAGCGGGCGAAGATGGAGCGGTTCTGGCAGGGCGTGCTGGCGGTTCCCGGCCGCACCCTGTTCGTCGGGCGGCTCGATGGCATTATCGGCGGCTCGGCCCAGCTGGTCCGGCCCTCCGCCAATGCCGAGGCCCGTGCTTTTTCCGCCTATCTGACGACGCATTTTGTCGCACCCTGGGCGCGCGGCCACGGCCTTGCGCGCATGCTGGTCGACGCTGTCGAGGCGGAAGCCCGGGCCGAGGGCTTCGAGATCCTCCAGCTGCATGTCCGCGAAACCCAGGAGGCTGCGCTGCAGCTCTACGAATCCATGGGCTATGTCTATTGGGGCACCAACCCCCATTACGCCCGGGTGCATGGCCGGACCATTGCCGGGCGCTATTTCTACAAGCTTCTGGGCGGTGATGCCGCCGCTCCCGACAGCGCGGAGGGGGGCGGGCCATGATCCTCTACCCCGCCATCGACCTGAAGGATGGCGCCTGCGTGCGGCTGGTGCGCGGCGAAATGGACCAGGTCACGATCTTCAACACGGATCCGGCCGAACAGGCCCGCCGCTTTCAGGAGCAGGGCTTCGCCTGGATCCATGTCGTCGACCTGAACGGCGCGGCCAGCGGCCGCCCGGTCAATACCGACCCGGCCCTGGAAATCCTGAAAGCGGTCGACATCCCGATCCAGCTGGGCGGCGGCATCCGCAATATGGGGCTGATCGAGCACTGGCTGAGCTGCGGGGTGGCGCGCATCGTGCTCGGCACCGTCGCCCTCTACGAGCCGCAGCTGGTCAAGGACGCCTGCCGCCGCTTTCCCGGCCGCATCGCCGTCGCCATCGACGCGCGCGAGGGCCTGGTCGCCGTGCAGGGCTGGTCGGAGACCAGCACCGTCAAGGCGCTCGACCTGGCGCTGCGGTTCGAGGATTGCGGCGCCACCGCGATCATCTACACCGACATCAACCGCGACGGGGCGATGGGCGGCCTGAATATCGAGGCGACGGCCGACCTGGCCTTCGCCTTGACCACGCCGGTCATCGCCTCGGGCGGGGTGTCCTCGCTGGCCGACCTCGTCGCCTTGAAGGCCGAAGAGGCCAGCGGTATCCAGGGGGTCATCTGCGGTCGGGCGCTTTATGACGGGCGCATCGACCCGAAACAGGCGCTCGCCATCCTGGCCGCCGAGAGCGCCGGGGCGCGGGCCGAAACGACAGGCGACAAGGGCCGCTGATGCTGAAAATGCGGGTCATCCCCTGCCTGGACGTCAAGGACGGACGGGTGGTCAAGGGCATCAATTTCGTCGACCTCGTCGATGCCGGCGATCCGGTGGCGCAGGCCAAGGTCTATGACGCGGCCGGCGCCGACGAGCTGTGCTTCCTCGACATCACCGCCTCCAGCGACGACCGGGCCATCCTCTACGACGTCGTCCGGCGCACCGCGGAGGAGGTGTTCATGCCGCTGACCGTCGGCGGCGGGGTGCGCACGGTCGAGGACATCCGCAAGCTGCTGCTGGCCGGGGCCGACAAGGTGTCGATCAACACCGCCGCCGTGCACCGCCCCGACTTCGTGCGCGAGGCGGCGGAGAAATTCGGCCGGCAGTGCATCGTCGTCGCCATCGACGCCAAGGCGACCGGTCCGAGCCGGTGGGAGGTCTTCACCCATGGCGGCCGCCGGCCGACCGGGCTCGACGCCGTCGACTGGGCCCGGCGCATGGCCGATTACGGGGCCGGCGAGATCCTGCTCACCTCCATGGACCGCGACGGCACCAAATCCGGCTTCGACGTGCCGCTGACCCGCGCGGTGGCGGATGCCGTGCCGGTGCCGGTGATCGCCTCGGGCGGTGTCGGCACGCTCGACCATCTGGTCGAAGGCATCCGCGACGGCCATGCCACCGCGGTCCTGGCCGCCTCGATCTTCCATTTCGGCACCTATTCGATCGGCGAGGCCAAGCGCGCCATGGCCGAGGCCGGCATCCCGATGAGGCCGGCATGAGCGATACGCCCGAAACGGCCGACAGCGCGGTGCTGGAACGGCTCTACGCCGTCATCGAGTCGCGCCGCGGCGCCGACCCCGACAGCAGCTACACGGCGAAGCTGTTCGCCAAGGGCACCCCGAAGATCGCCCAGAAGGTCGGCGAGGAGGCCGTCGAGGCGGTGATCGAGGCGATGGCCGGCGACCGCGACCGCCTGGCCGAGGAAAGCGCCGATCTGCTCTACCACCTGCTTGTGCTGTGGGCCGCCGCCGACGTCAAGCCGGCGGAGGTCTGGCGGGCCCTGGCGAAAAGAGAAGGCAAAACGGGGCTGCGGAAGTAGGTAAGCGGTGCGCCAAGCGAACCCCGACATCCGGCTGAATGTGATGTGTCGGGGTTCACCCTCTGACAACCGCCAGGCTTGACGAATTGATTGCCATTGACGCGATGAGCGGTTTTTGACGCGGACGGGCCGAGGGTGGAACCCCCGGCCCGCACGCCCGCCCGGTCTACTCCGCCGGCTTGGCGAGGGCGGAGACGGCTTCGCGGGTCAGGGGGTGGTCGAGCTTGTCGAGCATCTCCTTCGGCACGACCTGCCAGAAGCGGCCCTTTTCCATCTCCCATTCGTGCAGGATCTGGGCGGCGTAGCGCGACTGGGTCTCCTTGTGGTGCTCGGCGACGATGCCGCGCAACAGGCCGTCATAATGGTCGGTCTCGACCCGCTGCCAGACGACGCTGTCCGGGTTGACCCGGTATTCGAAGCTGTCGTCGACGTCGTAGACAAAGGCCATGCCGCCGGTCATGCCGGCCGCAAAATTGTCGCCCACCGGCCCGAGCAGCACCGCCAGGCCGCCGGTCATGTACTCGCAGCCATTCGACCCGCAGCCTTCCACCACCACATGGGCGCCGGAATTGCGCACGCAGAACCGCTCGCCCGCCTGGCCGGCGGCGAAGAGCTTGCCGGCCGTCGCCCCGTAGAGGACGGTGTTGCCGATGATGGTGTTCTCGCTGGTTTTCAGCGGGCTGGCGGTGCGCGGCCGCACGACGATGGTGCCGCCCGACAGCCCCTTGCCGACATAGTCGTTGGCGTCGCCGAACACCTCGAGCTTGACGCCCTGCACCGCGAAGGCGCCCAGCGATTGCCCGACCGAGCCGCGCAGCCGGACGGTGATATGACCGGGCTGCAGGCCGTCCTGGCCGAATTTGCGGACGATCATCGAGGACAGGCGCGTGCCGACCGCCCGCATGGTGTTCCGCACCGTGTAGGCGAGCTGCATCTTCTCGCCGACCTCGAAAAGCGGCCTGGCGTCGTCGAGGATCTTGGCGTCGAGCGTGTCCGGGACCTCGTTGCGGCCTTCCAGCGTGCAGTACATGGCGTGCCGGCCGGGGTCGGCCTTGGCCAGCAGCGGATTGAGGTCGAGGTCGTCGAGATGCGGCGCGCCGCGGCTGACCTGGTGCAGCAGGTCGGTGCGGCCGATCACCTCGTTGAGGTGCCGGACGCCGAGCTCGGCAAGGATCTCGCGCACCTCCTCGGCCATGAAGGTGAAGAGGTTGACCACCTTCTCCGGCGTGCCGGTGAACTTGGCGCGCAGCGAGTCGTCCTGGGTGCACACACCGACCGGGCAGGTGTTGGAGTGGCACTGCCGGACCATGATGCAGCCCATGGCGATCAGCGAGGTGGTGCCGACGCCATACTCCTCGGCGCCGAGGATTGCGGCGATGACCACGTCGCGGCCGGTCTTGATGCCGCCGTCGGTGCGCAGGATCACCCGGTGGCGCAGCCGGTTGAGGGTGAGGACCTGATGCACCTCCGACAGGCCCATTTCCCAGCTGATGCCGGCATATTTGATCGAGCTCTGCGGGCTGGCGCCGGTGCCGCCGGAATGGCCGGAGATCAGGATGACGTCGGCATTGGCCTTGGCGACGCCGGCGGCAATGGTGCCGATGCCGGTGCGGGCCACCAGCTTGACGCAGACCTTGGCCTCCGGGTTGATCTGCTTCAGGTCGTAGATCAGCTGCGCCAGATCCTCGATAGAGTAGATGTCGTGGTGCGGCGGCGGGCTGATCAGCATGACGCCCGGGGTGGAATGGCGCAGCCGGGCGATCTCGACCGTTACCTTGAAGCCGGGCAGCTGGCCGCCTTCGCCGGGCTTGGCGCCCTGGGCGACCTTGATCTCGATCTCGCGGCACTGGTTGAGGTACTCGGCCGTGACGCCGAACCGGCCCGAGGCGACCTGCTTGATCGCCGAGTTCCAGTTGTCGCCATTGGCATCGGGCTTGAAGCGCCGCGGATCCTCGCCGCCCTCGCCGGAATCCGACTTGGCGCCGATGCGGTTCATGGCGACGTTGAGGGTGCCGTGCGCCTCCGGCGACATGGCGCCATAGGACATGCCCGGGGTGACGAAGCGCTTGCGGATCGCGGTGATCGACTCGACCTCATCGATCGCCAGCGGCGCGTTGGCGGGCTTGAAGTCCAGCAGGTCGCGCAGCTGGGTCGGCGGCTGCTTGCGCAGGCCGTCGGTGTACTTCTTGAACGTGGCATAGCTGTCCGACGACACCGCATGCTGCAGCATGTGGATCGACGGGCCTTCCATGCTGTGGCGCTCGCCGCCGCGGCGGTACTTGTAGAAACCGCCGACGGGCAGGGCGATGACCTCCTCGTCAAAGGCGCGGCGGTGCTGCTCGACCACCTTGCGCTGGATGCCGGGCAGGCCGATGCCGGAGATGCGGCTGGGCATGCCGGGGAAGTACTCGGCCACCAGCGAGCGCGAGAGGCCGACCGCCTCGAAGCAGCAGCCGCCGCGATAGGACGACAGGATGGAAATGCCCATCTTCGACATGATCTTCAGCAGCCCGTCGCCCACCGCTTTCTTGTAGCGGGCAAGGCACTGGCTGAGCGTCAACTCGCCGAACAGGCCGCGGCGATGACGGTCGGCGATCGCCTCCTGCGCCAGAGGCGCGTTGACCGTGGTGGCGCCGACGCCGACCAGCACCGCGAAGTAATGCACGTCGAGACATTCCATCGCGCGGACGTTCAGCGAGGTGAAAGTCCGCAGGTGCTGCTTGACCAGGTGCGAATGAACGGCCCCGGTGGCCAGGATCATCGGGATGACGGCCCGGTCGGGCGTAATGCCCTCGTCGGTCAGGATGAGATGGGTGGCGCCGCCGCGCACCGCGTCTTCCGATTCCCGGCAGATTCGGCGCAGGGCATCGCGCAACGCACTGCGCCCGTCGATGCCGAAAGTGCAGTCGATCTCCACCGCCGTGTCGCCCATCGAGGCGCGCATGGCGGCATATTCGGCATTGGTCAGGACCGGCGATTCCAGCTGCAGCAGGTCGCACTGCGTCGCGTCCTCGGCCAGGATATTGCCGAGATTGCCGAGCCGGGTGCGCAGGGACATCACTCGCCGCTCCCGCAGCGAGTCGATCGGCGGATTGGTGACCTGGCTGAAATTCTGCCGGAAGAAATGGTGCAGGCCGCGATAGCGGTCGGACAGCACGGCGAGCGGCGTGTCGTCGCCCATCGAGCCGACAGGCTCCTTGCCGTCCTCGACCATCGGATGGATGATCACCTCCAGGTCTTCCATGGTCAGGCCCATGGCGACCTGGCGGCGGCGCAGTTCGTCCTTGTCGAGGTCGGCCGGCTCCTGGCCGGCGGCATCGATGACCGGGTCGAGCTCGCGGATCGAGCGCACCCACTGGGCGTAGGGCTGGCCGCCGGCGAGCAGCGACTTGATCTCGTCATCGTGGTAGAGCCGGCCCTCCTCCAGGTCGACCGCGATCATCTGCCCGGGCCCGAGCCGGCCCTTTTCGATGACGCTGGACTCGTCGATCCGGACCATGCCGGTCTCCGAACCGAGGATGATCAGGCCGTTGCCCGTCAGGGTATAGCGCATCGGCCGCAGGCCGTTGCGGTCCATGCCGCCCAGCACCCAGCGGCCGTCGCAGGCGGCGATGGCGGCCGGGCCGTCCCACGGTTCCATGACCGAATTGCAGTAGCTGACCAGGGCCGCCCGCTCTTCCGGGATCAGCTTGTTGGCCAGCAGCGCCTCCGGGATCATCAGCGCCTTGGCCATGGGCGCGATGCGTCCGGCCCGGCAGAGCAGCTCGAAGACATTGTCCAGTGCCGCGGAGTCGGAGGCGCCGGGCTGCACCACGCTCTTCAGCGAATCGATGTGGTCGCCGAAGAGCGGCGTCTCCATCCGCGTCTCGTGCGCCCGCATCCAGTTGACGTTGCCCTTCAGCGTGTTGATCTCGCCGTTATGGGCGAGCATGCGGAAGGGTTGGGCGAGGCGCCAGGTCGGGAAGGTGTTGGTCGAATAGCGCTGGTGATAGAGCGCGAAGTTCGAGATGAACTCCTTGTGCACCAGGTCCGGGTAGAAGTCGGTCAGCTGCTCGGCCAGGAACATGCCCTTGTAGACGATCGAGCGGGCCGACAGCGAGCAGATGTAGAAATCGTTGATGCCGTCCGCCTTGGCGGCGTGCTCGATCCGCCGGCGGATGACATAGAGATCGCGCTCGAACAGATGCTCCGGCTGACCGCGGTTGTTGGCGATCATGATCTGTTCGATTTCCGGCCGTGTGGCGTTGGCCTTTTCGCCGATCACGCTGACATTGATCGGCACCTGC
>JAAAOG010000114.1 GCA_009909005.1 Alphaproteobacteria bacterium | reverse complement strand
GGTGACGGCCGTGGCTGCCGCCCGCATTGCCGCCGCCGTCAGGCCCAGCCCCTCCGTCCGCATGGCGCGGCCGATCTGGACCCGCAGGGGATCGCGCAGCTCCAGATAGTCCGGACCGGCCGCCGGCTCGCAGGCGATGACGTCCCGCCAAAGCCGGGCCGGGCTGAACAGACTGTCCCACAGGCTCAGGGCCCGCGCCCCGTTGAGCGCCGCCAGGACCAGGGCGATGCCGCCATAGCTGTGCCCGACCAGATAGATGCTCCGCCAGCCGCCGGCCAGATGGGCATGGACCGCCCGCAGATCGGCGGCGTGCTGCACCAGCGTGGTGTCGCGCAGGTCGCGGGCATCGCGTTGCCAGGAATAGAGGGCCGGGCGGCAGACATCGAAGCCGTCCGCCAGGAACCGGTCCCGGCTGTGGCGCAGCAGGAAATCGTCCGGCTGGCCGGCCAGCCCGTGCACGGCAAGGACCACCCGCCCGGAGGCCGCCGCCGACCGGCTGAGGATCGCATAGACCGACCTGCCGCCGCCCGCCGGCACCACGATCCGTGTCTCGTCAGACAGCATGGTTTTTCGACGATTATTACCTTAGCGGCCAGTATCGCAAGCCCGCGGCGCCGCGGACAACACCCTGCGGCCGCTCAGCGCTCCTCGTCGTTCAGGTTGAGGATGACGAGCTTCAGCAGGCGCAGAAGCATGTCCTTCTCCTGCGGGGGAATTCCGCGGATCGCCAGTTTGCTGATCTCGTCCTCCAGCGGCTGAAGCTGCGCCTGCAGCGACCGGCCCTTGTCGGTGAGGAAGATGTTCATTTTGCGCCGGTCCTGGACGTTGCGCACCCGCTCGACCAGGCCGCGCTTTTCCATGCCGTTCAGGGCGGTCACCGTCGTCGGCTCCATCATGCCGACGCGCTGGCTGAGTTCCCGCTGCGTCAGCCCGTCCTCGTGCCAGAGCGCCCGCAGGAAGTACCACTGGCCGATCGAGACCCCGGAGTTGGAAATCCGCGCAGCCAGCGCCCGCGATAAGGAGCGGTGTGCCTCCCGCAGCAGCTGGGCAATGCCGATCTGGCGGACATACCAGTCGGTGTCCGGCAATTCCTGATCGGAATCGGCACTGAACACACCATAGTCCTGGTCCGAGTTCAGCATCGAGTTCACCACCTCTTGCCGCATTCTGCGTCCTTTCCAGTCCGATCAGCCGTCCGCCTTGCCGGCCGGCCCGGCATCGGTGCGTTCACTTAACGATTCTAAATAAAATACTTTGTCATCAAACCCTACCTAGGCGTGCCACTCCTCGCTAGCATACATTTCAAATTGTTGCAACACAGGCGCGCAGGAGCGCTACAAAAAAATTCGTAGAATCAGCATCTTAATATTCCAAAATGGAATCCAGCCGAGCGACTCTCGGACCTCGATTCCAGGAAATCTCTTTGAAAAGGAGCAGGATAGGCGGCGGTCTTCATAGCCTGCCGGAGCCGGGACGCGGCACACGCGACCGGCAGCGTTTCAGGCCTTGCCGGGATGCGCGCCCTCTGCTAACAAGCAGATCGTCGAACAATTCAGCGGAGACGAACGAGATGGGTCAGCATCGCGGCTTTTCGGCCCTGACGACCGCCTGGTGGTGGCCGCACTAGCGAGCGGCCCGGGTCGTCGTCCTTTGTCATTGTCCGTGCGGGCCGCCAGAGTGACTGGCGGCCTTTTTTGTGTTCGCGAGAGTGCCGCGTCCCGCCGTTCCGGCGCAGCCGCCGCCCTCGCCTGCAAGGAAATGCCCCATGACCGATGACCCCCTGTCAGGCGCGCTGCGGCGCTACCGCACCGAGGGCGGCGCCGACATTCAGCAGACGACCCGCGCGCATCCCTACGAGGGTGCGGCGGATATCCTGTTCGAGAAGCTGGACAGCCATCTGGGCGTGTTGCTCTGCTCGGACTTCGAATATCCCGGTCGCTATACCCGCTGGGACCTCGGCTTCTACGACCCGCCGCTGCAGGTGGCCGCGCAGGGCCGGGCCGTCGCGGTCACGGCCCTGAATGCCCGCGGCGAAGCGCTGCTGCCGGCCCTTGGCGAGACCCTTGGCCGGCTCGAGGCGGTCGCCACGCTGAGTGCCGGGGCCGGGCAGCTGACCCTGCAGGTCAAGGAGCCGACCACCCGCTTCCCGGAGGAATTGCGCAGCCGCCAGCATTCGGTCTTCTCGGTGCTGCGGGCGCTGGTCGCGCTCTTTGCCGCCCCCGACGATCCGCATCTCGGCCTGTATGGCGCCTTCGGCTATGATCTGGCCTTCCAGTTCGAGGCGATCCCGCTCCGTCTGCCGCGCGATCCGCGGCAGCGCGACCTGGTGCTCTACCTGCCGGACCGTATCCTGGTCGTCGACCATTACCGGCAGCAGGCGCAGTGGCACGAATACGACATTGCGTTCGGCAACCGGTCGACGGCCGGCCTGCCGCGCGACGGCGCGATCGCGCCGTACCGGCCGGCCGAGGGTGTCGACGCTTCCGCCGACAATCCGCCGGGCGCCTATGCCGACACCGTCCGCAAGGCGAAGGAGGCCTTCCGCCGCGGCGACCTGTTCGAGGTGGTGCCCGGCCAGACCTTCTTCGAACCCTGCCCGGCTCCGCCCTCGGCGCTCTTTCGGCGGCTGCGCCGGGTCAATCCCTCGCCCTACGGCTTCCTGATGAACCTCGGCGACTCGGAATATCTGGTCGGCAGCTCGCCGGAAATGTTCGTCCGGGTCGAGGCGCGCACGCTCCGGGATGCCGAGGGCCGGCCGCGCACCGCCCGGATGATCGAGACCTGCCCGATTTCCGGCACCATCGCCCGCGGACCGGATGCGATCGGCGATGCCCGGCAGATCCTCACCCTTCTGCAATCGAAGAAGGACGAGGCCGAGCTGACCATGTGCACCGATGTCGACCGCAACGACAAATCCCGGGTCTGCGTGCCGGGCTCGGTGCGGGTGATCGGCCGCCGCCAGATCGAGATGTATTCGCGCCTGATCCACACCGTCGACCATGTCGTGGGCGAACTGGCCGACGGCTTCGATGCCCTCGACGGCTTCCTGTCCCATGCCTGGGCGGTGACGGTGACCGGCGCGCCGAAACTCTGGGCCATGCGCTTCATCGAGGAGCACGAGGCCTCGCCGCGGCGCTGGTATGGCGGCGCGGTCGGGGCGATCAATTTCAACGGCCACATGAACACCGGCCTGACCCTGCGGACCGTGCGGATCGCCGACGGCCTGGCGGCCATCCGGGCCGGCGCGACTCTGCTCTATGACTCCGACCCCGAGGCCGAAGACGCCGAATGCCGGCTCAAGGCGTCGGCGCTGCGCGACGCCATCCGGAGCGATGCCGCACCGCGGCCCGCCGCGCGGGCAACCGCCGGCACCGAGGCGGCCGGCACGGGGCGCCGGCTGTTGCTTGTCGACCACCAGGATTCCTTCGTCCACACCCTGGCCAATTACTTCCGCCAGACCGGCGCGCAGGTGGAAACCCTGCGTCCGGACGCGGCCCGGGACGTCCTCGCCGGCGGGACGGCACGGCCCGACATGGTGGTATTGTCGCCCGGCCCCGGGCGGCCGGAGGATTTCGGCACCGCGGCGACCATTCGCGCGGCCCTCGACGCCGGGGCCCCGATTTTCGGGGTCTGCCTCGGTCTGCAGGGCCTGGTGGAGGCGCTCGGCGGCCGGCTGCAGGTGCTCGACTATCCGATGCACGGCAAGGCCACCGCCGTGCGGACCTTCGGCGGCCGGCTTTTCGACAACCTGCCCACCGACCGCTTCGAGGTCGGCCGCTATCACTCGATCTATGCCGCCCGCGCCGGCCTGCCGGCCGAATTCCGCATCACCGCCGAAACCGTGACGCCCGAGGACGGCGAGCCGGTGATCATGGCCGTCGAACACACGGCCCTGCCCCTCGCCGCCGTCCAGTTCCACCCGGAATCGATCATGACGCTGGACGGGGAGATCGGGCTCGGCATTGTCCGGAATGTGGTGGCGCGGCTGCGGGCCGACTGAAAAGCCTGACCAAAGCATAGCGACGGACGCACTTGGATTCCCCTTGTCTTAAGCCCCATGGTATAGAATGAAACCCACGGGAAAAGGATGGAGGACCACGGGATCCCATGATCCTGCCTGAGCTGATTTCGGAATCGAACTTCCTGACCAAGATGGCCGACGGGACGTTCAAGCAGTTGAACCCCTTTACCGGCACCGAGGTCTGGACCGTGCCCGGCCGGGCCAACCGGCCGCTGGATTCCGGCATCCGGCGGGTCGGCAACCCGATCCGGCCCAAGGAGGTCGAGGACTATTGCGTCTTCTGCGAGGCCAATCTCTACGAGACGCCGCCGGAGAAGGCGCGCCTGGTCAAGACCAGCCAAGGCTATGAGTTGCTGCGCGACGTCCGCGCCGAGGCTCTGTTCGAGTCCAGGCCGATCTTTCGCCGGATCCCGAATCTGTTCGAAATCATTTCCTATGACTACTGGGCGAAGAACTATGCCTTCCGCCCGGGGCAGCCGGCCTATGCACACAAGACACGCTATCTCTCGACGCCGGAGGGCGTGCGGCATGTCCTGCACAATGTCGACCGGAAATTGCTGCTGTCCGGCCAGACCGACCCGGCCACCATCCCGGACGAGGACAAGCTGGCCATGGCCGACGAGTTCTTCGCCGGCGGGCACGAGCTGATCCTGGGGCCGCGCCACTTCATCGAGGAGGCGGAGAACGACGCCCAGCTCGCCTCATCCGGCAGCATGACGCCCGAGCTGCACGATCAGTACTTCAAGTTCACCGTGGCGGCCCTGCGCGACATCTATCTGGCCAACCGCTATGTCCGCTATGTCGCGGTGTTTCAGAACTGGCGGCAGCCGGCCGGCGCCTCGCTCGACCATCTGCACAAGCAGCTGGTGGCGATCGACGGACGCAGTGCCGCGATCGAGCGCGAGATCGCGCTTATCCGGCATAATCCGAATGTCTATAACGACTGGGCGGTGAACTTCGCCGGCTATCGCAATCTGATCTTCGCCGAGAACGACTACGCCATCGCCTTTGCAGCATTCGGCCATCGCTTCCCGACACTCGCGATCTATTCCAAGAGCGCCCGCAGCCAGCCCTGGAACCATTCGCCGGAGGAGCTGCGCGGCATGTCCGACATCGTGCATGCCTGCCACGCCGCCATGGGCAGCGAGATCCCCTGCAATGAGGAATGGTACTACAAACCCCCGGATGCCGATGTCGCCATGCCGTGGCGGGTGCTGATCAAATGGCGGATCAGCAACCCGGCCGGGTTCGAAGGCGGCACGAAGATTTATGTGAATACGATCGACCCGGTCAGCCTGCGCGACAAGGTCGTGCCGCGGCTGTTCCAGCTGAAGAACGAGGGCCGTATCGCGCCGATGCGCATCGCCTTCGAGTGCGAGTGCGTGCCCAATTGCCTGAAATACAACCCGGCGGTGCGTGAAGACGGCGATGCGGCGTCCCTGTATCCGCCGCTGTCCGGCCGGGCGCGCGAGACCGGCTGACCGTCGCGGCGGTCAGCCGAGGATCAGCGTCGACCAGCCGGCCACGACCAGCCGCTCTTTCAGGCAGAGGCCGGCGTGGCGATGCGCGGCCAGCACCAGCGGCTCCTGGTAACGGAGCAGCCCGGAGAGAATGGCGGTTCCGCCCGGAGCCAGGGACCGGGCGAGGCCGGCCGCCATGCCGGCCAGCGGGCGGGCCAGGATATTGGCAACGACCAGGTCATAAGGTCCGCCGGCGGCAATCGCCGCGTCGCGATAGCCATCGCTGCGGACCACCTTGACCTGCCACGCCACGCCGTTGCGCTTGGCATTGAACCGCGCCACCCGCACCGACTCGGCCTCGATATCGGCGGCGAGGACCGGGCAGCGCCACAGCCGCGTCATGGCGATGGCGAGAATGCCGGTACCGCAGCCCATATCGAGCGCCCGGACCGGTCGCCGGTGGTGCGCCAGTCGCTCCAGGGCGCGCAGGCAGCCTGCGGTGCTGGGGTGCTCGCCGGTCCCGAAGGCCGTCGCCGCATCCACGAGGATGGGCAGAGTCGCCGGCGGCCGCGCCCCGGCGCCGATATGCTCGCCGTGCACGAAGAACCGGCCGATCCTGAGCGGCGGAAAGGCCTGTCGGGTCTCGGCCAGCCAGTCGGTCGGCGGGATGCGCGAGATCGCCAGCGGCGGCTCGGCGACGCCCTGCCCGGCCGCGGCCAGCGCTACCCGGGCGGCCAGCCGGCCGCGATCGGGCTCGGCCAGGGCATAGCCCTCGACCGTCCAGGCGCCGTCCGGCTCGAGTTCGAAGGCGCTCAGGGCCAGGCAGTCCGCCTCCAGCGCCGCTTCAAAAGCGTCGGCGAGGCCGCCGGGTACGGTCAGCGCAATGCGCCAGGCGGGCGGGCCGGCCGGGCGGTCGGGGACGAAGGTCATGAGCACCGGGCGCGCGGGACGGGACTACAGGAGAAAATGATAGCTCAGGGCCCGCGCCAGATCATCGCCGAAACTCCGGCCCTTGCGGATGATCGGCACCCGGTCGGGCACAAAGCCCAGCTGTTCGTCGTCGGGTTCCAGGCTGGTGATCAAGGCCACGGGGATATTGCGGGTCTCCGGCATGGCGGTGAGCGCAACCGTCAGGTCGATGCCCGACAGCCCGGGCATCACGGCCGAGATCACGATCATGTCGGGCCTGGCCTGGACCGCCTGCTCCAGCGCGGCGATGGTGGAGGTGACGATGGTCACCCGGTAGCCGCACTCCTGCATCTCGCGCTCGACGAAATGGGTCTGGGTCCCGTGCAGCATGACCAGCACGACCTCGACGTCACGCTTCTCGACCGCCCCGACATCGAAGCTCGCCGGCCGGGCCGGCAGTTCGCGGACCACGAGCGACGGCTCCGCCTCGCCATTCAGCCGTCCGGTCAGGCAATCGTCCATGGTGTCGAGAAAATGATGCAGGTCGACGACATTCCGCTCGCCGGCCGACTCGATGGCCGAGAGGTAGTCTTCCAGCCGCTGGCTGACCAGCGCCAGCAAAGGCTGGCCGAAATTGTGCGCCGCCCCCTTGGTTTCGAACGCGAACCGGCGATAGGGCGCGAGATCCGCCCCCACGCACAGCGCCTCGTCGAGACCGCTCAACGCCTCGCGCGTCGTGTCGAGGAAATCGGTCAGCAGGTTGGCAACCATCTCGCTGGTTGCCCCGGCATAGACACCATTGGCGATTTCGCTCACCGGATAATCCCCTTCATCGGCCCTGTCGGCACGTCCACTCTTCCCACGTCCCCGGGTCGGGCAGCCAGACCGGCCCGTCACCGGCCGCGAGTCTATGCCGGCAATGCCTAAAAAGTCGTTGGGGCCGCGGGCGGACCGCGTGGATAGAGAGATCGAGACAAAGGGATTGGCACACAAAAAAACCCGGCTGCGCCTGGCAGCCGGGCCTTTACGCACGTCCGTCGCGGGACCGTGTCAGGCGGCGTCGGCGAGCGCCGAAGTCACATCCGCCGCATGCTTGACGACGGCATCGCGGGCAGCCGCATCGTCCAGCGATCCCGCGCAGGTGAGCAGGTTCTTGTCGAGCACCACGGCCTCTTCGCCCAGCCGCGCCCCGGCTCCCGTCAACTCGTCACACACCTCTGCGGCACAGGCGACGGTTCGTCCGGAGGCGCGCTCCGCATCGATCAGCAACAAGGGCGCCGTGCCGATCAGGGCAACCGGCTTGCCGCCGTCCATGAAACCGCGCAGGAAGCGCAGGGCATGGGCGTTCCCGCGCAACTTGGCGACGCCGCGTTCGCCGCCGGGAACGACCAGGGCATCGAAGTCCGCCGCCAGGGACGTCGACAGCGGCACGTCGACGGGGAAGTAATGTCCCCAGGCCCGGCCATGCCAGCCATTCACAAGACCCTGTTCCGGTGACACCAGCTTGATGACGGCGCCGGCACCGAGGAAAGCCCGCTGCGGTTCGGTCATATCGATTTCTTCAAAGCCATTGGCGACCAGCACGGCCACGGTTTTTCCGGTGAGCATTGCATTCATGAGAATCGTCCTCCTTTGTCTCGGCGATCAGCACAGGGCTCAGCCTCGTGGCACCTCGGGACCTCGAAGCGGGCTGGCGGCCAATGGGGCCGCGCACCGGCCAAGACGGGAAGGCGCGACCGGCGTATCCACTGACGGCAGACAGACCCGCCCGCCCCGCGCGTCCACCATTTCGGCTTCGCTGCGCGAGGTCATGGCCCGGTGCTGAACGGGTTGCCTTGCCCAGCCATATGTTGCAACGGCAACCTGTCGACCAGGGGCACGGCCCACAATATTGTCAGCGTCTACGCCAAGAAAAACCGAGCCCGGCTCGACCCTTACCAGAATGGTCAAAAGGTGCCAGATCAATCCCTAAGCCAAACGAAGGTGGGCCCCGGTCCGGGTCCAGTCAACCACAATCTTGGCGCACGCTTTGGTTACCATGGCGTCGAGTCAAATTCGGAAAGCATCCGAAAATTTTTCGATTGGTTCCTGTCGCCGAAACCGGGCTCAGCGACAGATTCATAGCCATGATCTTCAGGAATAAGAGACATTCCACATTGAAAAAATTCCACCGTCGCACGTGCCCGCACGCGCTCCAGCCGGCGGCGTCAATTCATCAGCACACTCGTCACCTCGCGCAGCTGGGTCCGGGCCCGCAGCAGGTAGAAGCCCTGGGCGGCAAGATGGCTGGGCAGCATCTGGCTGTCCGGGGCACCGCTGATCACCGCTATGGGTGCCAGCGCCGCACCTTCCCGCATACTGCTCAGCATCTCGGGCCAGAGCGTGCCCAGACCGGCATCCGCGATGACATCGGGGAAGTCCCGCCCCAGTGCCTCCAGCAGAATATAGTAGCCGTAAAGACGGCCCTTGTTCTGATAGAAGATGTCGTCGGCAGCGAGATCGACGATCCAGCCGCCCTGCTCCGCCAGGTGCTCGTGGATGAGCGCCGAAGACGAACCGAGGTCGGCGGCGATACGGTCGAGCGTGTTGAGCAGGTTGTCGGCCCGGCGCTCGAAAACGGCATCGCCGGCCACCAGGCGCACATTGTAGTCGCGCAAGGCATCGGCCGCGGCCAGGTACTGGGTCTCGGCCGAGGCGACCGGCGCCCAGGAGGCCGAAAAGTCGATGATCCAGCGGTCGCCGGGGTAGCGCAGCAGCCCCGCCGCCCTGTCGAGGTCCGGGTCGACCTGGCTGGAGCCGCGGGCCCGGCCGATCTGGTCGCTCATCTCGACGGCGAAGCGGCTCATCGCATAGATGATGCCCTTCTGGTAGTTCGGCATGTTGTCGAGCAGTGCACCCGGCATGAAGAAGGGATCATTGGCCGTCCAGCCGTGCGTCTCGACCTCGCGCTCGATCAGACCGATGGCCATGCTGACGGCCCGGCTGCCGCCCTCGACCGGCGCCGGCGGCGTGAAGGCCATGTCGTCGTCGATGGTCTGGACCCAGTAGCTGCCGACGATGAACCAGAAGAAAGCCGCCACCAGCAGGGTGCCGAAGATGATGCTGAGGATGCGGCGGCGGCGCAGGCGGTCGAATACCCGCCCGGCCATGCCGGCCAGGCGGCCGCGCCAGCCGCGCCGCGCCGGCGGCACATCGGCCAGATCGTCCTCATAGGGCTCGCTTGTCTCTTCGCGCATTCCCATCATCCTCTTCTGCACATTCTTCCGCGCACGGGCCGTGCCGCTGCGGGTCCCTCGGCCGCCCAACATCGCCGCGTGATGCATCGTGCCGCGGCGCAACTGCGGAACCATAGGCCAGTTCCGGCTTGTGAACCAGAGAAGCGGCGCCGGACAGGGGAACGGCGATGGGTCACACGGTCTTAGTCCTATGTCTACGGCATGCGGGCCGCCGCCCGGGCCCATCATCCCCGCATCCGTGAGCGGCTGGCCGAAAAGGTCGAGACCTTCGACGCCCGGGTGAAGCCGGTCTACCGGATCGACGGCGAGGGTTTCCAACAACTGGCCACCGACCCCAGAGGGGCCTGCCGCCGGCGCAAGGCCGCCGCGATCCCGTTGCAATGTCGCCCTTCCTGTGGTTCGCTCCGCCGGAAAGGCTCTCAAGACTCTGGGGACGTCCGCCAATGAGCAATTTCAAGACACTCGACGACATCGACGTGGCCGGCAAGACCGTCCTGGTGCGCGGCGATCTGAACGTGCCCGTCAAGAACGGCCAGGTGACTGACTCGACGCGACTCGACCGGCTGGTGCCGACGCTCACCGAACTGGCCGACAAGGGCGCCAAAGTGGTGATCATGTCGCATTTCGGCCGCCCCAAAGGCCAGAAGAACCCCGAGCACTCTCTGAAGCCGGTGGTGCCGGCGCTGGAGAAGGCGCTGGGCGGCCGCTCCGTCACCTTCGCCGAAGACTGCATCGGCCCGGTCGCCGAAGAGGCGGTGAAGGCGCTGCAGCCCGGGCAGTTCCTGCTGCTGGAGAACCTGCGCTTCTATCCGGATGAGGAGAAGAACGGCGAGGACTTCGCCGGCAAGCTGGCGGCGCTCGGCGACATCTACGTCAACGACGCCTTCGCCTCCGCCCACCGCGCCCATGCCTCCACCGAGGCCATCGCCCGCAAGCTGCCCAATGCCGCCGGCCGGCTGATGCAGGCCGAGCTGGAGGCGCTGACCAAGGCGCTGGAGCATCCCGAGCGCCCGGTCGCGGCGGTTGTCGGCGGCGCCAAGATCTCGACCAAGCTGGAGCTGCTCGGCAACCTCGTGCAGAAGGTGGACAAGCTGATCCTCGGCGGCGGCATGGCCAATACCTTCATGTTCGCCCAGGGCACCGATGTCGGCAACAGCCTGTGCGAGAAGGACATGGCCGACGCGGCGCGCGAGATCATGGAGAAGGCCAAGGCGGCCGGCTGCGAGATCGTCCTGCCCACCGACGGCGTCGTGGCGCCGGAGTTCAAGGAAGGCGCGCCGAGCCAGACCGTTGCGGCCACCGCCATTCCGGCCGACCAGATGATGCTCGATGTCGGCCCGGACAGCATCAACGCGCTCGACGCCCTGATCGACAACTGCAAGACCGTGGTCTGGAACGGCCCCCTCGGCGCGTTCGAGGTACCGCCCTTCGACACCGGCACCACCGCCGTGGCCAAGCACGCCGCAGCGCTCACCAAGCAGGGCAAGGTCCTGAGCGTGGCCGGCGGCGGCGACACCGTGGCGGCGCTGGAGCATGCCGGCGTGATCGCCGACTTCACCTATGTGTCGACGGCCGGCGGCGCCTTCCTGGAATGGCTGGAAGGCAAGGAACTGCCCGGCGTCACCGCGCTGAAGTCGTAAGGCCGACCGCCTTGCGGCCCGGCAGACGGACCCCCACCGGCGGGGCCGTCTGCCGGGCAGCCTCCTGGACCACGGGCACCCTGATCGACATCCGGAGCACCTTCAAACACCCAGAAATGTCGACGGTCGGAAACGGCCGGCACATCGCCGTTCATGACCTTTTCATCTTCAAATTTCCCAGTGAACTCGGTCCATGAGTATTCGCGTGTCGTTTTTCTTATTGTTCGGAATAAATACTCTTTTTTTCCCTATTCGAGGATACCGGCGTGGACCATCGCGGACCGGATGGCCGCTTTCGTATCTTCGCCCGGCTCGATCAGCGGCAGGCGCACCCGCGGGTCCGACCGGCCCAGCAGGCTCACGGCGTGTTTGCACGGCGCCGGGCTGCTTTCCAGGAACAGGGCCCGGTGCAATGGCGCCAGCCGGTCGCGGATCGCCGCCATGGTGGCGAGGTCGCCGCTCGCCCAGGCATCCTGCTGCCGGGCGCAGAGGCGCGGCGCGACATTGGCGGTCACGGAAATGCAGCCCACGCCGCCCTGGGCGAGAAAGCCGGTAGCGGTAATGTCCTCCCCCGACAGCTGGCAGAACTCCGGACCGATGGTAACCCGGGTCCGCAGCGGCCGGCCGAGGTCGTTGGTGGCGTCCTTGACGCCGACGATATTGCGCAATCCGGCAAGCCGCGCCATGGTCTCAACATTCATGTCGATGACGCTGCGTCCGGGGATGTTGTAGATGAGGATCGGCAGGTCCACCGCATCGTGGATGGCCTTGTAATGCCGGTACAGGCCCTCCTGCGTCGGCTTGTTGTAGTACGGCGTCACCACCAGCGCGGCATCGGCACCGACCTTGGCGGCATGGCGGACAAGCAGGATCGCCTCCTCGGTCGAATTCGACCCGGCCCCGGCAATCACCGGCACCTTGCCCTTGGCCACCTCGACGCACAGCGACACCACCCGCATATGCTCGGCATGGCTGAGCGTCGGCGACTCGCCGGTGGTGCCGCAGGGCACGACGCCATGGGTGCCTTCGGCGATCTGCCATTCGATGAAAGACTGGTATGCCGCCTCGTCGATCCCGTCCTCGGTGAAGGGCGTGATCAGGGCAACGATCGAGCCTCGGAACATGGGAATACCCTGATGGGCCTGATGGAGACGCGCGCTAGACTAGCCCCTGGATGGACCCTTGCCAAGCGGGCCGGCGGCGCCTTGCCGAAGCTGGCTCTGGCGGCGGCGCTTGCCGCCGGCCTCGCCCTGGCGCGGCCGGCGCAGGCGATGCTGTCGGAGCAGGACGTGCTGATCTACCAGGCGGCGTTCGAGGCGGCCGATGTCGGCGCCTGGGATGCGGCCCGGCAGATGGTTGAACGCGCCCGCGATCCGGTTCTCGCGAAAGTGATCGACTGGATCAGCGCCTCCAATGACGACGGCGATGCCGGCTTCCCGGCGATCGCCGCCTTTCTGCGCGACAATCCCGACTGGCCGGACCAGACCGGCATGCGCCGCCGGGCCGAGCAGGTGATGCCGGACAGCCTGCCGCCGGCCGACATTGCCGCCTGGTTCGACCAATGGCCGCCGGTCACCGTCGAGGGGCTGCTGCGCTATGGCCGGGCGCTGATCGCCCTGGGCCGGACCGTCGACGCCGACGCCCTGGCGCAGGCCGAATGGCGGACGATCGGTGTCAACGAGGCGCATGAGCGGGAGTTTCTGGCCGTCTTCGGTCCGTTCCTGCAACCGGCCGACCATATCGCCCGGCTCGACCATCTGCTGTGGGAGGGCCGGGACAGCGAGGCGCGGCGCCTCTACCCGCTGGTCGGCGACGGTTGGCGGGCCCTGGCCGAGGCCCGCATCCAGCTGGCCAACCGCGCCTCCGGCGTCGACCCCCTGGTCGCCGCGGTGCCGGCGGCACTGGCTGGCGATGAGGGCCTGCTCTACGAGAGGCTGCGCTGGCGGCGGCGCTCCGGCCTGACCGACGGCGCCATCGACATGCTGGGCAGCCAGCCGCAGCGCCTGACCCATCCCGATCGCTGGTGGCAGGAGCGGAATATTATCACCCGCCGGCTGTTCAATGAGGGGGATATCCGCCGCGCCTACGCGGTGGCCAGCGGCCACGGCCAGAGCGAGGGCTTCCCTCTTGCGCAGGCGGAATGGCTGGCCGGCTGGCTGGCCCTGCGCTTCCTTGACGACCCGCAGCGCGCCGTCGGGCATTTCCAGCGGCTCTACGAGAATGTCGGCACGCCGATCAGCCTCGGCCGCGGCGCCTATTGGACCGGCCGGGCCTATGACGCGCTGGGCAACCGGCCCGAGGCGGAGGCCTGGTACCGCCGCGGCGCCGCGCACAGCTCCTCCTTCTATGGCCAGCTGGCTGCCGACCGCCTCGGCCTGCCGACGGTGCCGGCCCTGCCGCCCGACCCCTCGGCCTCGCCCGAGCAGCTGGCATCCTTCGAGGACAGTGAACTGGTGCGCGTGGCGCGGGCGCTCGACCGGATCGGCGAGAACGCCCGGGCCGACCTGTTCCTGCGCCGGCTCGCCCGACTGGCCGAAGGCCCGGCCGAAACCGCGCTGGTCGCCCGGCTCGCCGCGGCGCTGGACCGCCCGGACATGGCCGTCTTCGCCGCCAAGCGCCTGATCTTCGACGGCCTCACTTTCTATGAGAGCGGCTATCCGCTGCTGCCGCTGGAGACCGCCGACCCGCGGGCCGAGCCGGCGCTGGTGCTCGGCCTGATCCGCCGCGAGAGCGAATTCCGCACCGATGCCGTCAGCCCGGCCGGAGCGCGGGGGCTGATGCAGCTGATGCCCGGCACCGCCCAGGGCGTGTCCAACGCGCTGGGCGTCTCCCACAGCACCGCCCGACTCACCGCCGAGCCGGCCCATAACATCCGCCTGGGCTCGCACTATCTCGCGGAGATGATCGGTCGCTTCGGCGGTTCCTATATCCTCGCCACCGCCGCCTACAATGCCGGACCCGGCCGCGTCGACGACTGGCTGATATCGCGCGGCGACCCCCGGCAGATGGGGACCGACGCCATCATCGACTGGATCGAGAGCATTCCGATCTACGAGACGCGCAACTATGTCCAGCGCGTGCTCGAGGACGCGCAGGTCTACCGCCTGCGTTTGGGTGCCGCCCCGCAGAGCGGACGACTGGAGGCCGACCTTGCCCGCTGACATCCCCGCCCCGGCGCTGCCCGGCATCCGGGCCTGCGTCTTCGACGCCTATGGCACGCTGTTCGACGTCAATTCGGCTGCGGCCCGCATGCGCGACGCCCTCGGCGACAAGGCCGATGCCCTGTCGGCGATATGGCGGACCAAGCAGCTGGAATATACCTGGCTGCGCAGCCTGATGGGCCGCCACGCCGATTTCTGGCAGGTGACCGGCGAGGCCCTCGACTTCGCCATGGCCGATATCGGCGTCCACGATGCCGGCCTGCGCGAGGACTTGATGGCGCATTACCTGGCGCTCGATGCCTATCCCGATGCCGCCCCGGTCCTCGCGCAGCTGCGCGGCGCCGGCCTGGCGACCGCTATTCTCTCCAACGGCGCGCCGGCCATGCTGCAGGCCGGGGCGGACAGCGCCCGGCTGACCGAGCGGCTCGACGCCATCCTCTCGGTCGAGGAGGCCGGCATCTTCAAGCCGCACCCGGCCACCTACCGGCTCGCCGTCGACCGGCTGGGCGTGCTGCCCGAGGCCGTGTGCTTCGTCTCCAGCAATGGCTGGGACGTCGCCGGCGCCGCCGCCTTCGGCTTCCGGGTCGCCTGGCTGAACCGCATGGGCCGCACGCCGGAGCGCCTGCCGGCCGGGCCGGACGTCGAGATCCGCGGCCTGGACGCGCTGCCGGGCCTGATCGGTCTCTAGACATGGCCGAGTTCCGGGAGGCCCGCCTGAGCGCCCAGGACGGCAAGCAGCTCTATTACCGCGATTATGGCCCCGTCGTCGGCGATGCCGCGACCGTCATCTGCCTCGCCGGGCTGACCCGCAATTCGGTGGACTTCCACCGCCTCGCCTCCCGCCTGTCGAAGGAGCGGCGGGTGATCTGTCCGGACTACCGCGGCCGCGGCCGCTCGGACTATGACCGCGACTGGCGGCACTATGCCCCGCCCTCTCTCCTTCTCGATCTCGTGACGCTGATCACGGCTCTGGGGCTGCACCGGCTGGTGGTGATCGGCACCTCGCTCGGCGGCATCCTGGCCATGGCGCTGGGTGCCGCGATGCCGACGGTGCTGAAGGGCGCCGTCCTGAACGATGTCGGGCCGGAGGTGCAGACGGCCGGACTCGACCGCATCCGCGACTATATTTCGAGCGACCGTGTGCACCCGGACTGGGACAGCGCCGTGGCCGATCTGAAGAGCATCATGCCCGACCTGTCGGTGCCCGAGCCGGCGGAGAAGACCTGGCTGGCGATCGCCAAGAGCACCTGGCGGCGCGGCGAGGACGGGCTGCTGCACTACGATTTCGACACAAGGCTCGCCCGGACGCTCGACAGGCCCGGCAAACCGGCCGCCGATCTGTGGCCGCAGTTCCGCGGGCTCGGCCGCATCCCGGTGGCGGTGGTGCGCGGGGCCGATTCCGATGTGCTGACCGCCGCCACCCTGGCGCGCATGGCGGAGAGCCGCGACGGCGACCTGATCACGGCCGAAATCCCCGGCGTCGGCCATGCCCCCAATCTCGGCGAGCCGGCCGCCCAGGAGGCGATCCATGCCCTCCTCGCCCGGGTCTGAGACGCAAGACTGGCTGCCGCGGATCACAGATGCGGCGCAACGCCTGGCGGGCGTGGCGGTGCGCACGCCGCTGCTCGGATCCCCGCTCCTCGACGACCGGCTGGGCGGCCGGGTGCTGGTCAAGGCCGAATGCCTGCAGCGCACCGGCTCGTTCAAGCTGCGCGGCGCCTTCACGAAGATCAGCCGCATCCCGGAAGCCGAGCGCCGGCGCGGCGTCGTCGCCTTTTCCAGCGGCAACCACGCCCAGGGTGTTGCGGCGGCGGCGCGGCATTTCGGCATTCCCGCCACCATCGTCATGCCGTCCGATGCCCCGGCGATCAAGATCCGGAACACCCGGGCCTGGGGGGCCGCGGTCCGCCTTTACGACCGCGATCGCGAGAGCCGGGAGGCGATCGGTGACGCCATTGCGGCAGAAACCGGCGCCATCCTGGTCCGGCCCTATGACGACCCGGACGTCATCTCCGGCCAGGGCACCATCGGGCTGGAGATCGTCGCGCAATGCGCCGAGGCCGGCATCCGCCCGGATGCGGTGCTGGTGCCCTGCGGCGGCGGCGGCCTGAGCGCCGGCATCTCCCTGGCGCTGGCCGACCGGCTGCCCGGCGTGCCGGTTCATCCGGTGGAGCCGGCCGGCTTCGACGACACCGCCCGCTCGCTGGCGGCGGGCGAGCGGCTGCGCAATGAAGAGACAGCCAGCTCGCTGTGCGACGCCATCATGACCCCGATGCCGGGCGAGATCACATTCCCGGTGAACCGCCGGACCCTGGCGCCGGGCCTCGTCGTCGACGATGCCGCGGCACTGGCGGCCATGGCCTGCGGCTTTTCGGACTTCAAGCTGGTGATCGAACCGGGTGGTGCCGTCGCCCTGGCCGCGGCGCTGACCGGTGCCTGTCCGGTCGTCGGACGGACGGTGGTGGTCGTGGCCTCCGGCGGCAATGTCGACGCGGCGGTGTTCGTCAATGCGCTGGAGACCGCCGCGAAAGGCGGAAGCCACGTCTGACGGGCGCCCGAAGCGGCTTCCGGGTTCGAAGGCACTCTCCGTTTTGCGACCCGTTCGTCAGGCCGATCGGGCCTGGGACATGAACCGCGTCACCTGCACGCGCAGGGATTCGGCCTGCCGGAACAGCTCCTCGGCAGCCGAAAGGACCTGGGTCGAAGTGCCTCCAACCTCCTGAGCCGCCTGGGTGACTCCCGATATGGCCACGGCGACCTCCTGGGTGCCCGAAGCCGTTTCCTGGACATTGCGGGAAATCTCGACGGTGGCCGCATTCTGCTCTTCGACAGCCGTCGACACGACGGTGGCAATCTCAGTCATTTCCTTGATGCGGCCGTCGATGGTCCGAATGTCTTCGACGGTTTTTCCCGTCTTTTCCTGGATCGCCCTGATTTGCTCCGCGATATCTCCCGTCGCCTTGGTCGTCTGGTTGGCCAGATTCTTGACCTCGGATGCAACCACGGCAAAGCCCTTGCCGGCCTCGCCCGCCCGCGCGGCCTCGATCGTCGCATTGAGGGCAAGAAGGTTGGTCTGCTCCGCGATTGAGGTGATCAGCCCCACGACATCGCCGATCGTCTCGGCACAGCGGGCCAGGCCTTCCACGTCCCGGTTGCTGTCCTCGGCCACTTCGACCGCCAACGCGGCTAGTTCCGCTTGCCGCTGGACCTGGCGGCTGATCTCGGAGATCGAACCGCCCAGTTCTTCGGCCGCGGAGGCGACGGTCTGCACATTCGCCGATGTCTGCTCCGCCGAAGACGCGACAACCATGGACTGATTGCTCATATCCTCCGAGGCCGCCGTCATCGATTTCGCGCTTGTCTGCATCTGGGTTGCCGCGGCGGACACCGTGTCGACGATATGACCGATCTCCGCCTCGAACTCCTCGGCAAGCCTGGCCAGCGCTGCGTTTTTTTGCTCGGCAAGCGTGCGTTCCTGGCTTTCCTTTTCGTCCTGCAGCCGGCGCATATCGACGGCGCTTTGCCGGAAAACCTTTACGGCCGAGGCCATCTGCCCCACCTCGTCGCGACGGTCGGTATCCGGAACGGCCTGATCCAGATTGCCGCCCGCCAGGGACGCCATGACCGTCCTGAGCCTGTCGAGCGGCCGGCTGATGTCACGGCCGATCGCCCACGCACCCAACGCGACCAGGAAACCGAATCCGAGCACCACACTCCCGACCATCAGCGTATTTTGCCAGAACAGGCTGTCGACATCGTCCACGTAGATGCCCGAACCGACGATCCAGCCCCAGGGTTCGATCCCCTGGACGAAAGAAATCTTCGGCAGCGGTTCGGTTGCGCCGGGACGCTCCCAGTCATAATGGACGAACCCGCCACCGTCTGCTTCCACGCGGTCAACCATGTCCTGGAACAGGCGCACCCCGTTGGGGTCCTCGAAAGCTGCCAGGCTCTCTCCTGCCAGGTCATCCCGGAAAGGATGCATGATCATGGTCGGCTGATGATCCTGAAGCCAGAAGTATTGGTTTCCATCATACCTCAGATCCCGAACGGCGCCAATGGCCGCCTGCTGCCCCTCTTCAAGAGTCATATCGCCATTGTCGACAAGACTTACGTAGTGCTGGATCAATGAGGCGGCATTTTCAACGATGTGTCTTGTCTGGTCCTGCCTGGCTCCCAGGATGTTCTCCCGAAGATTCACAAGCTGGAATGCGCTCATCAGAATGAGTGCGATTTGCGGAACCGCGATGATCAGCAGGATTTTCCCGCTTATGCGGATATTTCTCATGATTGCGTTTCCCCCGATTTGTTGGAAAGAAAGTTTCTGCCAAGGAGAAGCGCATAAATTCATGAATTAACCATTAATCCCATGGTATTCATTTGCCACGCGACCGGATGTATCGTCCCACCGCTTCAGGAGGCGCCGGAGCCGTAAAGGGCCTCCGGATCCGCCTCGACCGGCAGCACCGTCTCCAGCCGCCCGTCGTCGCGGACCGCCCGGTAGAAGCAGCTGCGCCGGCCGGTATGGCAGGCGACGCCGTGCTGGTCGACCAGCACCAGCAGCGTGTCGCCGTCGCAATCGAGCCGCAGGCCGACCAGCCGCTGGGTCTGGCCGGAGCTTTCGCCCTTTCGCCAGAACTTTTGCCGCGAGCGCGACCAGTAGCAGACCTGCCCGGTGGCCAGGGTCTCTTCGATCGCCGCCCGGTTCATCCAGGCCATCATCAAGATTTCGCCGGTGTCGTGCTGCTGGGCGATGGCCGGGATCAGCCCGTCCGCATCGGGCTTCAGGGCCTCCCAGAGCATGGCGGCGTCGTTCGCCTCCGCGGTCATGCGCCCTCCCCGCCCGCTGCGGCGGCGCCCAGCCGGTCGAAGCCGGCGGCGAGATCGGCGATCAAATCCTCCGGGTCCTCCAGCCCGACATGCAGCCGCAGCACCGGACCCGGCGCGTCCCAGCTGGTGGCGGTACGCAGCTTCTCCGGATGGGCCGGCAGGATCAGGCTCTCGAAGCCGCCCCAGCTCGCGCCGATGCCGAACAACGCCAGGCCGTCGAGCATCGCCGCCACCGCAGCCTTCGGCACCGGATGGAGGACGATGCCGAACAGGCCCGAGGCCCCCGAGAAATCGCGTTGCCAGAGGGCATGGCCGGGGTCGTCCGGCAGGGCCGGGAAGAGCACCCGTGCCACTTCCGGCCGGCTTTGCAGCCAGCGGGCGACCGTGAGCGCGTTGTCCTCATGCCGGCGGAGCCGCACCTCCAGCGTGCGCAGGCCGCGCAGGCCCAGGAAGAGGTCGTCCGGCCCGGCGGCATTGCCCAGCATCACCGCCATGCGCTTGAGCTTCAGGAAGGTCGGCTTGTCGCGGGCAATCGCGACGCCCAGCATGGCATCGGCATGACCGACGATATATTTGGTCGCTGCCTGGATGGAGATGTCGACGCCATGCGCCAGCGGGTGGAACAGCACGCTGCCGGCCCAGGTATTGTCGATCATCGTGGTCAGGCCGTGCCGCTTCGCCGCCGCGGTCAGGGCCGGGACGTCCTGCACCTCGAAGGTTCCGGAGCCGGGGGATTCCATGTAGAGCGCCCGGGTCTCGGGCCGGATGAGCGCTTCGATCCCGGCACCGATCAGCGGGTCGTAATAGGTGGTCTCGACCCCGAAGCCGGCCAGGACATTGTCGCAGAAGCGCCGCGTCGGCCGGTAGGCGGTGTCGACCATCAGCACATGGTCGCCGGCTTTCAGCATCGCCAGCAGCGCCACGGTGATCGCAGCCAGGCCGGAAGAGACCGAGACGGCACGATAACCGCCCTCCAGCTCGGCCATAACGCGCTCGAAGGCGTCGGCCGTCGGATTGCCCACCCGGCCGTAGTTGAAGGTGTCGAAAGGGTGCCTGTCGCCCTCCTCAAGCGCCGCGACGCTGTCGAACAGCACGGTCGAGGCGTGGAAGACGGGCGGGTTGACGGCCCCCCGCCAGGCCTGCGGGTCGCGCCCGGCATGGCCCAGCCGGGTGGCGATCCTTCTGGTGCGATGATCCATGAAACGCGGTCGGCTCTCTCACATGACGCAATGGCGGCGCATCATGGTCAAAAACGCCGGCCCATTCCAGTCTTGTCCGGCTCCGGCGGATCCGCCGTATTGGCTCGTAGTATCCAGAGCGAACATGCCGATCCTGCCCCGATCGGCTTGCAACGAGACGGAGCATGATCGAAATACGCAAATATCGGACAGACGATGGGCGCGTCCCTCTGGACGACTGGCTATCAGTCATGAAGGACCCGCGAGCCGCAAAGCGTATATTGATCCGCATTCGCCGTCTGTCACTCGGATTGGAAGGCGACTGGCGCTCAGTCGGCGAAGGGGTCCGTGAGCTCAGAATTCCTGAAGGGCGAGGATACCGTGTATATTATGGCTGGGACGGAGATAAGGTCGTCATCCTCTTGTGCGGGGGTGACAAGGGTAGCCAGACGGCCGATATCAAGAGGGCCAAACGTTTTTGGAGAGATTACCGTGGCCAATCATGATCATTGGGTTGCCTACAATCCGACTGATTACCTAAACACCCCGGCGGACATCGTGGATTACCTTGATGCTGCCCTGGAGGATGGCGACGACCGTGTGCTGGTGCTGGCGATCGGAGACGCTGCGCAGGCCATCGGTGGCATGGCTGAACTGTCCCGGCGCACCGGCCTTTCAGAGGAAGCGCTGGCCGTCGCTCTCTCCCCGGATACGAGCCCTTCGCTGTCGACAATCCGGACGATCCTGAAGGCATTCGGTCTTGGCCTTGCCGGCCGCCCACTCGAAGCCGCGTAGCCAGCTTGCGGGGGTCGCAATGACTGAAGCTCGACAGAGCCGCCGGGTGGATATCCATGTCGGGTATGACCCGACGGTGACCAAGAACCGTGTACTTGATGCCCTGCGACGAGCCGGATCCAACGACCCGGTGCCGGACACCCATCTGACTTTCGAGAGCTGGCATGGGCTGGCCCGGGCCCTGTCGGACGATCGCCTGGCGCTGCTCCATCACCTTCATCGGCATCCCGGCTCGACGATCGATGTTCTGAGCCATGCCCTCGATCGTGCACCGAAAGAGACGCAGAACGATGTCGAGGCGCTGATGGCGGCCGGGCTGGTCGACCGCGATGAGGCGGGAGGCTTTTCCACACCGTTTGACGAGATTCGGGCCCTTATAACTCTCTAATCGCAAAAAGAAAATCGACAGGTGGTGCGCCAGCGTATCCCGCTTGCGTGTCTATTCGGATGTGAGCCCCTCATGATTGGCCTGGAGGCGCGCCACGCCCTCCGACCGAAGCAGTTACGGAAGGCGGCAGACGCTTCAAAAGGCATCCGGTCAGGATCGCGCTGCATGATAAATTGCCAGAATTTCGACATGCTCGCGCAAACGATACACCACTATATAGGGCGAACCTGCAATTACCAGTTCACGGGTCAGAGGCACTCGCCCCTTACGGCCGATCTCCGGAAACACGCTCAAATGGTTGGTGACTTCAAAAATCCTTCCTACAATACGCTCTGCCGAGCGCGGATCATCAAGAGCAATGTAGCCGCCGATTGCGTCCAAATCCCGAAGCGCATTCTCGGTCCAGACGACGTCATTCATGCCGGACGTATTTGCGGACGACCGCTTTGACCTGCTCGGTCGATGCAAAATGGCCGGCGTCGGCCGCCGCAATTGCGGAACGAACCTTGGCGTCCTGCCAGGCGCGCATGTCGGGGGTCGGCTCCCCGTCGACAGGCCGAAGGGCCTCGGCGAGGGTCAGATGCACCCCTGCTGTCTCTTTCATCGGCTTGGTCTCCACAAAACGCGGCCAACAGCCTAAGCACAGGTTACAGGTCGCGCAAGGTCCAAGCCGTCCTCAGCGACGCTGCTCATGAGTCTCCCGCTTTGCGGGCAATAACGAGGTCGCCGAGGCCGGTCGGGAAGATTGCGCGTTCGGGCAGCCAGGCGCCGATGTCGGGATGGTGGCGCAGGGTGATCGGCAGCGGCGCGGCCTGCAGGCGCTCGACCCCGTCCGACTGGAAGCGATGGCCGGAGACAGGCGCGTAGGACACCGCACAGGTGACCCGGCCGTCCGCCGGGCCCTCGGCGATTTCGGCGGCAAGGTCGAAGCGGGCCGCGCCGGAAAACACCGCCCGCGCCGGGGCACACAGCGCCGCGCCATCCAGGGTGCCCGCGGCATCCGGCACCACCAGGGCGGTCAGCGGATCGACGACGCCCTGCAGCTGGTCCGGCAGGATGGCGACGCGCGGCCCGAAGCGGCGGACGTCGAAGGGCGGCTCGACGGCATAATCCCGAACCGTGCCGTCGGGGCTGAAATCAACCCGGATCTGCCGGTCGCGCCGGCCGGAGAAGGCGACCCGGTAGCTGTCGGGCCGAAGTCCGCCCTCCGCCACCCGACCGACCGCCTCGCCGCGGCCTTCGGCGCGCCAGACCAGGACGTCGAACGCCAGGTCATAGGCGAGGCGATAATCGCTCTCGCCGATCTCGGCGGTGATGCGCGCCTCGCCGATCGGCACGCCGGCCAGCGCAATGCTGTAGCCCACCCCCGCCGCCGGCGCCGGAATCGCCGCTGCCTGAGCCTCGTCCGCCATGGCCGGGCCCGATCCCGCGCCGAGCAGCGCCGTCACACCCGCCCACAGCATCATCCGCCGCATCGCACCCTCCCCGGACCTGTTCCGCCATCCAGCAAGATAGGCCGCAGGGGCGGCTGTCCAGCCTCCGGAAATCCGGATCAAAAGATAACGAAATCAATGCTCTAAAAGCAATTCCTTTACCCGCGTACGGTCTTGAACGGCGGCGGGGACTGCCGAAATGAAAGGCGAGCGTGGGACTTGCCGGTCGTCGCGCGGTTATTCCGCCGGACCGGTATCCTGCAAAGACAAGCCCGGCCCTGGAACTGCGCAAGTGCTGGGCGGGTTCCCGGGTCCGGAAGAAACTGGGACGGATAAGGAGGAGAAAATGGTTGATCTTCGTTCCCTGACACCCTGGGCATCCCGTTCCACGCCGGCGCGGAGCAGTGATGTGGCCGATCCCTTCACCTCGTTTCGCCGCGAGATGGACCGGCTGTTCGACGACTTCTTCACCGGCCGCGCGGTCCCGGGCTTCGAAGGCGGCCTTGTCGCCGTCAATCCGCGGATCGACGTCAACGAGACCGACAAGGAGCTGGTCGTCACGGCCGAGCTGCCGGGCGTCGACCCCAAGGATGTCGACCTTGAACTGTCCGGCGATCTCTTGACCCTGAAGGGCGAGAAGAAGGCCGAAGAGGAGACCAGGGAGTCCGGCCGTCACGTGGTCGAGCGCTCCTATGGCAGCTTCACCCGGTCGATCCGGCTGCCTTTCGAGGTCGAGAGCGACAAGGCCCAGGCTTCCTTCGACAAGGGCGTGCTGACCGTGACGCTGCCCAAGCCGGAGGGCGCCCAAAAGGCCAGCCGCAAGATCGAAGTCAAGGCGGCGTAAGGGAGCGGCCGGCGATGCTGCCACCAGCCCCCGTCAAGGCCATGCTGGTCCTCACCTTCGGCATGGCGCCGTTCTGCTTCGCGGCGAACCCGCCCTTCTGGGTGGCAATCCTGAGCGCGCCGGCGTAACGCCGGCGCGTTTGTGTCCGCCCTCCTGAATCGCCGGTCATCGAACCGTCATCGGAACTCCGCGCCCGCCCCGCGTTTCTCCGCACACGCGTTTTCCTCACCCGATCCCGCCCCATTCCCGGAGGACCGGCCATGCGATTGTTCCTACGGTTTCCCGCCGCCTTCGCGGCGCTGCTGATTCTTGTCTCGCCGCTTGCCGCCCAGGTGCCGACGCTCGACGAAGAGCGCGGCGTGATGACCATGGCGCCGCTGCTGGAGCGGGCGACACCGGCGGTCGTCAACGTCTCCGTCCAGGCCACGGTGTCGATGGAGAACAACCCGTTGTTCCGCGACCCGTTCTTCCGCCGCTTCTTCAACATGCCGGACCAGGCGCCGCAGCGCCGGGCCATGGCCGCCGGCTCCGGCGTCATCGTCGATGCGGAGAACGGCTATATCCTCAGCAACCATCACGTCCTGGCCAATGCCGACGAGATCACCGTCACCCTGTCCGACCGGCGCGAGCTGTCGGCCGAGCTGATCGGCAGCGACGCCAATACCGACATCGCGCTGCTCCAGGTCGACGCCGACGATCTGACCGCTCTGCCGATCGGCGATTCCGACAATCTGCAGGTCGGCGATCTGGTGGTGGCGATCGGCAACCCCTTCGGCCTCGGCCAGACCGTCACCGCCGGCATCGTCAGCGCCCTGGGCCGTAGCGGCATCGGCCCGCGCGAGCGCTATGAGGACTTCATCCAGACCGACGCGCCGATCAACCCCGGCAATTCCGGCGGCGCCCTGGTCAACACGGCCGGCGAGTTGATCGGCATCAACTCGGCCATCATCGCGCCCGGCGGCGGCAATGTCGGCATCGGCTTTGCCGTGCCGACCAATATGGCCAGCGCGGTGATGGAGCAGCTGATCGAGTACGGCGAGGTGCGCCGCGGCAAAATCGGCGTCATTGTCCAGGACCTGACGCCCGACCTCGCCGAGGCCTTCAACCTGGACATCGCCGACGGCGCCGTGGTCACCCAGGTGCAGAACGGCTCCCCCGCCCAGGAGGCGGGGCTGCAGGCCGGCGACGTGATCACCGCGGTGAACGGCGAGGCGGTCGGCGGCGCCACCGCGCTGCGCAACGAGATCGGCCTGATCGAGCGCGGCAGCGAGGTCGAACTCTCCATCCTGCGCGACGGCGAGGCGCAGAGCGTCTCCATGGAGGTCGCCGACCTCGAGGCCCGCACCCTGTCCGCTGACGAGGCGATCCCGCAGCTGTCCGGCGCAAGGCTGTCCAACCTTCCGGAAAACCATCCGGCCCATGGCCGCATTCAGGGCGTGCTGGTCGAAAGCGTCGAGGAGGGCAGCCGCGCCGCCCGCGCCGGCCTGCGCGAGGGCGACATCATCGTCGGCGTCAACCGCCGGCGCATCGACTCCCTGGCCCAGCTGCAGCAGGTCGCCCGGGCCGTGCCGCGGGTCGCCGCCCTCAACATCGTCCGCGGCAACACCGCCCTGTTCCTGGTGATGCCGTAAGATCTTCCGAGCCAACCGCTCTGTCGGCGCCGCCCGGCGCCGGCAAAGCGGTCGCCGGCTGGCGGCCGGGCCGCCTGCCGTGACCAGCCACGCCGCCTGAACCCAGCAGACCGAGAGAGCATCTGGTGCCTGTGGCGGCAAGCCGGCACGCACCACTGCCTGTCTTTTGAGCAGGCTGCGGCGTGGCCCGCCGCATTGTCCCGGGACAATCGGGCCGCAACCGGCGGCACAGGGCTTGCAATCGGCATGGCCTCAGGCATGCTCAACCTTTTGATGCAAGCCGGCGAAATCCTTGCTAAAAACCCCGGGCCGGGCGCATCGTGCGTATCCGGGACAAATCGCCCACCAAATCACGCCAAGGGACGGGAACATGACGAGAATGAATGCTCTGGGGATCGGCGCCGGGCTCCTGGCCGCCGCAATTGCCTTGCCGGCGACGGCCGGTGAAACGCTGGATGCGGTGCGCGAGCGCGGCGTGCTGCATTGCGGCGTCAACACCGGCCTGGCCGGCTTCTCCAACCCGGATGCCGAGGGGAACTGGACCGGGCTCGACGTCGATTATTGCCGGGCCCTTGCCGCGGCGCTGTTCGGTGATCCTGAGGCGGTGCGCTTCACCCCGCTGACCGCGCAGCAGCGCTTCACCGCCCTGCAGGCCGGCGAGATCGACGTGCTGTCGCGCAACACCACCTGGACGCTGACCCGCGACAGCGCGCTGGGC
>JAAAOG010000019.1 GCA_009909005.1 Alphaproteobacteria bacterium | reverse complement strand
CCCGGGGTCGGCAGGCCGGCACTGTGGATCAGCCGGATGATGACCATTTCCAGCGCCGCCTCCGGCCGCGGCGCCGCCTGCACCTCGCCGAGCCCCTTGAGCAGCACCTGCCAGGTGCGGGTCAGCAGCGGCACCGACAGCTGTCCGGCCAGTGCCGTAGCGCGCGCCCGCTCGACCTCCGAGAGCTCCGGCCCCTCGGCGGCGGCCGGCACCAGGATCAGCCGGGTCAGGCCGTGGGTGATGTCGAGCATGTCCTGCAGGATGACCAGCGGGTCGGCGCCGGCCCGGATCATCGCCTCCAGCCGGTCGAGCGTCGCCGGCGCGTTGCCGGTGACCGCGGCGTCGAACAGGTCCATGACCAGCGCCCGGTCGGCGAGGCCGAGCATGCCGCGGACGCTCTCGGCGGTGACCTCCAGCCGGCCTTCCGTCAGGCCGGCCAGGGCGATCGCCTGGTCGAGCAGGCTGAGCCCGTCCCGCACCGAACCGTCGGCGGCGCGGGTGATCATGGTGATGGCGTCGGGCTCGGCGACAGCCCCCTCCTTCTCGCAAATGCCGGAGAAGTGCCGGACCAGCTCCGCATGCGAGACCCGCGGCAGGTCGAAGCGCTGGCAGCGCGACAGCACGGTCACGGGAACCTTGCGGATTTCGGTGGTCGCGAAAATGAACTTGGTGTGCGGCGGCGGCTCCTCCAGCGTCTTCAACAGGGCATTGAAGGCGTTCTTGGAGAGCATGTGCACTTCGTCGATGATGTAGACCTTGTAGCGGGCCGAGACGGGAGCATAGCGCACCCCGTCGATCAGCTCGCGGATATCGTCGACGCCGGTGCGCGACGCCGCGTCCATTTCCAGCACGTCGACATGACGGTCGGCGGCGATGGCCCGGCAGGGCTCGCAGACGCCGCAGGGATCGGCGGTGGGGCCGGTCCGCCCCTCGCCGACGCAATTCAGCGCGCGGGCGAGGATCCGCGCCGTGGTCGTCTTGCCGACGCCGCGGACGCCGGTGAGGATGAAGGCGTGCGCCAGCCGGCCCGAGCCGATGGCGTTGGTCAGCGTGCGGACGAGGGTATCCTGGCCGATCAGCTCGGCAAAGGTGCCGGGCCGGTATTTGCGCGCCAGGACGCGATAATGGCCGTCGGCGCTCTTGTCGGGCGCTCTCCCGGCGGCGTCGGCCGCCTGCTCTGTCTGCGTGTCGGTGTCCAGCATGGCGGCGCCGATCATAGGGCGCGTGGAGCCTGTCTCCAAGGCTCGCATCGTCCGACCATGGGCCGGCGCCGTCGCTGGCGGGCGAGTCGGGTTTGCCGCTTATCAGGCGGCGTGGCCACCCCGCAGATCGGGCCGCCCCATCCGCGGCTGCGCCACCGCCATGACGTCATCGTCATGGACATTGTGAATGACCATATGATCGTGCCGAAGCGTCAGAAGATCGCCCCGCACTTCGACGACCTCGTAATGCGGACGTTTCGGCACGCCCGCATCGGCTCTGAGATCGACCAAATCGCCTACTCTTGCCTGCATCTCGACTCCTTCCCTTATATCTTTGGCGTTCCCCTGAATATTGTTATAGCTCGAAGCGTTTTCATCAGCTTCGGCCGTCCATTGTTAACGCCGGGTTAACTATGATGGCCCGGCACCGGGTCCATCGAAGTGACAGATTGGCACAGGCCATAGAGATCGTAGGGTTATTAGCCCCTAAGTGAAAAGGGTTATTCCCCGCAAGACAGGTGTGCCGACGGTCATCTCCGGCAAAAAGACGGAAAGTTATCCGGACACGGTGCAGTTTTGCGGGAGGGCGGAGACTGGTCGGCGACCCGGGCCGGGACTCGCTGCGGCTGCTTCCTTCCGGACCTGACCGGGTTCACGAGGGACCCGTCCGCCGCCAGCCTCCTGATCCGACAATATCAGACCAGCCCCGCCCCGACGCAAGGGCGGGTCGACCCGGCTGCTTGAGGTCGGGCCCCCGGCCGCCTACAGTGCTGCTGACCATGCTCGGGATGCTTCGGATGTTCTACACCCACCCTGCGATCGATCGGGCCGACGGGCGCCGCGGTGATGCCGATTGGGTTGCCGCCCAGCGTGCGCGCGCCGACATGCGGGTGCTGCCGGTCTGGCGGGGCAAGAACATGGTGACCGGCCCGCGGGAGGCGCCGCAGCCGGTCTTCGCCTCGGCTGCCGACGACTGGTGGCAGGCCCCGGGCGTCGAGCCGGCGCTGATCGGCCTGATCGACGGCGTGCCCTATTTCGCCGCCGATGTCAGTGCCGTGGAAGACCCGCGCCGCGACCCGGCGCTCGCCGGGATCGGGGCCTTTGTCGACCTGCGGACCTGCGGGCCGCTGCTGCCGCCGGCGGCCGGCGGCCTGTTCGCCCATGCCCGGGCGCTCACCTGGTTCCACCTTCGCCACCGCTATTGCGGCGCCTGCGGCCGGCCGACCGAGAGCCGCCAGGGCGGCCAGATGCGCGCCTGCCCGGACACGGGCTGCCGGGCCGAGTTCTTTCCCCGGGTCGACCCGGCGGTGATCGTCCTGGTGCATGACGGCGCGCGGGTGCTGCTGGCCCGCCAGCACGGCTTTCCGCGCGGCCTGCACGCGCTGCTCGCCGGCTTTCTCGAGCCGGTCGAGACGCTCGAAGCGTGCGTCGCGCGCGAGGTTTATGAGGAGACCGGCCTGGAACTCGCCGAGATCCGCTATTTCGCGTCCCAGCCCTGGCCCTTCCCGCAATCGCTGATGCTGGGCTTCGTCGCCCGCGCGGCCGGCACCGAGCTGGTCGTCGATCCGGCTGAGTTGACGCATGCCGCCTGGTACACGCCGGACTTCCTGCGGGCACAGAAAGGCGGGCGCATCGGCCGGGACGATTTCGCGCTGCCCGGCCCCGATTCGATCGCCCGGCTGATGCTGGACGCCTGGCTGGACGGCATGCTTTGATGATCGCGATGATGCGGCAATCGGCGTGCATCGGGGCGAGAGCTTTGCTAGCAAGGCGCCGGTGCCGCCCGCCGAAGGCGCTCGCCGCAGCGGGCCTTCTCCAGACAGCGTGCCGGGAACTGCCATGACCGCCCCTCTGACCATCGGACTGCTTCTCTATCCCGACCTCACCCAGCTCGACCTGACGGGCCCCTTCGAAGTTTTCGCCCGCATGCCCGACACCCGGGTGCTGCTGGTCGCCCGCACCCTCGACCCGGTCCGGTCCGACCGCGGCCTGGCGCTCGCGCCGACCACCAGCTTCGCCGACTGCCCGGCCCTCGACGTCATCTGCGTGCCCGGCGGACCGGGCCAGATCGCGCTGATGGAGGACCCGGAGACGCTCGACTTCCTGCGCGCCAAGGCCCAGGGCGCCCGCTACATCACCGCGGTATGCACCGGCTCGCTGGTGCTGGGCGCGGCCGGACTGCTGCAGGGCTATCGCGCCGCCTGCCACTGGCTGTCGCGCGAGCAGCTGACCCTGCTGGGTGCCGACCCGGTGCCCGACCGGGTGGTGGTCGACCGCAATCGCATCACAGGCGGCGGGGTGACGGCGGGCATCGACTTCGCCCTGTCCCTCGCCGCCGAGCTTTTCGGCGCCGACACGGCCAAGGAGATCCAGCTGCAGATGGAATACGACCCGGCCCCACCCTTCCAGTCCGGCTCGCCGCGGACGGCGGAGGCAGCGATCGTCGCCCGGGTGCACGAGGCCACCGCGGCCCGCCAGTCCGAGCGGCTGGCCGCCACCCAGCGCGCCGCCTCGGCGCTGGACGGCCATCCCATCCTGCAGACGCAGCACCGTTGATCTGCGGCCCGCGGTTGCGGCACTGCGGAAGCTGGACCTCAGGGCGGCACGATGCCATAAAGGCATCCGGTCGTGTCGGTTCGCCGGCGCCCCTGTCTTCCGTTGCGGCCGGACGCGCCATACAGGCCGGGCCGTCAGCCGATCGCCAACCGGTCACCGACGCTCTGGGACATGCTGACATTTCTCACCGAATGGGGCATGCGCGCCTATCTGAACTACAAGACATGGCGCCATGGCGAGCAGGTCGGCAGCGATGCCGACGGCAACACCTATTACCGCGACCGGCGCAAGCAGCCGAGCGGGCGGGAGCGGCGCTGGGTCGTCTTCAAGGGCGGCGAGAGCGAAGCCACCCGCGTTCCGCCGGAATGGCATGGCTGGCTGCATCACCAGAGCAAGGACCCGCCGACGGAACAGAGCCGCTGGCGCCGCGACTGGCAGAAGCCGCACGAGGTCAATCTCACCGGCACCGACGACGCCTATCGTCCGCCCGGCGATGCGCTGAAGGGCGGCAAGCGCGACCGTGCCACCGGCGACTACGAACCCTGGATCCCGTCCTGACCCGCCTGACCGCGCGTTCCCCGGAAGGAGACCGGCCGTGAGCCGCAATGTCATCGAAACGCTGATGGGTGCGGTGGTGCTGCTGGTCGCCGCGTTCTTCCTGATCTTCGCCTACACCGCCGCCAATGTCGGCGCGGTCGAGGGCTATCGCGTGTCCGCCCGGTTCGACGACATTGGCGGCCTGACGCCCGGCAGCGACGTCACCATCAGTGGCGTGCGGGTCGGCAGCGTCGTCGGCACGACCGTCGATCCGGACACCTTCCAGGCCGTCGTGACCATGACCATCGACCGGGCCATCCGGCTGGACGAATTCACCTCGGCGACCGTCACAAGTTCCGGGCTGCTGGGCGGCAATCATATCTCGCTGCAGCCCGGCGGCGGCGAGATGATGATCGAACCGGGCGGCTCCATCGAGTACACCCAATCGACGCCGGGCCTGGAACAGCTGCTCGGCCAGGTGATCTACAGCATCTCCGATCTCGGCGAAGGCGGCAGCGGCGGGAATGGCGATGGCCAGGGCGGCAGCGGGCTGGAAGGGCTGGGCAGCGGCCTCGGCGGCGGCAGCCAGGGTGGGGGCGGCAATTGAGCCCGGCCGGCGACGCCCATGAATAAGCGCGCCTTGCGCCGGTTGCGTCCCGCTCTCGCCATGACGATCGCGTTCCTGCTGGCGGCCCTGGCGATCGCCACACCGGGCGATGGGCTGGCCGTTCGGCCGACGGTTGAGCACCCGGTGGCGGTGCTGCGCGGGCTGGACAAGATCACCGCCCGGGTGATGCGGCTGGAGGTGGAGGTCGGCGGGACCGCGACCTTCGGCACGCTGACCATCACGGTGCAGGCCTGCCGCGGCACGACGCCAGAGGAGCGGCCGGAAAACGCCGCCTTTCTGGAAATCGTCGACGAGCCGCCGGGAGAGCCGGCCGAGTCCGTGTTCAGCGGCTGGATGTTCTCCTCCTCCCCCGCCATCTCGGCGCTCGACCATGCCGTCTATGACGTCTGGGTGGTCGAATGCGCCGAGGCGCTCTCTCCCGTCGATGAGGAGGGCCGGCCCGTCGAAAGGCAGCCGCTGCCCGAAGCCCCGCCTTTGCCCCCGCCCCTTCCGGAACCGCGACGTCCGGGCTGACCAGTGCAGGAGCGTGACCACCCGTCGCCGCTTTGCGGGCGGGGCGCCCGCGCTCCCATCCCGGCGACCAGCCCGCCTGCTCCCGGGCCCGATTCCCCCGTGGTCCCCATGGCCTTTACCTTAATTTCAGACATTTGAGCCAACCATTCCCGAACGCGTCTCCCACGGCGTTAAGCGAATGCTCGCGCGGCGAGACAGGCCCTGCTCATGAGGAGGTTGGGATGGGAAATGTCACGGCACTGCAGGCGGTGGACACCGAAACGCTGCCGCCGCCGGTTGAAGCGGAACAGCGGCGCTATCGCCGCTACGCAGTGCTGCTCGCCGGCAAGTTTCACCGCGGCAAGACCAGCGTCGACTGCGTGATCCTCGACCTCTCGCCGCTCGGCGCCAAGCTGCGGCTGTCGGAGCCGCTCGCCGACGATGCCATCGGCACGCTCGAGAGCGACCGTTTCGGCATGATCCCGGGCGAGGTGGTCTGGAGCAAGGACGAGTCGGCCGGCATCCGCTTTCTCGACCAGCCGGCCTGGATCGCCGGGCTGCTGTCGATGGTGCTGCCGCTGACCAAGTTCGAGACCGACCCGGTCTGACCGATCCACCGGCCGATTGCCGCGGCCGGGATC
>JAAAOG010000100.1 GCA_009909005.1 Alphaproteobacteria bacterium | reverse complement strand
GGTGGCCTTCAGCCCGCAGCCTTCGAAGGCCTCGACGGCCGCGCGCAAGGCCGGCAGGTCCATGGCGGCCGCCGCGGCGGCGCGGGCGTCGGCGACCGGCCCGCCGGTCCATTGCGCCGGACGCTCGGCCGGGCGCGCGGCCGCCGGCTCGATCTCCGGACCGGTCGACGGACCGGGACCGCGGGGTGCGCCGCGGCCGGCGGCGGGGCGGTCCGACGGCGGTCGGCGCGGCTGCCGGGCGAGGCTGGTCAAGTCGAAAGGGGTGGCCGCGACGGCCGCGTCGACGCCGATCTCCTCGTACCAGCGGAGCAGCGCGGCGATCTCCTGCAACTCCGGCATGACAGGCTTCCGTCACCTCGGTTATGGTGGCCGCTTGTGCACCTGCGTAACAATGGCATCGCCAGAGGCCGGGCACCACAACAGACATCCGGCCGCAATGGGGGGACGAATGACGAATGGCACACCGCAACCCGGCGACCTTGTCGACCTGTATCAGCGGACGGTCGACCTGCTCGACAAGATCCTGGCCTCGCACCGCGCCACGAACGCCCGGATGACGGCCAATTCCAAGGCGATCCTCGACCTCATCCAGATGCTCAATGAAAAGGGCCTGCTCGACCGCGATGAGGCGGACAAGGTCATCCGGGAGCTCAAGACCGTCGAGGAATAGGCCAGCCGAGACCGGCAACCGGCCGGCACCCGACCGATCGCCGCATGGTGCCGGCCTGTTCTGCCCTTATACTATCGCTGCAACCATTGTCCGTACTTCAGGAAGGCCGCCGGGATCGGGCGCGGCCGCATATCTGCCGTCAGGATAGCGCTCATGGAACGGGAATCGATGGAATATGACGTGCTGATCGTCGGTGCCGGCCCGGCCGGGCTGAGTGCCGCGATCCGCATCCGTCAGCTGTCTCAGGAAACCGGCCACGATGTCAGCGTCTGCGTCATCGAAAAGGGCTCGGAAGTCGGGGCGCACATCCTCTCCGGCGCGGTGCTCGAGCCGCGGGCGCTCAACGAGCTGATGCCCGACTGGGCGGACAAGGGCGCGCCGCTGAACGCGCCGGTGACCCGCGACGAATTCCTGATCCTGAGCGAGACCGGCGCGCGGAAAATGCCGAACTGGATGCTGCCGCCCGAATCGCACAATCACGGCAATTACGCCATCAGTCTCGGCAATCTCTGCCGCTGGCTGGGCGAGCAGGCCGAGGCGCTGGGGGCGGAGATCTATCCCGGCTTCGCCGCCGCCGAGGTGCTCTATCACGACGACGGCTCCGTCAGGGGCGTCGCCACCGGCGAAATGGGCATCAGCAAGGAAGGCGAAAAGACCGCCAATTACGATCCCGGCATGGAGCTGCACGCCAAATACACGCTGGTCGGGGAGGGCTGCCGCGGCTCCCTGGCCGAGCGGCTGATGAAGACCTTCGCCCTCCGGCAGGACTGCGACCCGCAGACCTACGGGATCGGCCTGAAGGAGCTCTGGGAGGTGCAGCCCGAGAAGCACGAAAAGGGTCTGGTGCAGCATGGCGTCGGCTGGCCGCTCGATGCCGAGACCTATGGCGGCTTCTTCCTCTACCATCTTGAGGACAACCAGGTGGCGGTCGGCTTCGTCGTCGCGCTCGACTACAAGAACCCCTATCTCTCGCCTTTCGACGAGTTCCAGCGGGTCAAGACCCATCCGCGCATCCGGCCGGTGCTGGAGGGCGGCCGGCGCATCTCCTATGGCGCCCGGGCGCTGAACGAGGGCGGGCTGCAGTCGATCCCCAAGCTCACCTTCCCGGGAGGCGCCATCATCGGCTGCTCGGCCGGCTTCCTCAACGTGCCGAAGATCAAGGGCACGCACGGCGCCATGAAGAGCGGCATGCTGGCGGCAGAGGCGGCCTTCAACGCCGTCAAGGACGGCTCGGAAGGCCATGACGAGCTGCGCGCCTATCCCGACGCCTTCCGCCAGAGCTGGCTTTATGACGAGCTGAAGGCGGTGCGCAATGTCCGCCCCGCCTTCCGCTGGGGACGCTGGGCCGGCATGGCCTATTCCGGTATCGAAATGTATCTGCGCGGCAAGCTGCCCTGGACGCTGCACCATCACAAGGACCACGAATCCCTGCGCAAGGCCGCCGACAGCAAGCCGATCCAATATCCCAAGCCCGACGGGGTGATCACCTTCGACCGTCTGTCCTCCGTTTTCGTTTCGAACACGAACCATGAGGAAAACCAGCCGGCGCACCTGACGCTGAAGGACGCGTCCGTCCCCATCGCCCACAATCTGCCGCTCTATGAGGAGCCGGCCCAGCGCTACTGCCCGGCCGCGGTCTACGAGGTGGTGCGGGACGATGACGGGTCCAATCCGCGCTTCGTCATCAATGCGCAGAACTGCGTCCACTGCAAAACCTGCGATATCAAGGACCCGACCCAGAACATCGTCTGGACGGTGCCGGAAGGCGGCGGCGGCCCGAACTACCCGAATATGTGAGGCGCGAGGGGCGACAAGCCGCTGCGATTGAATACGTCTCAGCTTTGTCGAGCGACGGATCTATCGTAGGGTAAGGGCGCCCTGGCACAGCGCGCACCAACGCCCCGATGACCGCCGCAGACGAGAAACGCGATTTCTTCATCAGCTTCAACCAGGCCGACAGGGGCTGGGCGACCTGGATCGCCTGGGTGCTGGAGGAACAGGGCTGGTCTGTCTTCTTCCAGGACTGGGATTTCCGCGGCAGTTTTGTCGAACAGATGCACCGGGCGCTCAAGGAAAGCCGGCACACGGCCGTGATTCTTTCCGACAGTTATTTGCGCTCGGAGTTTGCCCTGTCGGAAGTCTGGAACACGGTGGCGACCGACCCGGTCGGGCGGCAGGACCGCGTCGTCCCGATCAAGATCGCCCCGCTTACGGAAGATCTCGGGTATCTTCGGCAATTCGCCTATCTCGACCTGACCGGCATGAGCGAAGGCGAAGCCGAGCGGCGCCTCGGCGAACGGGCCCGGAAAGCGCGGGACCCGGATTTCCGGGGCAAGCCCTTCGAACGCCCGCTCTTCCCCGGCGCGCGGCCGGCCCCCGTGGCCGAGAAAGAGCGCAAGGTGCCGGAGAAACCGTCCTTTCCGATCGCGCAGCACAATTTGCCGCCGTGTAACCCGGATTTCGTCGGTCGTGAGGACGTGCTGGCGCAATTGCACGAAATGCTGGCGGCAGGCGACGGGCCGGCGGTGCTGACCCAGGCGATCCACGGCCTGGGCGGCATCGGCAAGACCCAGACGGCGCTCGCCTATGCCTATCGCCACCTCGCCGCGTATCGGCTGATCTGGTGGCTGCGGGCCGACGACAGCGCGACGCTGGCGGATGATTTTGGCGCCCTGGCGGCGCCGCTCGGCCTCGATCCGGACGTCGTTGACCAGCAAAAGCTCAACGAGTCCATCCGCCGCACCCTGCAGGTCACGGACGGCTGGCTGCTGATCTTCGACAATGTCGAGGACCCGGCGCTGCCGCGCCGCTTTCTGCCGGGTTCAGGGGGCGGGCGGGCGCTGATCACCTCCCGCCGCAGCGACTGGCGGAACGTCGCCCGGCCGCTGCCGCTGGCCGTGATGGCAGAGGGGGAGGGGCTGCGTCTGCTGACCGGCGGGGCAGACCCGGGCACCTTGCACGCGGCCGAGCGGGCCGACGCGGCGGCGCTGGCGGCGGAGCTTGGCTATCTGCCGCTCGCCCTGGCCCAGGCCCGAGCCTACACGCAGGAAACCGGCCGCAAACTGGCCGACTACCGGGCGCTGCTGGCCAAGAGCCGGCCGAAAGTGCTGGCGCGCGGGCAGGCCGGCCCGGACTATCCGGAGAGCGTCGCCCGAACCTGGCAGATCTCGATCGATGCGGCGGCGGCCGAATCCCCCGCGGCCCGTGAATTGCTGGACCTGCTGGCCTTCTTCGCCCCGGATGATTTGCCCCTGCAGGTGCTTTCGGGCGAGCCGATACCGGACGGGCTGAAAGACGAAGTCGACCGCGACACGGCCATTGCCGCCCTCAACCGCTATTCCCTGATCCGGGCGGCGGAGGGCAGCATCAGCGTCCACCGCCTGGTCCAGGCCGTCACTCGCGACGGCCTCGACGACGACACGGTCAGGGCATACGCCGAAATGAGTGTACGATTGATCGATCGTGCCCTACCAAACGCGTTGGAATACACCAACTGGCCGGCGATCGGCGTCCTTCTGCCACATGCGCTGGCAACGGCGGCGGAGGCCAAACGCTGCGGTGCCGGCCTGGGAACGGCCGCGACGGTCCTCAATAGTGCAGCGCTGGCTCATGAGTTGCGCGCCGACTTTGCGGGGGCAGAGCCGCTCTACCAGCGCGCCATCGCCATCGGGGAAGAAACCCTCGGCCCCGCGCACCCCAATCTCGCCATTCAGCTCAACAACCTCGCCAACCTCTACCGGGAAACCGGCCGCACTGCGGAGGCCGAGCCGCTCTACCAGCGCGCCATCGCCATCGGCGAAAAAACCCTCGGCCCCGAGCACCCCGATCTTGCCGCCCGGCTCAACAACCTCGCCGAGCTCTACCGGCAAACCGGCCGCACTGCGGAGGCCGAGCCGCTCTACCAGCGCGCCATCGCCATCCATGAGAAGGCGCTCGGCCCCGAGCATCCGGGCCTTGCCACCGGCCTCAACAACCTCGCCAACCTGTACCGGGAAACCGGCCCCACTGCGGAGGCCGAGCCGCTCTACCAGCGCGCCATCGCCATCGGCGAAAAAACCCTCGGCCCCGAGCACCCCGATCTTGCCACCTGGCTCAACAACCTCGCCGGGCTCTACCGGGAAACCGGCCGCACTGCGGAGGCCGAACCGCTCTACCAGCGCGCCATCGCGATTGTCGAGAAAACCCTGCCGCCACAGCATCCCCATGTGCTGATGTTCCGGAAGAACTGCGCCATCCTCCTCGACACCCTGGGACGGCACGACGAAGCCGCCGCGCTGCGCGCCAAGAACAATCGGGCCTGACGCCTTGGCCCTTAGCCGGTCGCAGGTTGCACCTGCGACCGGACGGTTTTGCGGCTGGGTTCCCCGGGAACCCTCGGGTCGGGGCGACACCCCCCGACCCGCGTCGAGGGGATACACCCCCTCGGCCGGCCGTCGGCCGCATCTGCGACCGGACGGTTTTGCGGCTGGGTTCCCTCGAAACCCTCGGGTCGGGGGTACAACCCCCGACCCGCATAGGGCCCGCGGAGCGTCAGAAACTGTGCGTGACCATCTCGCCGTCAATGCCGAAGAACTCGCGCGTGTAGGCGATCGCAGCCTCTTCAGCAAAACCCTTGCAGGTGTACAGCACCACCGACAGGAAGCGCGGGGCCACCCAGAAATAGCCGGAGATGCCGGAATCGATCAGCGGCACGAAGGCGTCATAGCCGGCATTCTCCGGCCGGCCGTCGCCGGAGGCCGGGGAGAACACCACCGGCTCGCCATAGGTGCGCAGGTCCAGATGGGCGGCGAGGCCGAGCAGATAGTCGCGGATCGTCTCCGGCCCGTCGATGTCGATCGTCCAGAACCCTTCCATCAGCAGCCGCTGGCGATAGATCTCCGGCGCCAGGTTTTTCATGCCGGCTCTCCCCTTCACGCAAATCGCGCTACTATACGGCCCCGTGTCATCGCTTGAACCCGAAATCATGACTCCGGACGATTGTGCGCCCGCGCCCCTCAGGCTCCCGATGGCACCGGCCATCGCGCCGGCCGCCGACCGGCATGTCCCGGCCATCGCCGCGCTGATCGAGCGCGGCTTTGCCCGCTATGTCGCGCCGGACACCACGGAACGCGGGCAGTCGATCTTCCGGGCGGTGGCCAGCGGCGAGTCGATCGGCCGGCGGCTGCTCACCGGCGATGTCGGCCTGGTGGCGCTGCGCGGCGAGCGGGTGGTCGGCTTCCTCGAAATGACCCGGCGCGACCATATCATCCTGCTGTTCGTCGAGCCGGCGCTGCACCGGCGCGGCATCGCCCGGCACCTGCTCAGGGCCGTCCTGCCCTATCGCAGGGGCACGACGATCACGGTCAATGCCGCGCCGGGCGCGATTGCCGCCTATCGGGCGCTCGGCTTCGCACCGCTGGGCGCGATGGAGACGAAAGACGGCATCACCTTTTTGCCCATGGCGCTCAGCGTCCCCAGGTAAGACAGTAGCGCACACTCTGGCCCGCCTGCACTCTGCCCGCCATGCCCGATCCCCTCGGCTCCCTCGCTTTCACCTGGCCGTTCTACGCAGCCGCCTTGTTCGGCTATCTGCTGGGCTCGATCCCCTTCGGCGTCGTGCTCACCCGGCTGGCCGGCCTGGGCGATGTCCGCCGCATCGGCTCGGGCAATATCGGCGCCACCAATGTCCTGCGCACCGGAAAGAAGAGCCTCGCGGCGGCGGTGCTGCTGCTCGACGGCGGCAAGGGCGCAATCGCGGTGCTGCTGGCCGGCATGTTCGGGCCGGACACGGCGGTGCTGGCCGGCGGCGGCGCCCTGGTCGGCCACATCTTTCCGGTCTGGCTGAAATTCAAAGGCGGCAAGGGCGTGGCCACGGCGCTGGGCATCCTGCTGGCCATCGTCTTTCCGGTCGGGGTGCTGGCCTGCGCCGTCTGGCTGCTGGTCGCCTGGCTGTGGCGCTATTCCTCGCTTGCCGCCCTGGTCGCCATCGGTCTCGCGCCCATCGTCGCGTACGTGCTGGCGTACGTTCCGGTCTTCGGGGCGTACCTGTCCGATCCGCAACGGGCCGAGCTGGCCCTGTTCATCGCCGTGCTGGTGTATGTGCGGCATCACGGCAATATCCGGCGGCTCTGGCGCGGCGAGGAATCGAAGATCGGTGCCCGCAGTCGTGCAGAACCGGGATGAGGAGGCCGGCATGACCATGTTTCCCTCAGGCGGACATGACGGTCCGGCGGGAATTGGCCGCAGGCAAGCGCTGGCCTTGGGCACCGGCAGCGCGGCGGCGACTGCCCTTGCCGCGCGCCCGGGCCACGCCGAAGAACCCGTACGCTGGCGTATGGTCACCTCCTGGCCGCGCGGCGCGCCGGGGCCGGGCACCAGTGCGGACCGCATCGCCCGCCGCATCACGGCGATGAGCGCCGGCCGGCTCGACGTGCGGGTGTACGGGGCCGGAGAACTGGTGCCGGCCTTCGAGGTGTTCGACGCCGTCTCGCTCGGGACTGCCGAGATCGGACACAGTGCCGCCTTTTTCTGGGCCGGCAAGATGCCGGCCGCGCCGTTCTTTACCGCCGTGCCCTTCGGCCTGCTGCCGGAAGCCCATCACGCCTGGATCCTGTCGGGTGGCGGCCAGGCGCTGTGGGATGAGCTGTACGGCCGGCATGGGGTGAAGCCCTATCTGGCCGGCAATTCCGGCATGCAGATGGGCGGCTGGTTCAACCGCCGCATCGAGACGCGCGATGATCTGCGTGGTCTGCGCGTCCGCATGCCCGGCCTGGGCGGCGAGGTCTTGCGGCGTCTCGGCGGGACGCCGGTCAATCTGCCGCCGGGGGAGATCTTCCAGGCGCTGCAGACCGGTGTGGTGGACGGCGCGGAGTTTCTGGGGCCGTGGAGCGACCTGGCGCTCGGCCTCGACCAGGCGGCCGGCTTCTACTACTGGCCCGGCTTTCACGAGCCCAACGGCTCGGCCGAATGCCTGGTCAACCGGGAGGCACTGGACGCCCTGCCGGAGGACCTGCGCGGCCTGGTCGCCATGGCCTGCGAGGCGGAGACGGCGCTCGGCCTGGCCGAGGCCAACTGGCAGAACGCCGCGGCTCTGGAGACGGTCCGGAACGATGAGAGCGTGACGCTGTTGCCCTTCCCCGACACGGTGCTGCAAGCAGCGCGCGATGCCGCTGCCGAGGTGCTGGCGGAGCAGGCCGAGGGGGACGCGCTGGCCGCGCGCATCCATGCCTCCTTCCTGACGGCGCGCGACAGGCTTTCCGCCTGGGCCCATGTCACGGCCGTTCCGATCCTGGGGACCCGCGCCGTTTGACGGCGCGTCCAGCGCCGATCGACCGGACTGCGACGGCGCTAAAACCGGTCCACGAACAGGTTTCGGTATTGCAATATCATTGCGGTTCTGTGTAAGCCGGGCTTACACGATTTCACCATAGCGGATCTTGAAACCCCATGACCCGCAGCGGATTTCCTGTTACCCTTCATGGGTAATGAAAGTTCGGAAAACGAACGACAACACCGAGGGGAGGAGACAGCATGAGACAGAGGGCTGCGATGAGACGCATGTCGGATCTGGAAGCGGTCAAGCTGGTGTACGCGCAGGACCTGCTACTGGGCCATGGCGATCATGAGGGTTTTCAGGCAGCGATTGAAGTGGTGAGTTTGCGCCGGCCCGATATGGCGCCGCAGGACCGGTATCTGTACGTCAACCAATTGCTGGAAATCCGCGCCTAGGAACAGGCGTGTTGATTGTCTGCGCGGGGCGGGCGACACCGCCCCGCCGTTTCAGCCCTTCTCCCGCATCACCCGCGCCTTTTCACGCTGCCAGTCCCTTTCCTTCTCCGTCTCGCGCTTGTCGTGCTTGCGCTTGCCGCGGGCCATGCCCAGCTCGACCTTGGCGATGCCGCGCGGATTGAAATAGATCGACAGCGGGACCAGGGTCACGCCTTCCCGCCGCACGGCTCCCAGCAGCTGGTTCATCTGCCTTCGGTGTACCAGCAGTTTCCGGGGCCGTTTCGGCTCGTGCTGGAAGAAGCGGCCGGCCTGACCGTATTCCGGGATATGCGCGTTGAACAGGTACAGCTCGCCGCCCATCTCGCCGGCATAGCCATCCTGGATATTGGCGCGGCCCAGGCGCAGGCTCTTGACCTCGGTCCCGGCCAGCGCGATGCCGGCCTCGAGCGTCTGGTCGATAAAATAGTCGTGGCGGGCCCGCCGGTTCTGGGCGACGAGCCGGCCGGTCGGCGAAGACGGGCGTTTCATCGGGTCTGTCGGCGGATTGTCAAGTTCGGGCAGGTGGGCGCGTCAGGGCGCCACCACAAGGTCGGCCTCGCCGAGAGGCGCGAAGGCGGCGTCGATCGCCGCATCGTCCACCGCGGCCGGATCGGCCGGGTCCCATTGCGGCGCATTGTCCTTGTCGACCAGCCGGGCACGGATCCCCTCGAAGAAATCATGGCCGGCCATGCAGAACTGGGTCAGCCGATACTCCATGGTCACGCATTCGGCGTAGCTCATGGCCTTGCCCCGGCGCAGGGCGGCGAGCGTGAGCTTGAGGCTGGTGGGCGACAGGGTGGCCAGCGTCTCCAGCGTTTCCTGCGCCCAGGGACCGCCCTCCGCCTTGAGCGCGGCGACGATCGCCTCGAGGCTGTCATGCCCGAAGCAGCGGTCAATGACAGGGCGGTGCGACGCCAGCGGCGCCGGCCCGGGGTCCTGGCGATGGCGGGCCAGGACCTCTTCGATCAGGCGGTCGGGATCGCCATGCCAGTCGGCCGCCGCCAGATCGGCGATCACCCCCTCGATCTCGGGCTTCGGCACGTCATGCGTGGCATAGCCGATGTAATAGCAGTCGGCGGTGCGGCAGCGCCGGCCGGTCAGGGCCAGATAGGTGCCGGTCTCGCCCGGCGCCCGCGGCAGGAACCAGGTGGCCCCGACATCGGGAAAGAGGCCGATGCCGGTCTCCGGCATGGCGAAGACCATGGCTTCCGTCGCCACGCGGAAGCGGCCATGCACCGAAATGCCGACGCCGCCCCCCATGGTCAGCCCGTCGAGCAGGGCGATATAGGGTTTGGGATAGGTGTGGATGCGATGGTCGAGGCGGTACTCGTCCCGGAAGAAGGAGCGGGTCACGGCTCCGTCGCTCTCCCCGGCCCGGGCCGCCAGCCCGTCCCGATAAATGGCGACGACGTCGCCGCCGGCGCAGAAGGCCCGGTCGCCCGCCCCGCGGACGACCACGGCTTCGACGCCCGGATCCTCGGCCCAGCCGTCGAGCGTGCGGTGCATGGCCCCGATCATCTCCTGGGTCAGGGCGTTCAGCGCCTTCGGCCGGTTGAGGGTGATCAGCCCGAGCGGGCCGCGGCGCTCCGCGATCAGGGCCTGGGTGTCGGCGGCGTCAGTCATGGTCTCGGAACGGTTATGGGTTGTCGGAGCGGGATGGCGGGGCGATCATAATGGACGGTGCCCGACGGTCCAAGGGGACACGGGTCCGTGCGCGAGACCTTGCGAGAGACACCGGACATGACCGGCTACGCCTTTCCCGGTACCTACCCGACGACCCGCATGCGGCGCAACCGCGCCGATGACTGGACGCGGCGACTGGTGGCCGAAACCCGTCTCGGACGCGACGATCTGGTCTGGCCGATCTTCGTGACCGACGGGGTCGGCCCGCGCGAGCCGGTCTCGTCGATGCCGGGCGTTCACCGCCTGTCGGTCGACCTGCTCGTCGAGACGGCGGGAGAGGCGGTGCGGCTCGGCATTCCGGCGGTCGCGCTGTTCCCCTGCGTCAGCCCCGACCTGCGAACCGACGATGCGCGCGAGGCCGTCAACCCCGACAACCTCCTGTGCCGGGCGATCGCCGCGGTCAAGGCGGCCCATCCCGGCCTCGGGGTGATCACCGACGTGGCGCTCGACCCCTACACGTCGCACGGCCATGACGGGCTGATGCACGCGGGCCGCATCCTCAACGACGAGACCAACGCGGTCCTGGTCGAGCAGGCGCTGGTGCAGGTGCGGGCCGGGGCGGATATCGTCGCACCCTCGGACATGATGGACGGGCGCATCGGCGCCATTCGCCGCGCCCTGGACGAGGCCGGCTTTTCGGACGCCAAGATCGTCTCCTATGCGGCGAAATACGCTTCGGCCTGGTACGGCCCGTTCCGCGACGCCGTCGGCTCCTCCTCGGCGCTGAAGGGCGACAAGCGGACCTACCAGATGGACCCGGCCAACAGCGACGAGGCCCTGCGCGAGGTGGCGCTCGACCTCGCCGAGGGCGCCGACATGGTCATGGTCAAGCCGGGCCTGCCCTATCTCGACATCGTCCAGCGGGTGAAACAGGCCTTCGGCGTGCCGACGCTCGCCTATCAGGTCAGCGGCGAATACGCCATGATCAAGGCGGCGGCCGGCAATGACTGGATCGACTATGAGGCCGCGCTGCTGGAAAGCCTGACCGCGCTGAAGCGGGCCGGGGCGGATGCGGTCCTGACCTATGGCGCCGCCGACGCCGCCCGGCTGCTGCAAAGGTGATCTCTTGGCGAACGCGCAGGAGGACGACCGGCCGCTCGCCGGCCTGCTGGTGATCGAACTCGCCGGTTTCCTGGCCGGGCCCTTCACCGGCACGCTGATGGCCGAATTCGGCGCCCGGGTGGTCAAGGTCGAGCCGCCGCAGGGCGACCCGCTGCGCCGCTTCGGCACCGGCACGGAAGACCCGGACCGCTCGCTGCTGTGGCTGAGCGAGGCCCGCAACAAGACCTGCCTGACGCTCGACCTCGACCGGCCGGAGGGCGTGGCGCTGCTGAAGCGCCTGCTCGCCAAGGCCGATGTGGTGATCGACGACGCCCCGGCCGGCCGGCTGACGGCGGCAGGCCTGGACTGGCCGGCCTTTCGCCAGGCCTTCCCGCAGGCGGTGCTGGTGCAGGCGAGCGGCTATGGCGCCGCCGGACCCTGTCGCGACCGGCCGGGCGCCGGCCTGCTGGCCCAGGCCTTTGGCGGGCTCTCGGCCCTGGCCGGCTTTCCGGGCGGGCCGCCGATGGTCCCGGGCACACCGCTTATGGCCGACTACACGACCGGGCTCTATGGGTTTGTCGGGGCGATGATCGCGCTGGAGCACCGCGCCCGCAGCGGCCGCGGCCAGCGCGTCGACCTCGCTCTCTACGAACCGGTCCTGCGGCAGCTCGACGAAGCGGCGGTGGTCTTTGGGCGGCTGGGAAAGGTCCGGCAGCCGGAGGGATCGGGCACCGTCACCGCCTGCCCGCACGGCCATTTTCAGACGCGCGACGGCAAATGGGTGGCGATCGCCTGCACCAGCGACAAGATGTTCGCGCGGCTGGCGGGCGAGGCGATGGGCCGGCCGGAGCTGGCCGGCCCCGACCTCTACGGACCGCAGGCCCGCCGCCTCGCCGCCCGGGACACGGTGGTCCGGCTGGTCGCGGACTGGACGGCGACGCTCGACCGGGAGGCGCTGCTGCAGGTCTGCGTGGCGGCCGGCGTGCCGATCGGGCCGATCAATTCCATCGCCGACATCTTCGCCGACCCGCATTTCCGCGCCCGCGCCGACCTGACCACCATCACCGACCCGCAGCTGGGCCCGGTCACCGTCCCCTCGGTCTTCCCGAAGCTCTCGCGCTCCCCCGGCCGCATCGACCATCTCGGCCCGCCGCGCGCGGACGATGCGGCAGCGGCGATCATCCGGTCGTACGGCGCCATGGACAGCCGGGACGACGGCTGAGCAGCCGCCGGCTCACGCCGCTTTGGGCACTGCCAGAAGGGTGACGAACTGGCCGAGGCCCTGGATGGTCTCGGCAAAGGCCTGGTAGCGCACCGGCTTGGTGACATAGGCATTGCAGCCGATGTCGTAGGCGCTTTCGATCTCGCGCGGCTCGTCGGTACTGGTCAGCACGATGACCGGAATCTTCCTCAGGGCCGGATCGGCCTTGATGGTGCGCAGCACCTGGACGCCGTCGATCACCGGCATGTTGAGGTCGAGCAGCACCAGCAGCGAGTCCGGCCGGGGAATGCCTTCCCACTTGCCGCGGCTCAGGAGATAGTCGAGCGCTTCCTGCCCGTTGCCGGCCCGGACGATCGGGTTCCCCAATTTGCCGCGGCGCAAATTGGACTCAATCAGCTCGGCATGAGCCGGCTCATCTTCCACCAGAAGTATTGTCGTGGCGTCGTATTCGTCGGTAAGAGGCATTATCGATCACACAAGCGGCGGCGCACGGCCGAACGGCGTCTGTTGTCCAGCAATATATACCAGGTGTCAGCTTTCGGAAACATCGCCGGCGTCCTCCGGCGTCTCGCGGCTGGGAAGGGCGAAGCTGAAGGTGCTGCCCTGGCCGGGGTTGGATTTCATCCACAGTTCGCCACCGGCGCGTCGCACCGCCGCCCGGGCGAAGGTCAGGCCGACGCCTTCCCCGGCCACCGAGTCCTCCCCTGCCCGGCGAAAGATCTCGAACACCCGGGCCTGGTCTTTCGGGTCGATGCCGCGGCCATTGTCCTGAATGTGAAAGACCCATTCGGCCGGCGCATGCTCGGCCCAGAGCACGATATGGCCGGGCACGCCGGGCCGCAGGTATTTGACGGCATTGGTCAAGAGATTGCCGAGGACGACCTCCAGCAGCTCCGGGTCGGTGCTGATGCGGGGCAGCTTGCCGCATTCGACGCGGGTCTCGGAGGCGCGGATCTGGTAGGCGAGCCGGTCGAGCAGGCGCAGCACGATCTCGGCGGAGTCGACCTCGCGGAACGCCATGTTGCGATGACCCAGCCGCGACAGCTTCAACAGCGCTGCCAGCTGGCTGTTCATCGTCTCGGCCGCCTTGGTGATATAGCCCATGGCCCGGCTCATGCGCGTCTCGACCGTGCTGCGCACCTGCGCGCGCAGTGCCGCGGCGTCCATGTCCTCGTCGCGCGCCAGGGCCGAGAGCGATTCGCAGCCATGCTCGAGCTCCGCCACAAAGCCTTCGATGGTGATCAGCGGCGCCCGCAGGTCGTGGGAAACGATATAGGTGAAGCTCTTCAGCTCCTCATTGGCGAGGGCCAGCGCCTGGCTGCGCTGGCGCAGCGTCTCGGCCGCCTGCATGCGCTCGGTGACGTCGGTCTGGGTGCCGGCCACCAGGGTCGGGCGGTCCGACCGGTCGCGCGCGACGACGGCGCCGCGGACGATGAACCAGCGCGTCGCCCCACTGCGGTGCAGCAGCCGCAGCTCCACTTCATAGCTGTCCGTCTCGCCACGCAGATGTTCAGCCATCGCGGCCCGCGCCTGCTCGCGGTCGTCGGGATGGATCAGCCGCTGCCAGTCCTCCTCGCGGCTGCCGATTTCATGATCGGCATAGCCCAGCTTGGCCTTGAACTCGTCGGACAGGAAGACCTCGCCGGTCTCCAGGTTCCAGTCGAAGATGGTGACCGGGCCGGCTGTCACCGCCAGCTTGTAGCGCGCCTCGCTCTGGCGCAGGGCATTGTCCATCTGCTCGCGGCGCAGGGCGGCGGCGAGGATATTGGCCGCCATCTTCAGCGCCTCGACCTCGGTCCGGCCCCATTGCCGGTCGGGCTGCTTGTCCTCGAAGCCGATAAAGCCCCACCAGCTGTCGCCGACGAACAGCGGCACCACGGCGATGGAGCGAAAGCCCTGCGGCGCCAGCCCGCCATACTCGTCGCGCGGCAGCCATTCCAGCGCGTCGAGCACCGGCTCGCCGGCACCCATGTTCTTCTCCCAGCGCCCCAGCCCGCCGGCGCGGTAGGGCAGGTTCTGCAGCAGCGGATTGTCGATCTGCGGGGTGACGCCGGGGGCCGCCCATTCGTGCATCTGGCTCATGCGCAGCACGCCGTCGGCGTCGACCGAGTTCTTGAAGACATAGGTGCGGCCGGCCTGGGCGGCCCAGCCCAGGCGCTCGATCACCTCCTGCGTGCAGGCCTCCCAGGAGGTGGTGGTCAGGAAGCGTTCGGCCGCCAGCGCCACGGCTTCCAGGATGTCGTCGCGGCGGGCCAGGGTCTGCTCGGCCCGGATGCGCTCGGTGATGTCGAGCGCATAGCCGGCCAGCCGCATGACCGCGCCCTCGGCGTCGAGGATCGGATAGACCACCTCCTCGAAGAACCGGTCGCCGATGCGGGTGCGGTAGCGGACATGCGCCTTGCGGCCGGCGGCGGCCTCGATCTCCGCCGCGATGGCCTGCTGCTGGTCGGGCGAGAACAGCTCCCAGACCGGGCGACCGAGCAGCTGGTCGACGCCCGCGGCGTGGCGGCGGGCGGTCGCGGCGTTCACCGCGACGATGCGGCCCGCAGGATCGAGCAGCAGGATCGGGCTTTCCGCCGCGTTGAAGATGGCGCTGAGATTGGCCTCGCTCTCCCGCAGCGCATCCTCCGCCCGCTTGCGGTCGGTGATGTCGGTCGACATGACCGAGACGCCGCGCACCGAGCTGTCTGCGGCACGGTCGGGGATCAGCGTGGTGAAATAGCTGCGGCGGCCGAGATCGGGGCTGTCGACCTCGCTCTCGAAGGAGGTTTCCCGGCCGGCCAGGGCCTCGGAGACCGGGTTGCCGCCCCCCTCCCCGCCGTCGCCGAGAGGCTGCAGCGCCTGGCCCATGAAGCTGGCAAGGCCGGTCGCCGCGCGGCCGCCCTCGCCCGGCCCCGTCCCGGGGCGCGCCGAGCCGGCGGTTTCGAGATAGGAGACGATCGAGGGCGAGTGTCGAAAGATCAGGTCGGCTTGTGCCTCCGTCTGCTTGCGGGCGGTGATGTCGAGCGAGGAGCCGAGGAGCCGGACGATGTGCTGCTGCGGATCGAACAGCGGCACCAGCACGGTTTCCCACCAGCGCACGCCGCCGGGGCCGTCGCGCCGCTCCTCATAGGCCACCGCCTCGCGCGTCTCGACGCAGCGCCGGCAGGCCTGCTGCATCTGGGCGGCACTTTCCACCGGCAGCAGATCGGCCGGCCGCCGCCCGGCAAAGGCCGCCAGGTCGATGCCGGTCAATCGTTCGTGCCGGCGGTTCAGGGTGGCAAAGCGGAACTCGCCCGTCTCCGGCACCTCCACGAGGAAGGCGCTGGTGGCGAAGCTGTCCAGAACCTGCCGCGCCTCGTCGATCGGGGCCGTTGCCAGCATCGCTGCTTCTTTCCGGGCATCGCGTCGAAAACACGTTGTGCGCAGCACTGTAAGGGCTCTTGCCGCTCAGCAGAAGGGCATTGGCGCCTTGTTCGTCGGTTAGCCGGCGGCGGCCGGAAACCGCAGCGGTGCGATTTTTGTCTGCCGCCGATGCGCACAGGCATCCCTCGATGCGATTCCATGTTAGACATCTGCCTCATAGATCGACCCGCAGGCACGCTCCATAAAAGTTTCACACTCCTGAAACATGCATGACCTGCAGAGCCTCTAAACCTCGCGGCAGCAAGCATGACCCCTTCCCAGAACGGCGTGCGACCGATGGCGGCTATCACCGTCCGCAATCTGAGCAAGACCTTTTCGCGGCGCGGCAAGGCCCTGGACGATGTCAGCCTGGTCGTCCAGCCGGGCGAGATGGTCGGGATGATCGGCGCCTCGGGCTCGGGCAAGTCGACGCTCATCCGCCATATCTCCGGCCTGCTGGTCGCCGACCGCGGCACAGGCGGCCAGATCGAGGTTCTCGGCACGCCTGTCCAGCAGGGCGGCAGCCTGAATGCCGGGGCGCGTTTCACCCGCGCCCGCGTCGGGGTCGTGTTCCAGCAATTCAATCTCGTCGGCCGGCTGTCGCTGCTGACCAATGTGCTGCTCGGCGCTCTCGGGCGCATCCCCTCCTGGCGCGGCTCGCTCGGCTGGTTCACGCGGGCGGAGAAGCTGGCGGCGATGCAGGCGCTGCACCAGGTCGGCATGGCCGACTTCGCGACGCAGCGCGCCTCGACCCTGTCGGGCGGCCAGCAGCAGCGTGCCGCCATCGCCCGCGCCCTGGTCCAGCAGGCGGAAATCGTTCTGGCCGACGAGCCGATCGCCTCGCTCGACCCGAAATCGGCGCGCCGGGTGATGGAAATCCTGGCCCACATCAACCGGGAATTCCGAATCACCGTGGTGGTGTCCCTGCACCAGGTCGACTACGCCTTCGCCTATTGTCCGCGCACCGTGGCCTTGCGCGACGGCCGCATCGTCTATGACGGGCCGTCGACGGCGCTGACCCCGAAATTCCTGACCGACCTCTACGGCGCCCAGAGCGAAGAGCTGATCCTCCCCGGCGCCTATGGCCAGGGGCGGGATGAGGCGGCCGCCGAGCCGGCGCCGATCGGCCGCCCGGCGACCGCGACCGCCATTGCCGGTTGACCGGCGGGCCCGGCCCGCCGGCCATGGCCGCACGCTGTCCACGTCGCGGCTCCTTTATTGAGAATAAACTGCGGAAAACCGTCAACAAATCGACGAGAAAGGTGAGGCATGATCATCCGGAAGCTGCTGGCGGCCACCGCCATTGCTGCCATGACGTTCGCCACCGGCGCGGTCTCGGCCCAGGATTACGAGCCGCTGGAAGGCGATCCCGACGAAATCAATTTCGGCATCATCTCGACCGAATCGACCCAGAACCTGCGCCAGCAGTGGGAGCCGTTCCTTGAGGACATGTCGGAAGCGCTCGGCATGCCGGTCAACGGCTTCTACGCCAGCGACTATGCCGGCGTCATCGAAGCGATGCGCTTCGGCCAGGTGACCGTCGCCTGGTTCGGCAATGCCTCGGCGATCCAGGCCGTCGACCTGGCCAATGGCGAAGTCTTCGCCCGCCAGGTGAAGCAGGACGGCAGCGAGGGCTATTACTCGCACATCCTTGTCCATGTCGACAGCCCGTACCAGACGCTTGAAGATCTGCTGGCCGCCTGTGGCGAGGGCCTGGATTTCGGCATCGGTGACCCGAACTCGACCTCGGGCTATCTCGTGCCGAGCTATTACGTCTTCGCCCGGAACGACGTCGACCCGCAGGAATGCTTCGCCAACGTCCGCAACGCCAATCACGAGACCAATCTGATGGCGGTTGCGAACGAGCAGGTCGATGCCGCTGCCAATAACAGCGAGCAGGTCGCCCGCAGCCAGGCCAATGCGCCGGACGCCGCGGCCAATGTCCGCCCGATCTGGACCTCGCCGCTCATCCCCTCCGATCCGCTGGTCTTCCGCGCCGACCTCAGCCGCGACCTGAAGGACACCATTCGCGCCTTCTTCCTCTCTTATGGCCGCGTGGGCGATGATATCGATGCGGAGCTCGAGGTGCTGGCCGGCATGACCGACGGCCTCGGCCCGTTCACGGCCTCCAGCAATGCCCAGCTCTACCCGATCCGCGAGCTGCGGCTGTTCCGCGAAAAGACCGAGCTGATGAACGACGACCGGATGGACCCGGCCGAGCGTGAGGCCCGGATCGCCGAGATCGACGAGGAACTCGCCGTTCTCGAAATCCTGGCGGCCAATCAGTAAGGTATCGCCGAGACGCCCGGCGGCCGGCACCGGTCGCCGGGCGTTGTTCCTTTGAAATGCGCAAGTGGGGCTGCCCGCCGGCGGCTCCTGGCGTTTCCTTCCCATCTCCGACAGGCGAATCATGGTCGATCTGGACCAGGGCCGGCAGCCCGTGCCGGCCACACATTCCTCACCGGGCCGCCCCGCGGACGGAACCGAGGTCGGCCTGCCGCCGCGCGACCTGAAACAGAGCTGGGGCACCGTGATCCTCTGGGCGGTGGTGCTCGGCCTGCTGGTCTGGTCCTGGGAAGGGGCGGATATGCGCCCCGAAGAGCTCGTCGCCAATTCCGCCAATATGGCCCGCTATCTGCAGGGCTTCCTCCAGCCGGACTTCTATGACTGGCCGATTTATCTGGAGGAGATGATCATCACCGTGCAGATCGCCATCTGGGGTACCGCCCTGGCGGTGCTGTGCGCCATACCGCTCGGCATTCTTTCTTCCGAGAATATCGCACCGTGGTGGATTTACCATCCCGTGCGGCGGCTGATGGACGCCTTCCGCGCCATCAACGAAATGGTCTTCGCCATGCTGTTCGTCGTGGCGGTCGGCCTCGGCCCCTTTGCCGGGGTGCTGGCCCTCTGGATCCACACGACCGGCATTCTCGCCAAGCTGTTCTCGGAGGCCGTCGAGGCCGTCGACCCCCGCCCGGTCGAGGGTATCAAGGCAGTCGGCGCCAACTGGAACCAGGAGGTGATCTTCGGCGTGGTGCCGCAGGTGCTGCCGCTGTGGATTTCCTATTCGCTCTATCGCTTCGAATCGAATGTCCGGTCGGCGACCGTGCTGGGCATTGTCGGCGCCGGCGGCATCGGGCAAATTCTCTACGAATCGATCCGCGGGTTCTATTATGGGGAGACGGCGGCACTGCTGCTGATCGTGATCGTGTCGGTTACGCTCCTCGACATTCTGTCGCAGCGCCTGCGCAAGATGGTCATTTGAGTCGCACGGGCGCTTTGTCGCAAAGTCCCGCGCATCGTCGGCGCCGGGCTCTGGCGCAGCGCAACATACCCGCGGCGCCCGTGTTATCGCACCACAGCGACCTCGTCGGACCGCAAGCAGGGCCGGCGACTGCGCTCCAGCCCGTCTGCAACAACCGGGAGATGTCGGAATGGGGGAAGGTTTACCGTTGAGCGGCCGCAAGGGCCTGGTCGTCGGCATCGCCAACAATTCCAGCGTCGCCTGGGGCTGTGCCCAGGCCTATCGCGAACTCGGCGCCGAACTGGCCATCACCTATCTCAATGCCAAGGCGGAGAAGCATGTCCGGCCCCTGGGCGAAGAGCTGGGCGCACCGATCATTCTGCCGATGGATGTGCAGAGGCCCGGCGAGATGGAGGCCGTGTTCGACACCATCCGGGAGCGCTGGGGCCGGCTCGACTTTCTCCTGCACTCGATCGCCTATGCGCCGATGGAGGATTTGCATGGCCGGGTGACCGACTGCTCGCTGTCCGGCTTCCAGCTCGCCATGGACGTCTCCTGCCACTCCTTTATCCGTATGGCCCGGCTCGCCGAGCCGCTGATGGTCAATGGCGGCTGTCTGGTGACCATGACCTATATCGGCAGCACCCGCGTCGTGCCGAACTACAACATGATGGGCCCCGTCAAGGCGGCGCTGGAAAGCGTGGTGCGTTATCTGGCGGCGGAGTTGGGGTCGAAGGGCATTCGCGTCCATGCCGTTTCGCCGGGACCGATCAAGACCCGTGCCGCCTCCGGCATCGCCGAGTTCGACCACTTGATGAAGGACGTCGAAAGCCGGGCACCGGTTCACGACCAGGTGTCGATCGAGGATGTCGGCATGGCGACCGCCAACCTGGCCGTCGACGATGCCAAGCTGATCACCGGCAATGTCGTCTTCGTCGACGCCGGCTTCAACATCATGGCCTGACGCCTGCGGTACGCACCGGAGGAGCGGACGGAAGGGATCTGCCCCATGAACAACAACGGTTTTCTGGAGAATCGCACCTTCGATGAAATCGAAGTGGGCGAAACGGCGAGTCTGTCGAAAACGCTGACCGAGAACGACGTTGCACTGTTCGCCGCCCTGACCGGCGATATCGACCCCAATTATATCGACGAGGACCCGCGGGAGGGCGTGCAGTCGCGGGTCATCGGCCACAGCCTGTGGAGCGGCAATCTCGTCGCCACGGTCCTGTCCACGCAGTTGCCCGGCCCCGGCACCATCTTTATCGGCCAGGCCTTGCGCTTCGTCGGCCCGATCGGCCCGGGTGACACCATCACCGTCACCCTGACGGCCGAGGACAAGACACCGTCCGACCGCTCAGTCAAATTCGGCTGCCGGGCGGTCAACCATCTCGACCAGCCGGTTCTGGAAGGCACGGTGGAGGTCATCGCCCCGGCCGAGAAGATCCGCCGGAGCCGCGAAGAGCTGCCGGAATTCGTCCTGCAGCAGCATCGCGGCTTCGACCGGCTGATGGCCCTGTGCGAAAGCATCGAGCCGATCCCGACCGCCATCGCCCATCCCTGCGACGAGTCTTCGCTCTCTGCCGTGGTCGATGCCGCGGCTCAGGGCATCATCGTGCCGAAGGTCGTGGCGCCGCTGGCCAAGGTCCGCGACGTGGCCGAGCAATTCGGGCTCGACCTTTCCGACTGCACCCTGATCGATGCCGAGCACAGCCATGAATCGGCCGCCAAGGCGGTCGAGCTGGTGCGCGCCGGCGAGGCCGAAATCCTGATGAAGGGCAGCCTGCACACCGACGAGTTGATGGGTGCGGTGGTCAGCAAATCGCATGGGCTGCGCACCGAGCGCCGTATCAGCCACGCCTTCATCATGACCGTGCCGACCCAGCCCGACCTGCTGATCGTCACCGACGGCGCCATCAACATCCAGCCGGACCTGGAGGCGAAGCGCGACATCTGCCAGAACGCCATCGACCTCGCCCACGCTCTGGGCATCGAGCAGCCGCGGGTCGCCATCCTCTCGGCCGTCGAGACCGTGACCACCCGCATCCCCTCGACCCAGGACGCCGCCAGCCTGTGCAAGATGGCCGATCGCGGCCAGATCGCCGGCGCCCTGCTCGACGGGCCGCTCGCCTTCGACAACGCCATCAGCAAGGAGGCGGCACGGATCAAGGGCATCAAATCCGCCGTCGCCGGCCAGCCGCATATCCTCGTGGTGCCGGACCTTGAGAGCGGCAACATCCTCGCCAAGCAGCTGACCTTCATGGCCAAGGCCGATGCCGCCGGCGTGGTGCTCGGGGCCAGGGTGCCGATCATCCTGACCAGCCGAGCCGACAATCACCGCACCAAGCTCGCCTCCTGCGCCGTCGCCGCGATCATGGCCTATCGCCGCCGCGGCCAGGTGCCGGGCAAGATCCTGAAAGGCGTGGGAACATGACCGACGCCATCCTGGTCATCAATGCCGGCTCCTCCAGCCTGAAATTCTCGGTCTTCGCCCTGGCCGACGGGCTGGCTGCCGGCACCGGCATCGACCTGACCCTGAAGGGGCAGATCGAGGGCATCGGCTCGGCCCCGCGCTTCGTCGCCAAAAAGGCCGACGGCACGGTGCTGGAGGACGCGACCTGGGAGGCGGGCGGCGGCCATGCCCGGGCGCTCGGCCATCTGCGCGACTGGCTCGCCGGCAACCGGGACGGTGCCGACCTGGCTGCGGTCGGCCACCGCGTGGTGCATGGCGGCCCGGAGCATGACGTGCCGGTCAAGGTCGACGCCACGATTATGGAAAAGCTGGAACGGCTGGTGCCGCTCGCTCCGCTGCACCAACCGCACAATCTGGCGCCGATCAAGGCGATCGCCGAGGCCATGCCCGAGCTGCCGCAGGTCGCCTGTTTCGACACCGCCTTCCACCGCGGTCACGCACCGGTGTCGGAGCACTTCGCCCTGCCGATCGAGTTCTATGACCGCGGCGTCCGGCGCTACGGCTTTCACGGCCTGTCCTATGAGTACATCGCCGCTTCGCTGCCGGAGGTGGCGCCGGACATCGCGCGTGGCCGGGTCGTCGTCGCGCATCTCGGCAACGGCGCCAGCATGTGCGCCATCAAGGACGGCAAGAGCATCGAGAGCACCATGGGCTACACCGCCGTCGACGGCCTGCCCATGGGCACCCGCTGCGGCGCGCTCGATGCCGGGCTGGTGGTCGACCTGATCAAGCAGCGCGGCATGAGCCCGGACGATGTCGAAGCGCTGATCTACAAGCGCTCGGGCCTGCAAGGCGTGTCGGGGCTGAGTAACGACATGCGCGAGCTGCTGGCCAGCGACAAGCCGGAGGCCAGACTGGCGGTCGACATCTTCGTCTACCGCATCTGTCAGGAGCTGGGTTCGCTGGCCGCCAGCCTGGGCGGGCTCGACGCCTTCGTCTTCACCGCCGGCATCGGCGAGAACGCCGCCCCGGTCCGCCGGATGGTGTGCGAAGGCTCCGAATGGATCGGCATCCGGCTGGACGCCAGCGCCAATGACGGTCCGGCCGGGGGTGCGCGGCGCATTTCGACGCCGGACAGCCCGGTCGCCGCCTGGGTCATCCCGACGGATGAAGAGCGCATGATCGCCCTGCACACCTTGCGCGTCGTGGGCGGGTGAAAACTCCGGCGCCCTGCAAGCCCCATCGATAGGGCGGTGACCGTCTGGTTCAGAGACGCGCCGGCGTCTGAGGTCCGGGTTCAGGCGGCCTGACGGGCCTTGCCAAAAGGGCCGGACCGCAGCGCGTGCCCCGAAACGACGCCGAATAGTGTACCCTGGCATGAGTCGCCGGAAGGTCGTTCATGCCAGCATCGAACAATCCGCACGATGCCCTGTTTCGCTGTCTCCTGGAGAATCCGGAGGATGCCGGCGCCTTGATCCGTGAGCAGCTGCCGCCGGACATCGCCGCCGCTTTGTCCGGGCGGCCCCCCGTTCTGACCGACGCCACTTTCATTGATCCGCACCTGCGAGAGACCCGGGCGGACAGGCTCTATGAGCTCGAGCTGATGAACGGCACGCCGGCGCTGCTCTATATCCTCCTGGAGCACAAGAGCACGCCGGACGCCGAGACGCCGCTGCAGCTCCTGGGCTACATGGTCCGCATCTGGCAGCGCTACGTCGACAGCGGCCTCGCAGGGGGCGGGTCGCTGCCGGCGATCGTTCCGCTCGTCATCTATCATGGCCGGAAGCCGTGGCGCGTGCCGCTGTCCGTGTTCGACTGTATTGCCGGAGCCGATCCGTGGAAGGAACAGCTGCGCGATTTTCGTTACATCGTCCGCGATCTGGGCCGGATCGATGATGCCTCCTTGTCCCGGAGACCAATTGTTCGCGCGGTGCTTCTGGCCCTGAAGTACGCCATGGCGGAGAAGGCACCACGCGAGATCATCGCCGAAATCGTCGCGTCGCTGCCGGAAGGCTCGATTTTGGAAATCCAGAGCCTCATCTATATTGTTCGGACGTTCAGCCAATTGGACCGCGAAACGCTGATCGATATTGTGAGAGAGGCAAGGCCCGGCAGGAGGGACGACATGGTATCGCTTGCGGCACAGGAATGGCTCCAGGAAGGTCTGGAGAAAGGGATCAAGCAGGGGCGTCAGCAGGGCCTGGAGCAGGGCCTGGAGCAGGGGATTGAGCAGGGCCGTGAACAGGGAAAGTCACTGGGTGAGGTTCAAGGCCTTGCCGAGAGTATTGTTGAAATCCTGACCACCAGGTTTGGAAGAGTTGACCCAGCTCTTGAAGCACGTCTTGCAGAGCTGCCGTCCGAAACCCTGCGGCAACTTGTCAAGCGCGCGCTCACAATTCCTGAACCGGACTCTCTGCTTGACACACCGTCTCCATGACGGGGGAAGGATGGCCCGGGTTATGTCTCTTTACGCGAACCGATTGGTTTTCGGGAAGCCGCGCGGGGGCTGGCGACCGGCCTGACCGCGGGCGCCGAGCCAGGGCGTCAAATCGGTTTCGGTGCGGCGGCGGTCGCCGGAGGGCCAGGACAGGCCGTCGGCGTGGTTGAAGGTCACCAGGTCGGCCAGGTCAGCGTCCTTGTAGCGCTGCAGGATGGCGCCGCGGCCGCGGGCCAGCTGCGGCACCTCCTCCACCGGAAAGCAGAGAAGCTTGCGGTTCGTGCCGAGCACCGCGACGGTATCGCCCGTCACCGGCCAGCACATCGCGGCACGCACCCCCTCCCCGACCGTCATCACCTGCTTGCCGGCCCTGGTCTGTGCCGCCACCTCGGCCTCGGCGACACGGAAACCGCGGCCGTCCGAGGCGGCGAGGATCAGCGTGCGCTCCGGGTCGTGGCGTAGCACGGTGACGATCTCCGCCTCCTGCGCCAGATCGATCATCAGCCGCACTGGCTCGCCATAGCCCTTGCCCCGCGGCAGCTTATCGCAGCCCAGCGTATAGAACCGGCCATTGCTGGCGAAGACCAGAAGCCTGTCGGTGGTCTCGGCATGGAGCACGAAGCGCTCCCGGTCGCCTTCCTTGTACTTCGCCTCGGACATGTCGGGCTGGTGGCCGCGCACCGTCCGGATCCAGCCCTTTTCGGACAGCAGCACGGTGATCGGCTCGCGCTCGACGGCGGTTTCGAGCGGCGGCGGCGCGACAAGGGGCGGCGTGCCGATGGTGGTGCGGCGGCGACCGAGCGGCGTGTCCTGGCCAAACCGCTTCTTGATTTCGCGGATTTCCTTGCCGAGGGAGCGGCGCTGTTTCGCCGGGTCGTCGAGCAGCGCCTGCAGCTCGGCCTTTTCGGCGCTCAGGCTTTCATGCTCCTTGCGCAGCTCGATCTCCTCGAGCTTGTGCAGCGCCCGCAGCCGCATGTTCAGGACCGCATCGGCCTGGGTCTCGGTCAGATCGAAGCGCCGGATCAGTTCGGCCTTCGGGTCGTCCTCGAAGCGGACGATGCGGATCACCTCGTCGATATTGAGATAGACGACCAGCAGGCCATCGAGGATTTCCAGCCGCCGGTCAATCTTGTCCAGTCGGTGGCGGCTGCGACGCAGCAGCACCACGCGCCGGTGCTCCAGGAACGCTTCCAGCACCTCCTTCAGCGTCATCACCCGCGGCACGTTCTTCGGGTCGACCACGTTCATGTTCAGCCCGACCCGCACTTCCAGCTCGGTCTGGCGGAACAGGTGCTCCATCAGCCCCTCGGGGTCGACGGTGCGGCTCTTCGGCTCCAGGATCAGGCGGACATCGTCGGCGGACTCGTCACGGATATCGGCGAGCAACGGCAGCCGGCGGCTGGTGATCAGCTCGGCGGTCTTCTCGATAAGGCGGGACTTTGGCACCTGGTGCGGGATCTCCGTGACGACGATCTGGTACTGGCCCTGCGGCAGTTTCTCGGTCGTCCAACGCGCCCGCAGCCGGAAGCTGCCGCGGCCCGTGCGGTAGGCGGCGGCAATCGCCTCCGCCGGCTCGACCAGCACGCCGCCGGTGGGGAAGTCCGGCCCCTGGACGAAGTGCAACAGGCTGTCGGGATCGGCGTTCGGGGTCTTCAGCAGATGCAGCAGGGCGTCGCAGAGTTCGCCGGCATTGTGCGGCGGGATCGATGTCGCCATGCCGACGGCGATGCCCTGGGCACCATTGGCCAGCAGGTTGGGGAAGCCGGCCGGCAGCACCACCGGCTCCTCGCCTTCGTCGTCATAGGTGGTGCGGAAATCGACGGCGTCCTCGTCGATGCCGTCGAGCAGCGCCTCCGCCACCGCGGTCAGCCGCGCCTCGGTGTAGCGCATGGCCGCCGGGTTATCTCCGTCGATATTGCCGAAATTGCCCTGCCCGTCGACCAGCGGATAGCGCTGGGCGAAGTCCTGGGCGAGGCGGACCAGCGTGTCGTAGACCGCGCCCTCGCCATGCGGGTGGTATTTGCCGATGACGTCGCCGACCACCCGCGCCGCCTTTTTGTGACCGCGCGCCGAGCCCAGGCCGAGCTCGCGCATGGCGTAGAGCAGGCGGCGGTGGACCGGCTTCAGCCCGTCGCGGACGTCGGGCAGGGAGCGCGACAGGATGGTCGAGAGCGCGTAGCTGAGATAGCGCTCGCCCAGCGCCTCGGCGAAAGGCTGCGGGATGATGTGGGTGTCGTCGGTCACGGGTGATCAGAGCCGTTCGGCGATTTCGGGCGGGAACCACGCCTTGTCGCACACCTCATCGAGCGTAAACGGCGTTTCGGTGGGGAACCGGGCGCGCGGAAGCCGGGTCTCGTCGGCCGCCTGTTCCAAAGCGTTGACATAGGCTGCCGGAAACTCCTCCCGGGCATACCGTCGCAGGCTCGGGCTGTCTTTGAAGTCCTTTGCCAGGCGCCGGCGATGTTCGCGGATCGACGTCCGCGGCGATTTCGGCGATACGGGTCATGGGCTCATCCTTGCGGAACGTCATCGGCACTTTAGAACAAAACAGGGCCGGCAGAAAAGCTTGTCCTGC
>JAAAOG010000217.1 GCA_009909005.1 Alphaproteobacteria bacterium | reverse complement strand
GGCCGGACGCCCGCCACCGGGATGTCGTGCTCGTCGGCGATATCGCCGACAATCTCCTCCAGAATGTCCTCCAGCGTCACCACCCCCTGCAGGCTGCCATATTCGTCCACGACCAGGGCGAAGTGCTCCCGCCTTGTGCGAAAGGCCCGCAGCTGGTCGAGCAGGCTGGTGGTGTCGGGGATGAACCAGGGCTTGGCGGCGATCACGGTGATGTCGAGTTTGGAGAAATCGCCGTGCCGGCCGCGGACCGCCCGCAGCACGTCCTTGGCGTGCAGCACGCCGACGATATTGTCGCTCTCGCCCTGCCAGAGCGGCAGCCGCGTGAAGGGGCTGGCGACCACGGCGTCGACGATCTCGCCGGGCGGCAGGTCGGCCTCGATGGAAACGACGTTGCGGCGGTGGGTCATGATTTCCGACACCCAGACCTCGCCCAGGTCGAGGATCGAGCGCAGCATCGCCCGCTCTTCCTCGATCTCGCGCTCGGTCCCCTGGTGCAGCTCGATGGCGCCGCGCAGCTCGTCGAGATAGTCGGAGACCGAGACATTGGTGCCGCCGCCGCGCAGCAGATACAGCACCCCGCGGACGATGGCGGTGATGCCCTGGACCACCGGCGCCAGCACCACGACCACCAGGCGCAGCACCGGGGCGATGGTCAGCGCCATGCGCTCCGACTGGTTGATGGCGTAGGTCTTGGGCAGCACCTCGGCGAAGATCAGCACCAGCAGCGTCATGCCGATGGTGGCGATCGGCACGGCCGCCTCGCCCACCAGCGTCAGCAGGACGGAGGTGGCGAGGGCCGAGGCCAGGATATTGACCAGGTTGTTGCCGAGCAGGATGGCGCCGATCAGCCGCTCCTTGTTCTCGCGCAGCCGGTTGACCATCTCGGCGCGCTTGTTGCCCTCCTGCTGCAGCTGGTGCATGCGGGCGCGGCTGGCGGCCGTCAGCGCGGTTTCCGATCCCGAAAAGAAGCCGGACAGGATGAGAAGCCCCAGGATCGACAGGGCCGTCAGGATCATGTCCCAACTCATGGCGGTGCGACCGTTTCTCGGTTGGTGCCGCGGCCGGGGCGCGACGGCGATCGCCGCGCACTATGCGACGGCAAGGCCGGGGCGAACAACGGCGACTCGGCGCCTCAGGCGCGCGGACAGGCGGCGAGGAACGCGCGCACCGCCTCCGGCGCGACGTCGCGGGCGATGAAGGCCCGGCCGATCCCGCGCGCCAGGATGAAGGTCAGCCTGCCGCCCGCCACCTTTTTGTCCTTGGCCATCAGCGCCAGCAGGGCGTCGGCATCGGGCGCCCAGGCGGGCAGCGCGGCCGGCAGGCCGGCGGCTTCGACATGCCGGCGGACGCGGTCGGCGTCGGCGTCCGGGCAGAGACCGAGCCGCGCCGACAGGCCATAGGCGAGGACGAGTCCGATGGCCACCGCCTCGCCATGCCGGAGCGCGTCGGAATAGCCGGCCGCCGCCTCCAGCGCATGGCCGAAAGTGTGGCCCAGATTGAGCAGCGCCCGCTGCCCGCTCTCCCGTTCGTCGGCGGCGACGATCGCCGCCTTGGCCTCGCAACTGGTGCGGATCGCCCGGCGCCGGGCCGCCGGGTCGCCGGCCAGCAGGGCCGCCGCACCCCCCGACTCCAGCCAGGCGAAGAAATCGGGCCGGTCGATCAGGCCGTATTTCGCCACTTCGGCATAGCCGGCGCCGACGTCGCGCCGCGGCAGGCTGTCGAGCGTCGCGGTGTCGGCCAGCACCAGGCGCGGCTGGTGAAAGGCGCCGATCAGGTTCTTGCCGTGCGGAGAATTGATGCCGGTCTTGCCGCCGACGGCGCTGTCGACCTGGGCCAGCAGCGTCGTCGGGATCTGGACGAAGGGGATGCCGCGCAACGCCACCGCCGCGGCAAAGCCGGCGAGGTCGCCGACCACCCCGCCGCCCAGCGCCGCGACCAGGCTGGCCCGCTCGATGCCCAGGCCGAGCAGCCAGTCGAGCACCCGGCCGAGATGGTCGAGGCTCTTGGATTCCTCCCCGGCCGGCAGGGTGATCCTGTCGCTGCGGATGCCGGCCGCAGCCAGCGCCGCGTCGAAGCGTTCCCCATAGAGCCCGGCCACCGTCGCGTCGGTGATCACCGCGACATGCGGCACCGTCAGCAGCGGCCGGATCAGGGGCCCGGCCCGGTCGATCAGCCCGGCGCCGATCCGAATGTCATAGCCGCGATCGCCGAGCTCGACCCGCACGGTCTCGGCCTCGGCCTCGGTCTCGGTATCGGTCTCGGTATCGGCCTCGGACGGGGCGGCGGTTTCCGGCGGGGCTGCGGGTTCGTCGCCCGGGCCGGGCCGCGTGTCTGGATCCAGCGTGCTCATGCCCCGGGTTTTAGCCGGTCTCGCCGCCTCGGTCACGCCCTCTTGAGGCGGAGCGCGGTCGCCGCTTGCACGAATACCATCGCATGAATTCGTGACGGACTCCGAAATGAAAAGGTCGGGACTCCCCAGGCAACGCCATAAAGCGCATAGTCGAATAGCCATATTTGTTGAGGGGTCAAGCAATGCACACGGTCGTATTGGCTCTCTTTCTTATTCTCTTTTCCTTCGTCGGCCTGCAGGCCGAAGACACCGCCGAGCCGTTGCCGTCGATCATGACCCCGACCCCGACGGCCGAGGTCTGTACCGTCTTTCCCGCTGACCTTGACGGTGTGGCTGTCCCGGCCCGGGCGGCCTGTATGGCGGCGGCATTCGACGAGGCCCGGCGCGGCTGCTGCTCCTGGCATGGCGGCGTCTGCGGCTGCAGCCGGGACTACAACCGCCTCCGCTGCTGCGACGGCTCCTTAAGCCCCTCCTGCGGGTGCTAGCGCAAAACGCCGCACCCACCTCAGGGCTCGATCAGGGCCGGCGTCAGGCGGCAAGGGCCAGAAGCCTCTCCATGGTCCGGTCAAGAAAACCGGGATTGCGCTCGCTGAACGGAATGGTTTCCGAGACCTTCTGGAGCAGCAGCAGGTTATGGCTTTCCCACTGCAAATCCTCGTCATAAACGGACTGGCGTGGCACCTCGGGATACTCATCCGTCAGATCGAGGAATTCCGCGACCCGCCGGGGTACAGCCTTCTCGTTCGCCACCGTCTCGATAAAGCAGAGTGGGCTCCGGCAGTCCGCGGCCGTGATCACATGGCCGACACGATAGACCCGCCCGCTGTCGCCGATGACTTCGGCCCGCTCCTGCAAACGCTCAGCGCAGAGCGTCTTCAAGCGGCCGGTCACAGCCTTTTCGAAGAGCCGGGCGCGACCGAGCGCAACCCGGCGCGCCTCGTCGCCGATCGCGCGCGAGGCATTGGCCACCAGCGCAATGGCGACGGCGATTACGTCAGCCGTGCAGGCCATGGAGACGCGGCCCGACAGGAAATCGCAACCATAGGACTCGGCAAGGGCCGCAAGGCGATCCCGGAGCCGGGCGGTAAACTCCACTCCGTGCTTGCTCAGATAGAAGCTGCCATTGGATGCGTCGTGCACGACATAGGTGCCCGCATCGACCGTGACCGCCACATCCACTGCCTGGCCGTCGGGATAGAGAACCGGCAGGGTTATCTCGACGCCAAGGTTCGAGTGCCGCGCGCGAATGAGCGCCCGGCACGCTGCCTCCAGATCCTGCTGCGTCAGCTGTTGTTCCATGGCCGGAAAACCATCAAGCATTATTGGTTGAGACAGTCATTGACACGCTCATTTTCCCTGGCCATGTTTTCCTCGGACGTTGATACGGATGCCGGGAAGCTTGCCTCATGCCAGCTGACGAACAAATCCTCCATGAGAAAGGCGAGCGATTTATCGGGTTATTAAATTCTTGGATGGCACAGATCGGCGCGTATTTTGGTGCCGTAACCCTGGCTGTCCTTGGCTTCGAGCAGGTTCCAATATTCTTTACAACGCTGAAGACCTAGCTTCCCTAACTTGGCAGAGAGTTCTGAACGACTTCAACTGAACTTTTGGAGGTGTTGCGCAGCCGAATAGTGGTATCGACCCTCTGCGCCGGATTGATCCGCGAACAATCTGCCCAGCCGTCGAAGGAGAAGCGAGAGTGGGACCATGAGCCCTGAGCGGCTTGCTTGTCCGGTTCACGAACGGGTACAGGAGCGTGTCTCCGGGAAGGCCGGCAGCGCTTCCTCCCTCGCTCGACGAAGCCGAAATCTGACCCAACAGGCAATATCATGGCAAAGCTGAATTGGACATGGCTATTCTGGCAAGTCTTCATTCCCATTCTTGGGCCTGTCCTGCTTGCATCTTTTTGCATATTTTTGTGGTCTACTGGCGATAGGACTTTTACGCCGGACTACGGAAATGCCATCGCGAATGTAACGCCTTGGGCACTCACATTCTATTCCTTGACACTTGTGGGTTCAACCTTGCACGCTCTCCTACCAATAGTTCATCGACACCAGGGAATTGCTCTGGCGATGATCCTGATCGCACTCACGGTCAGTGTTTATGCCGGATTCATCGCTGTGTGGCGCCACGATCCAAGCTTTGAGCCGGGACCCGCAGTTTATTTCGTCACCGGCGTTCTTCTGCTGACGGCGATCATCATATGTTATATCGGGCATTTAAACACCAGGGAGGCTTGACGATGCAGGCGCCGCAATCCGGCCAGAGCCATGCCGTTCGTGAGCCGCGGATCGGCCGGGGCCACGGCCGGGCCATGACGCGTGAAGACACCGGTGCCGGCGCCGTTGGCGGCGCGGCGGTCGGTGCAGTGATTGCTCTGCCACTAGTGGGCGGGCCCGATGCCGACGTGTCGGCCGCTCTCGCCCTGCTTGTACCTCTCCTCCTGACGGGACTGGGCACCGTCACAGGGGCGGTGCTGGCGTATTTTCTCAGCAAGAGAATGCGTCGAGCACAATAGAGACTCCCATGTGCGGTCGATACATGATCACTTCGCCGGCGGAGGCGATCCGGGAGCTGTTCGGCCTCGCCGACACGCCCGAGATTGCGCCACGGTATAATGTCGCGCCGACCCAGACGGTGCCGGTGGTGCGGCGGCAGGCGGAAGGCGGCGGGCGGGAGCTCGTGCCTCTGCGCTGGGGGCTGATCCCGCATTGGGCCAAGGACGAGACCATCGGCAACAAGCTGATCAATGCCCGGGCCGAATCGGTGGCGAGCAAGCCCTCCTTCCGCGACTCCTTCCGCAAGCGCCGCTGCCTTGTCGTCGCCGACGGCTTCTACGAATGGAAGAAGACCGGCGGGCGCAAGCAGCCTTACCTGATCCGGCTGAAGGGCGGCGGGCCGTTCGGCTTTGCCGGCCTGTGGAGCCGCTGGCGCAATGCCGACGACGAGCCGGTCGAGACGTTCACCATCATCACCACCGAGGCCAATGATTTCTGCGCCGACATCCACGATCGCATGCCGGTTATCGTCCCCCCTCATGCGCAGGACGCATGGCTCGACCCCGAACGCCCCGATGCTGAAACTTTGTTGCGTCCCTATGACCCGGACGCAATGGAGGCATGGGCTGTCGACATGCGGGTGGGCAATCCGCGCCATGACGACCCGGCCCTGATCCGGCCGCGGGATGCGCAGGGAACCCTGCTATGACTCGGAATCGCTTGCCCATATTGGCGAAAATGACTATCCATCGCTCAATCCCGTAAGAAAATAAGGGAAAACGGACAGAGACGGCAGCGCGTCCCCACCCCGTGGAGACGTCCCGGGCCTCCCCAGTGTCAAGGTCGCGGTCGGTTCAACGGAAAGAAAGGCGCAAAGTAATGGATATCAAGCGTGTGGGCATTATCGGCTGCGGCACCATGGGTCTCGGCATGGCGCAGGTCTGTTCCCAGGCCGGGCTGGAGGTGGTCATCGTCAAGGCCACGCCCGGGACGACGGACAAGTCGAAGGCCAAGCTGGAGGGCTCCCTCAACAAGGCGGTCGAACGCGGCAAGATGGAGGCGGAGGTCCGCGACGGCATTATGGGCCGCATCGCCTTCACGCATGACGAGGCGGACGTCGCCCCTTGCGATCTCGTGATCGAGTCGATCGTCGAGGACATCGACATCAAGTGCCAGCTGTTCGAACGGCTGGAGAGCATCTGCACCGATTCGGCACTGCTCACCACCAACACCTCGACCCTGTCGGTGACGACGATGATGAGCGTGTGCAAGGTCCGCGATCGCGTCGCCGGCCTGCACTTCTTCAACCCGGCGCCGATGATGCAGCTGGTCGAGATCATCCACGCCTTCGAGACCTCGGATGCCACCATCAACCGGCTGTTCGAGTTCTGCCGCCATGTCGGCAAGGAGCCGGTGCTGGTGCAGGACACCACCGGGTTCATCGTCAACCGGCTGCTGACTCCCTACATGCTGAACGCCATCCGCATGCTGGAGACCGGCACCGGCGACATCGAGTCGATCGACCGGGCCATGAAACTCGGCGCCAGCCATCCGATGGGACCGTTCGAGCTGGCCGACTATATCGGCCTCGACGTCGTCAATGCGATGTCCCTCAATATCTACGGCGACGTCCGGCAGCAATACTGCTCGCCGCCGCACACCCTCACCCGCCTCGTCCAGCTCGGCTATCTCGGCCGCAAGACCGGCAAGGGCTTCTACGATTATTCCAAGAAGCCGGCCGTCCAGAACCCGGCCCTCAAACACCCGGTCGCCTAAGACCCGGACCGTGCGGCGGCGCCCCCGCCGCACGCGCCGGCCCGGCCGGTCGCCGGCTCACATCCACTTTGCCTGCGGGGCGATCATCGGCTCCGGCGCCATGGCGAGCGCCGGGAAGACATCCTCCAGCGTGTCGACCACCCGGAACAGCCGGCGGTTCTGCGCCCGCACGAAGCCCTGTCCGATCATGTGGTCGATCATGGCCAGGAAGGGCTGCCAATAGCCGTCGTCATTGACCAGCACGATCGGCTTGTCATGCAGCGCCAGCTGTTTCCAGGTGATGATCTCGACCATTTCGTCGACCGTGCCCAGCCCGCCCGGCAGCACGACGAAGGCGTCGGAGCGCTCGAACATCTTGCGCTTGCGGTCGTGCATGCTCGGCACGACGATCAGCTCGGTCAGGTCGGGGTGGCCGACCTCCAGCGACTGGATATGGTCGGGAATGATGCCGATGACCCGGCCGCCCGCCGCCAACGCGCTGTCGGCGATAATGCCCATCAACCCTACCTTGCCGCCGCCATAAACCAGCGTCATCTCCTTGGCGGCGAGCAGCTCGCCCAGGCGGCGGGCGACGGCCTTGTAGCGCTCGGAGACCCGGCCGGTGGAACCGCAATAGACGCAAACGGATGACACGATGGGCATGCTGACACCCCGGGTATCGGCCGCCACAGGCGGCACCGGACCGACCGTCCGCCGCTATCATGCTCCGCCGCGCCCGGCAAGCCTTTTCGCGGCGACAGCCGGCCGCCGGTCATGAGCGACTATGTCCACGGCTATTCGGCCCGGGAGGCGGAGCGGCTGGGCGACCAGGCCGACATCCTGCGGCCGCTGATCCATGAGGGCACCGCGTACGCCGCCGGCGCGCGCGTGCTGGAGATCGGCTGCGGCACCGGCGAGCAGACCGTGACCCTGGCGGCGCGCAGTCTCGAGGCCGCCTTCGTCTCGGTCGAGCTGTCCGCCCCGTCTCTGGCGGCGGCACAGGCGCGGGCCTGCAGGGCGGGGCTGGCGAATGTCGCCTTCGTCCGCGGCGACCTCTTCGCCCTGCCCTTCGCCGATCGCGCGTTCGACCACGCCTTCATCTGCTTCGTGCTGGAGCACCTGGCGGAGCCGGAGCGGGCTCTGGCGCTCGTCCGGCGGCTGGTCCGGCCCGGCGGCACGGTGACGGTGATGGAGGGCGACCATGGCTCCTGCTACTTCCACCCGGAGACCGAAGCGGGCCGCGAGGCCTGGGAGAGCCTGATCGCCGTCCAGCGCCATGCCGGCGGCGACGCGCGGATCGGCCGGCGGCTCTACCCGCTGCTGGCCGGCGCCGGCTTTGCCGATGTCCGCGTGGCGCCGAAGATGGTTTATGCCGACGAGGCCCATCCGGCCGAGATGGACCTGTTCGTCGCCCGCACCATCGTGCCCATGGTCGAGGGCGTGCGCGACAAGGCCCTGGCGCTCGGCCTGATCGACGAGGCGATCTTCGCTCGCGGCATCGCCGACCTGCGCGCCACCGGCACGCCGCCCGCCGGCACGTTCTGCTACACCTTCTTCAAGGCAAGGGCGCGGGTGCCGTGATCCGTCATGCGTCATCGCCGAAATACTGAATGGCGTCGATGAAATCGAAAATGTCTGACTTCAGATCGGCTTCGGCAGACAGAATTGATTGGCGACGTGCCTCTTTGATAAAGGTGGGGTCGTGGATTTCAAGCGAATCCCCATGGATCTTTTCCAAACCGGTTTCCGAGTGATCATTTGAGTTCTGTTGCATTGTGGGACCTTGCAAGCCTGGGAAGAGGCGACTACACTTGCGGCTTTGAAAGGGAATGAAAAACCATGCCCAATCGCAATGTCGAGCTGACGGATCATCAAGATAGGCTTGTGACTGACCTGGTTGCAAGCGGCCGCTATCGTGACGCCGAGGAGGTTCTAAGAGAGGGCTTGCGGTTGGTGGAGGCGAGGGAGAAAGAGGATGCAGCCCGTCTCGAGGCGCTCCGCGACGCTGCCCGGCTTGGGATCGAATCCCTGGAGCGGGGAGAAGGGCAACTCTTCGAGAGTTTCGACGACCTCGTGATGCATCTGGACACTGTGGGGGAACAGGCGATTGCTGCAGCCTTGGCTGAAAGAGATGAAACAAGCAAGTGAGCGAAGAGCATTGGTCGGTCATCCTGGGCCAGAAAGCGGAAGAGGATTTTTCGGATATAATTCGGTGGACAACTCTTAATTTTGGGAAGAAACAGGCAGATCTATATATACGTATGATAAATTTCAGCATTCAGAGATTAGGTAAAGGGCCACACATACGGGGTTCTCGTAGTCGAAACGATGTCAGCCGTGAAATTCGAACTCTTCCTGTCGCGGACACGAGGCGTCGGGGGCGTCATTTCCTGCTGTATCGCGCCAAAGTCGGCAATGTTATTGAAATTGTCCGCATTCTTCATGATTCCATGGACCTGAAACGCCACCTCCCTTGATGGAAGACTTTACCAACGCTGCGCCCAGTCGGGCGCAGGGAAAGTCTGCGGGCGGAGCGGGTTGAAATCGTACAGCTCGGTTTCCCGCAAACCGTCCGGCGACAGGGCCGCCGCAAAGAGCCGGCCGGCGCGGGTGAAGACCAGCCGCGGACCGTCCCACTCGGCCCAGCGCGCGCCGGGCAGCGGGATCAGGTCGTCGGCCGTTTCCAGCCAGTAGCTGTCGGCATAGAGCCCGCCATAGCGCCGGAAATCGATATCCTCGACCTCCCGCCACAGCGACACCCTGCCCTCCGGATGCGGCTTCTGCCAGAGCTCCCGCCGGCCCAGGCGGTGGTGGGTGCGCGGATCGAAGCCGCGCTCGACCAGGGACCAGCCGTCGCGCAGCAACCGCTGCTCCCAGGGGGCGCTGTCGCGCGGGCACGGCGCGAGCTTCAGTCTCTTCACCGGGAACTTCGGATGGGTCTCCATGGTGCAGGTGGCATCGAGCAACAGGTCGCGGTTGCTCCGAAACGCCCCGCCGCCATACCAGGCCCCGATATTGCGCCACAGCGCCAGCGCCGTGAAATGGGGCGGCCGGGAAATCGCCGTCCAGGCCTCGCCGATGTCGTCGGGATCGGCGCGCGCCCCGAACTTGGCGGCAAAGTACACGAACAGACGGCCGTCCGGCGACAGGTCGCAACGCCGGCCATAGACCCGGCCGTGAAACCACTGGCCGGGCGTGAAGCTGTCGGTTCGCCGATCCCAGAGCACCAGCCCGGCCCAGGCGCTCGGGCCCCGCCGCAGCACCACGGCGAGCGGCGCCTCCCGCGCCATAAAGACGGCGAGGCGGCAGGGGTTCGACATCGCCGTCCTGTCCCGTCCCACTTGCGTCCCGCCGCTATGCCGAATTTCCGTTGCTTTTTGGAAAGGGGCGATCAACGATCATGCGCCTCTCAGGCGGATATTCTCTGACGCAAATCCATGCGGCATTCAAGAACAGGAGGCTTCTCTGACGGGTTGGACAGGGATTACGCCGTTCATTGCGGTCCCGACGGACGATCCCGACGACCCGGACTATCATGTGGCACCCGGCATGGGCTTCGACGGCGTCGTCCGGATTGACGCCGAGGGCGAGCTGGCCGGAACCGGGGCCTTGCTGTATGGCGGGCGAGCGATCCTGACGGCGGCGCATGTCATCGAGGAGGTGCCACCGGACGAGCTGAGCGCGTTCTTCTCCGTCCTCTTCCACCTCGCGGACGGCGTCACCGAGGTTACCGCGTCGTCCCTCGTCATCCACCCGGAATGGGATACGGACGATCCCGCATCACGAAACGACATTGGCATCCTTTTTCTGGACGAGCCCGCACCGCCTGGTGCCGAACGCTATGATATTTTCCGCGCTTTGGACGAGGACACCGGCAAGCCCTTCACCAAGGTCGGCTTCGGCATCCGCGGCACCGGGGCGGAAGGCACGGAGGACTTCGAAACCGCGCCCGTCAAACGCTACGGATGGAACGAATACGATTTCGCGATCGATCTGGACGACTTCTACTTCGACGACGGCACCGTTCCCGACCTGTCGAGCGACAATGCTCAAGGCCTGATTTTCGATTTCGACGATGGCTCGGCCGCCCGGGATGCGTCCGGCCAATATTTCGGCATCACCGATCGCGGCTTCGGGGCCGACGAGGTGAACACCACCAACGGCGATTCCGGCGGCCCGGGTTTTGTCGAGGGCAGACTTGCCGGCATCACCAGCTTCGGATTGGGCGGCGAAGACGGCGTGGTGACCGACAATGACGATGTGGAAAACTCGTCATTCGGAGAATTCAGCGTCGACACGCGCGTCGCCTTTTTCGACCGTTGGATCGACGAACAGATGCAGGCATCCTTCCCGGACCGTCCGCAGTCGCGCGACGAGGTGGTTTTCGAGATTGCGGAAGGCGACGACGGAACGACGCTCGCCTATTTTTTCCTTGAGCTGAGTTCCCTTCTGACGCGCGAAGCCAGCGTCTCGTACCGCACCGTCTCCGGCACCGCCCAGGCCGGCGAGGATTTCATCCCGGCATCCGGCGAGGTCGTGCTTTACCCTGGCCAGGAGAATCTTGTGATCCCGGTCGAAATCCTCGGCGATATCGAGGCGGAACCGGACGAAGTCTTCTCCCTCGAAATCTTCGCCCCGCTCGGCGCCGGCTTCCCGGGTGGCGCCACCAGCCTCTCCGCCTCCCGCACGATTCTGGATGACGATGGGATCGTGTGATGTCGCGGCCGGGAACGGCGAGAGGCCGCATCACGCACGCTGATCGATGCAATCACCACAATGCGTTTCCCGTGATGGCGGCAGGCGCCCTATGCTGCGCCGCGCTGACACGGAGGCACGCATGAAGCTCTACTGGTCGCCGGCATCGCCCTATGCCCGCAAGGTCCGCGCGACGGCCCGTGAGAAGGGGCTGGCCGGCCGCATCGAGGAAAAAATCGTCGAGACGGCCCAGGACCCGGCCGACCTGATCGCCGCCAACCCGCTCGGCAAGGTGCCGGCCCTGGCGCTCGATGACGGCACCACGCTGTTCGACAGCCCGGTGATCTGCGCCTGGCTCGACGCTGAGGGCGACGGCCCGGCCCTGGTGCCGGCCGCCGGTCCGGATCGCTTTCTGGTGCTCCGGGCCGAGGCGCTGGCCGACGGGATCATGGACCTGGCCGTCGGCCTGACCATGGAGCGCCGCAAGCCGGAGGACGAACGCGCCCCGACCACGGCGGCACGCTGGCGCGGCCAGCTTGCCCGCGCCCTGGATGCGGTGCCCGGCGAGGTGCAGCGTCTGCCCGGCGCGGCGACGCTCGGCCATATCGCCCTGGCGGCGGCGCTGGCCTATGTCGAATTCCGCCATCCCGACATCGGCTGGCGCGCGGGCCGGCCCGAATTGACCGCCTGGTTCGAAAGCCTGGCCGCCCGACCCAGCCTGGCGGAGACGGCGCCGCAGTGACGGCAGCGGCCGCCGCCCGGCCCGTTTCCCCCGTCACCCTCGCATTGGGCGGCCTCGCGGCGCTGGCCGCCGCGATGGGCGTCGGCCGCTTCGTCTATACGCCGATCCTGCCGGCGATGCTGGAGAGCACCGGCCTGGGCACGGCCGAGGGCGGGCTGATCGCCTCGGCCAACTTCCTCGGCTATCTGGCCGGCGCCCTGATCGCAGCGCTGCCCGGCCTGCCGGGCGGGCCTCGCGCCTGGCTGCTGGGCGGCCTGGCCGGCAGTGCACTGACCACCGCGGCCATGGCCCTGCCCGACGGTCTCCCCGCCTTTCTCGCCCTCCGGTTTATGGGCGGTGTGGCGAGCGCCTTCGTGCTGGTCTGTGCCTCGACGCTGGTGCTGGGGCGCCTGGCGGAGGCCGGACGGCCGGGGCTGTCGGCGCTGCATTTCGGCGGGGTCGGGGTGGGCATCGCCCTGTCGGCGGTGCTGGTGGCCCTGGCGCGCGAGGCCGGCGCGGACTGGCGGGCCCTGTGGCTCGTCAGCGGCGCGGCTGCGGCCCTGGCCGTCCCGGCGGTCCAGCGCGCCGTCCCGACGGCGTTGCCCCAGGACCAGGCGCCGCCTCCCTCCCTGCCGTCCGAGACGGCCGCAACGCGGGGCGGTTACGTCTCGCTCGTCATCGCCTACGGGCTGTTCGGCTTCGGCTATATCATCACCGCCACATTTCTGGTCGCCATCGTGCGGGAGGCGCCCGCCACGGCGGCCCTGGAGCCGGTGATCTGGGCCGCGGTCGGCCTCGCCGGCATCCCCTCGGTCGCCTTTTGGAGCCTGATCGGCCGCCGCCTCGGCCTGCGGCCGGCTTATGCGCTGGCCTGCCTGGTCGAGGCGGCCGGCATTCTGGCCAGCGTGCTGTGGACCGGGCCGGCCGGCGCCCTCACCGCCGCGGTGCTGATGGGCGGCACCTTCATGGGAATCACGGCGCTGGGGCTGATGGCGGCGCGGCAGGCGAGGCCGGCCAACCCGCAGCGCGTCCTGGCCCTGATGACCGCCGCCTTCGGCCTCGGCCAGATCATCGGCCCCAGCTTCGCCGGCCTGCTGCACGACGCGCTGGGCAGTTTCCTGGTGCCGTCGCTGGCGGCGGCCGGCGCGCTCATCCTCGCCGCCGCCCTGGCGGGCCGGGACACCGCGGGAGGATCCCCACATCGCGCGCGGTCCGGAAGGTGAGCGAGGTCGGTGCGGCGATCGGCCGAATCCTCCTTGCGAACGGCTGACCGTCCGTCCATGACGTGTCTTCCATGACCCCATCGGATTTCCGGAACCATACGGGCGTAACACCGGAACGGCTCGAGCGCCTGCAGGTCTATGCCGATCTGCTTGTCGAATGGCAGAGGGCGGTCAATCTGGTGGCAGCCTCGACCCTCGGCGATCTCTGGCGCCGGCACATGCTCGATTCGGCCCAGCTCTTGCCGCTGATCCCCGAACAGGCCCGGGTGCTGGTCGACCTGGGCAGCGGTGCGGGGTTCCCCGGCCTCGTCCTCGCCATCCTCGGCGTGCCGGACGTCCATCTGATCGAGCGCGACCGCCGCAAGGCGGTGTTCCTGCGCGAGGCGGCGCGCACCACCGGCGCCGGGCCGCAGGTCTCGATCCATGCCTGCGGGATCGAAAAAGCCCCGGCCCTCCGCGCCGATGTGGTCACCGCCCGGGCGCTGGCGCCGCTCGACCGGTTATTGCCGCTGGCCCGTCCTTTCTGCCATGAAAAAACCGTCTGCCTCTTCCCCAAAGGCCAAGATGTAGACAGGGAATTGACCTCCGCCACAAGAATGGCCACACTCAGGGTCGAGCACCGTCCCAGCCTCAGCGACCCGCGCGGCGTCGTGCTGCGCCTTGAAGGACTCGGCCGTGTCTGACACGAACGCTGCCGCGCCGCCCGACCCGACCCGTCCGGCCGCCGGCGCTTCCGCCCCGCTGCCCCGCATCCTGGCCGTCGCCAACCAGAAGGGCGGCGTCGGCAAGACGACGACGGCAATAAATCTCGGCACCGCCCTGGCCGCCACCGGCCGGCAGGTGCTGATCATCGACCTCGACCCGCAGGGCAATGCCAGCACCGGCGTCGGCTGCGGTCAGGCCGACCGGGCGCGCAGCTCCTACCATGTGCTGTTCGGCGAGCACAGCCTGGGCGAGACAATGCGGCCGACCGGCATCCCCGGCCTGTCGCTGGTGCCGTCCTCGGTCGACCTGTCGGGCGCCGAGATCGAGCTGGTCGAGGCGGCCGGGCGGGAGGCGCGGCTGCGCGACGCCCTGCGGCCGCTGCCCGACGGCATCGACTATGTCTTCGTCGACTGCCCGCCCTCACTCGGCCTGCTCACGCTGAACGCGCTGGTGGCGGCCGACGCGGTGCTGGTGCCGCTGCAATGCGAGTTCTACGCGCTGGAGGGCCTGAGCCAGCTGCTGAAGACCATCGACCGGGTGCGTCGCGGCTTCAACCCGCGGCTGGAGATCCACGGCGTGCTGCTGACCATGTTCGACCGCCGCAACAACCTCTCCGACATGGTGGCGCAGGACGTCCGCGGCCATCTCGGCCAGACGGTCTACGAGACCATGATCCCACGCAATGTCCGGGTGTCGGAGGCGCCCTCGCACGGCAAGCCGGTGCTGCTCTACGACGTCAACTGCACCGGCTCCCAGGCCTATGTGAAGCTGGCCGGCGAGCTGCTGAAGCGCGACAAGCGGCTGTCGGCGGCCTGACCCATGAGCGACACCGGCCGCCGCCGCCATGGCCTGGGCCGCGGGCTCGACGCCCTGTTCGGCGACAGCCCGGCGACCCGCGAGCCCGAGCCGGACCTGTCGAGCGCCCGGACCGTCCCCATCGACCTGCTCGTGCCCAACCCGTTCCAGCCGCGCCGCAGCTTCGACGAGGCGGCGCTGGAGGGCCTGGCCGAGTCGATCCGCGCCCAGGGCATCATCCAGCCGATCCTGGTGCGCCGCCGGGCCGATACGCCGGAGCATTACGAGATCGTCGCCGGCGAGCGGCGCTGGCGGGCCGCCCAGCAGGCGCAGCTGCACGACGTGCCGGTGGTCGTCCGCGAGGTGTCGGATACCGAGGCGCTGCAGCTGGCGCTGATCGAAAACGTCCAGCGCCAGGATCTCGGGCCGCTGGAAGAGGCGGAGGGCTATCACCGCCTGATCGCCGAGTTCGGCCATACCCAGGAGGTACTGGGCCGGGCGGTGGGCAAGAGCCGCAGCCATATCGCCAACACCATCCGCCTGCGCGAGCTGCCGGACCCGGTCAAGGCGCTGGTCAATGACGGCAAGCTCAGCGCCGGCCATGCCCGGGCCCTGCTCGGCGCCGGCGACCCCGTCGCCCTGGCCGAGCGCATCGTCGACAAGGGCCTGACCGTCCGCGATGTCGAAGCCGCCGTGCGGCAGGAAAGTGCCGTCGCGACCGGCGAGACGGGCGCGCCCGCGCGCCAGGCGCCGCGGCGCCGCGCGAAGGGACCGGCCCAGGCCGAACCCGATCCCAACACCGTCGCCCTTGAGGAGGAGGCGTCCTCCGTCCTCGGCCTCAAGGTCAGCATCAAGGAGACCGGCCGCCAGTCCGGCACGCTGACCATCCATTACGGCACGCTCGACCAGCTCGACGACGTCCTCCGCCGCCTCGGCATCGAGACATAGCCCCGGTCACGCCTGCCTGCGCCCCAGCAGCAGGAAGGCCGGGACGACCATGACCGTCAGGATGGTGGAGCTGGCGAGGCCGAAGATCAGCGAGACCGCCAGGCCTTCGAAGATCGGGTCGGGGAGGATGAACAGCGCGCCGATGATCGAGGTGACGGCCGTCAGCACGATGGGGGTGAAGCGGACCGCCCCGGCCTCCAGCACCACCTCTCGGTAGTCCCGGTCCGCGCTGTCGAACTGGCGGACGAATTCGATCAGCAGGATCGCATTGCGGATGACGATCCCGGCGAGCGCGATGAAGCCGATCATCGAGGTGGCGGTGAAGGCCGCGCCCAGAGCCCAGTGTCCCAGCACGATGCCGAGCAGGGTCAGCGGCACCGGCGCCATGACCAGCAGCGGCAGGCGGTAATGGCCGAACTGGGCCACGAGGATCAGATAGATGGCGAGCAGGGCGACGCCGAAGGCCAGCCCCATGTCGCGGAAGGTGACATAGGTGACGTGCCACTCGCCGTCCCATAGCAGCGTCGCAAAGGATTCGTCGCTTGGCTGGCCGTAGAGGCTGATGGCGATATCGCCGCCGGCCGCCGCCGCCTGCTCCTCCAGCCGCTCGGCTACCGCCAGCATGCCGTAGATCGGCGCCTCGAACGCGCCCGCCAGCTCCCCCATCACCATGACGGCGCTCTGGCCGTTGCGCCGGAAGATCGGATAGCTGGCCGGGATGCGCTCCAGATGCACGACGTCGCCCAGCTCGACCACGCCCTCGATGGCGCCGGTGCGGGCGGCGGCCGGCACCGGCGTGGCCAGCAGGCGCTCGCCCGGTGCCAGCTGCGATTTCGGCAGGCGGATGACGATTTCGATCGGGTCGCGCCCCTCACCGCGATGGGAATAGCCGATCGCCGTGCCGCCGAGCAGAGCCTGCAGCGTATCGTACACGGCCTGCTGGGTGACGCCGTGGAATTCCAGATTGTCCTGGTCGATGACGAAGCGCAGCCGGTCGGCCGGTTCGCCCAGGCTGTCGTCGACATCGACGATGAACGGCACCGCCTCGTAGATGTCGCGCACCCGGTCCGCCGCCGCCCGCCGGGTTTCGCGATCGGGTCCGTAGATCTCGGCCAGCAGGGTGGCGAGCACCGGCGGGCCGGGCGGCACCTCGACCACCTTGATGACCGTCCCCGCCGGCACCGGAAGGTCCTGCAGGATCCGCCGGACCTCCAGGGCGATGGCGTGGCTCTGGCGATCGCGGGCGTCCTTGTCGACCAGGTTGACCTGCAGATCGCCCAGCTCCGGCGATTGTCGCAGGTAATAGTGCCGGACCAGGCCATTGAAGTTGAACGGCGCGGCGGTGCCGGCATGGGCCTGGATGGTCGACACCTCCGGCACGGCCATCACCCGCTCGGCCGCCGCCGCCAGCACCCGGTCGGTGTCCTCGACGCTGGCCCCCTCGGGCAGGTCGACCAGCACCTGCAGCTCGGACTTGTTGTCGAAGGGCAGCAGCTTGACCGTGACGTCGCGGGTGACGAAGAGCAGGCAGGCCCCCGCCGTCAAGGCAAGGACGGCGAGGAGGAACAGGGCGGGCCGCAGCCGGCCCTTCAGCACCGGGCGGGCGGCGAAGAGATAGGCGCGGCCGAGCCGGTTGGGCCCGCCCCCGCCGCCCGAGACCCGGGCCGCGCGCGGCGTGCCCAGCTTCAGCATCAGCCAGGGGGTGATGGTCAGCGCCACCAGGGTGCTGAAGACGATGGCCGCCGAGGCATTGGCCGGGATCGGGCTCATATACGGGCCCATCAGGCCGGACACGAACATCATCGGCAGCAGCGCGGCGATGATGGTCAGGGTGGAGATGATCGTCGGGTTGCCGACCTCGTCCACCGCCTCAACCGCCGCCTGCAGGCGCGGACGGTCGTCGCCCATCGCCCAGTGCCGGGCGATGTTCTCGATCACCACGATGGCGTCGTCGACCAGGATGCCGATCGAGAAGATCAGGGCGAACAGGCTGACCCGGTTGATGGTGTAGTCGAGCAGCCAGGCCCAGAACAGCGTCAGCAGAATGCTGGTGGGGATGACGATCAGCACGACCACGCCGGCGCGCGGCCCGACGAAGGCGCCGATGAACAGCACGATCACCGCGGTGGCCGAGACCAGGCTGGTGGTGAGGCTGGCCGATTTGTCGCCGGCGGTCTCGCCATAATCGCGGGTGACGCTGACCCGGATGCCCTCGGGCACGATGCGCCCCTGCACCAGGTCCAGGCGCGCGCGGATCCGGTCGGCGATGACCGTGGCGTTGGCGCCCTGGCGCTTGGCCAGCGCGATGCTGACCGCCGGCACCCGGGTCAGGCCGGCGCCGCCCTCCGCCTCGCTGCGGGCGATATGCCAGACCCGGCTTTCCTCCGGCGCGGCACCGACGACGATATCGGCGACGTCGCGGACATAGACCGGCCGGCCGTCGAAGCTGGAGAGCACCAGCAGGCCGATATCCGGCACCCCCTGCAATGTCTGCCCGGCCACCGCCTCCAGCGTCCGGCCGTCGGTGCGCAGCCGGCCGATCCGGAAGGAGCGGTTGGCCTCCTCGACCTTCTCGACCAGCCGGTTGAGGGTGATGCCGTAGAGCGACAGGCGCTCGGGGTCGGGCTCGACCCGGATCTGGTCCGGCCGGCCGCCGACGAGATAGGTGAGCCCGACATCCTCGACCTTGCGCAGCTCGAACAGCAGCTCGTCGGCGAGGTCGTACAGGTCGTTGTCGGTCCAGCGGTCGGCCACCGCCGGGTCGGGCGCGAGGGTGACGACGATGATGGCGACGTCGTTGATGCCGCGGCCGACGATCAGCGGCTCGGGAATGCCGAGCGGGATGCGGTCGAAATTGGCCCGCACCGTCTCATGCACCCGCAGAATGGCATCGTCCTCGTCGGTGCCGACGAAAAAGCGGGCCGTGACGGTGACCCGGTCGTCGGCCGTCTCGCTGTAGACATGCTCGACATCGTCGATGCCGGCGATGATGTCCTCCAGCGGCTCTGTGACCAGCTCGACCGCGTCGCGGGCCTGCAGCCCGTCGGCGCGGACATGCACGTCGACCAGCGGCACGCGGATCTGCGGCTCCTCCTCGCGCGGCAGGGCGGCGAAGGCGATGAGGCCGGCAACCAGGGCGGCGATCAGCATCAGCGGCGTGATCGCCGAATCGATGAAGGCGGCCGTCAGCCGGCCGGCGGGACCGCGGCTCATTCCGCCGTTCCGGCCGTGCCGGGCGGCACCAGCACATCGCCGGCGCCGAGGCCGGAGAGGATTTCAAGGCCGCCGGGCACCGGCTCGCCCTGAAAGGCGAGGTCGGGGACGATCCGGCCGGGCTGCACGACGATTTCCCGCCCGTCCTCCAGCACCACGAAGTCGAGGCCGGCGCGCTGGAAGACGTACCTTTCGGGAACGACGATGGCGAGTCGCGAGGCGGTGGAGACGAACACGCGCACCCGTTCTCCGACGAAGAAATCGCCCAGCCCCGCGACCACGACATCCGCCTCGACCCGGCCGTCGGCGATGCGCGGATAGACCTGGCGGATGCGGCCGCGGCGCAGCGCATCGCGCGGCTGGTCGAGCAGGGTCTCGCCGACCAGCACCGTGTCGCCTTCGGCGATGCTGCGGGCGTGGCGCTCGGGCAGGCGCATGCGCAGGACGAAGCGCTCGGCGGCGATTTCGGCGATGGTCTCGCCCGGCATCACCACGGCGCCGTTGACCACGGGGACCCGCAGGACCCGCCCGGCCGCCGGGGCGTAGATGGCGCGCTCGTCGTCGCGGGCCTGGGTGGCGTCGCGCTCGGCCTGCAGGGCGGCGATCTCGGCCTCGACGACGTTGAGCTGGGTCCGGGCATCGTCGAGCCGCGCCTGGGTGCCGGCCCCGGTTTCGACGAGGCGCCGGGCCCGGGACATCTCGATCTCCGCCTGCGCCCGCTGGGCCTGCAGGGCCGTGATGCGGGCGTCGATGGCGGCCAGCTCGCGGGTCAGCCGTTCGGCCTCGACGGTGGCCAGAAGCTGGCCATGGGCGACCGCATGCCCCTCGTCAACGGCGAGGCCGACCAGCGTGCCCGAGACGCGGGCGCGGGCGGCCGCCACATCGACACTCTCGACCGTGCCGAATACCGCCTTCAGGTCGCGGATTTCGACCGGCGCCACTGTGAGGGCGTCCTGCGCCCGGACGGCGCCGGCTCCGGCAGCCAGGGCGATCAGCAGCACGACACAGGCGGCAAAAGAGAAATGGGCTTTCATGCGGGCCGGCATCGACACGGTGACTCTTTCCAAGCGTGCCGCCCGGCCGCCGCGGGTGCGAGACGTCACAAAGCCGCATGGGACCCGGACCGCGGTCGCAAATCAGCTCTTTAATTGTACTTGTGTCGGTCGTGCAGTATATTTCAATGGTAGAACAAAAAGTGAACTGGCTGCCCTGCCCGGTGTCGGAACCATTATATCCTTCGTTCGTCGGTTACTGGCTGTTGGCGTCGAGGGCGTAGCCGGCGGAGCGCACGGTGCGGATCAGGTCGGGGGTCTCGGCATCGCCGCCCTCGTTCAGGGCCTTGCGCAGCCGGCGGATATGCACGTCGACGGTGCGCGGCTCGACATAGACGTCATGGCCCCAGACGACGTCGAGGAGCTGCTCGCGGCTGAACACCCGGCCGGGGTGCTGCATGAAATGGCGCAGCAGCCGGAACTCGGTCGGCCCCAGATGCACGTCGCGGCCGCCGCGCCGCACCCGGTGGGCGGCGAGGTCCATCTCGACATCGCCATAGCCGAGGATCTCCTCCGCCATGCGCGGCGCGGCCCGGCGCAGCACGGCGCGGATGCGGGCCACCAGCTCGCTGTTGGAGAAGGGCTTGACCAGATAGTCGTCGGCGCCGGAATCCAGACCGCGCACCCGGTCGCCCTCCTCGCCGCGGGCGGTCAGCATGATGATCGGGATGTCGCGGGTCTTGGAGCCGCGGCGCAGCTGCCGGCAGACATCCAGGCCGGAGCGGTGCGGCAGCATCCAGTCGAGCAGCAGCAGGTCGGGGCGCTGTTCGTTGGCGATCAGCAGCGCCTCGTCGCCGTCATAGGCGGCGGCGGTGCGGAACCCCTCCTTTTCGAGATTGTAGCTGAGCAGCGTGACGAGGTCGGCTTCGTCTTCGACGATGAGAATGAGCGGCTGCATGGTGGTTCGCGTCATTCCTCGATCTCCTCGCCGCGGCTCGGCGCGTCGATGTCGAAGCTCGACAGGTCGCCCTTGGGGCGGCTCATGCGGATCGGCCGGCCGTCCACCAGATAGTGGATGGTTTCGGCAATGTTGGTGGCGTGGTCGCCGATCCGTTCGAGATTCTTGGCGATGAACAGCAGGTGCGTGCACGGCGTGATGTTCCGGGGGTCCTCGAGCATATAGGTCAGCGTCTCGCGAAACAGGCTGGTGTAGAGATCGTCGACCTCCCCGTCGCGGGACCAGGCGTCGAGGGCGCGGGCGACGTCGCGCTCCGCATAGGCGTCCAGCACGTCCTTGAAATTGGCCTGGACGCGCCGGCCCATGCGCGGGATGCCGGAAACCGGCCGCAGGCCCGGCGGCGCCTGGCTGAGCGTCATTGCCCGCTTGGCGATATTGGCGGCATAGTCGCCGACGCGTTCCAGATCGGCGGCGATTTTCAGCGCCGAGACGATCTCCCGCAGATCGGCGGCCACCGGCTGGCGCAGGGCGAGCAGCCGCACCGCGCCGGTATCCACCGCGTCCTCATATTCGTCGAGCCGGCTGTCGAGCCGCACCACCTCGCCGGCCAGCCCGGTGTCGCGGCGCACGACGGCCTGGATGGCCGATTCGATCTGGTTTTCGGCCAGCCCGCCCATTTCCATGATCGTCCGCCGCAGGCCGTCCAACGCCTGATCGAAGGATCTGACGATGTGCTCCTGCAGCATTGTCTCCTCCCTTCTCTCAGGCGCATCAGGTCAGCACACGGGCGTCGGAGTCGCCCGACGCCCGCACGCGTCACCCATAGCGGCCGGTGATGTACCCCTGGGTGCGGTTGTCCCTGGGGTTGGTGAAAATCTCGTCGGTCGGCCCGTGCTCGGCCATGTCGCCCAGATGGAAGAAGGCGGTCTTCTGGCTGACGCGCGCCGCCTGCTGCATATTATGGGTGACGATGACGATGGTATAGTTCTGCCGCAGCTCGTCGATCAGCTCCTCGATGATCGCCGTGGCGATCGGGTCGAGGGCGGAGCAGGGCTCGTCCATCAGGATGACCTCCGGGCTGACGGCGATCGCCCGGGCGATGCACAGGCGCTGCTGCTGGCCGCCGGACAGGCCGGTGCCCGGCTCGGCAAGCCGGTCCTTGACCTCATTCCACAGCCCCGCCTTTTCCAGGCTGGTCTGGACGATCTGGTCGAGCTCGTCCTTGTGCCGGGTCATGCCGTGGATCTTCGGGCCATAGGCGATGTTGTCGTGGATCGACTTGGGGAAGGGGTTCGGCTTCTGGAATACCATGCCGACCCGCGCCCGCAATTGCACCACGTCGAGCGCCGGGTCATAGATGTTCTGCTCATCGAGTGTGATGTCCCCATTCACCCGGCAGATGTCGATCGTGTCGTTCATGCGGTTGAGGCACCGCAGGAAGGTCGACTTGCCGCAGCCCGACGGGCCGATCAGCGAGAGGACCTCGTTCTCGAAGATGTCGATGGTGATCTTTTTCAAAGCCTGCTTGGCTCCGTAAAAGACGTCGACATCGCGGGCGACCATCTTCTTGGCCAACGTCTCCTGCTCCGCTGGAGAGGTCGGCGTGTCGGTCGCATCGGTCTCGGTCATCATGTCTTCAGCGACGTTTGCGGTCATCGGTCTCTACCAGCGTCGTTCGAATTTCTTGCGCAGCCAGATGGCCAGGCCGTTCATCAGGATGAGGAAGCTCAGCAGCACCATAATGGCGGCCGAGGTCTTGGCCGTAAATCCACGTTCGGGATGGTCGGCCCAGAGATAGATCTGCACCGGCAGCACCGTCGAGGGGTCGGTGAAGCTGTCCGGCGTCGAGGTGATGAAGGCCACCATGCCGATCATCAGCAGCGGCGCCGTTTCGCCGAGCGCCTGGGCCATGCCGATGATGGTGCCGGTCAGGATGCCGGGCATCGCCAGGGGCAGCACATGGTGCGTGACGGCCTGCAGCTTCGAGGCGCCCATGCCGAGCGCTGCCTCGCGGATCGAGGGCGGCACCGCCTTCAGCGCCGCGCGGGCGGCGATGATGATGGTGGGGAGCGTCATCAAGGCCAGCACCATGCCGCCGACCAGCGGCGCCGATCGCGGCAGGCCGAAGAACTGGATGAACACCGCCAGGCCGAGCAGGCCGAAGACGATCGACGGCACCGCGGCCAGATTGTTGATGTTCACCTCGATCAGGTCGGTCAGCCGGTTCTTCGGCGCGAACTCCTCAAGGTAGATCGCGGCGGAGACACCGATCGGAAAGGCCAAAGCGATCGTCACGACAAGCGTGTAGAAGGAGCCGACCACCGCGCCCCAGATGCCTGCCAGTTCGGGCTGGCGGCTGTCGGCGGCGCCGAAGAAGCGCCAGTTGAAGCTGCTGGCGATCAGCCCCTCTGCGTCCATCTGGTTGTACCAGGCGATCTCATTGTCGCTGACCGGCCGCCGTTCCTCCGGCGAGGTCAGGTCGTATTCGCCCTTGCGCATCTGGTCGAGCGTGTCGGAGGTCGCCACGGCGATCTCCACCGTCTCGCCGATCACCGACGGGTCATCGAGCACCCGGTCGCGCAGGTCGAAGCCGGCACCCGGGCTGATCAGCCCGCGCAGCTCCCGGCGCTCCCGCGTCTCGGTCACTTCCGGGAACATCTGGTAAAGGGCCCGGTTGAACGGCGCCTGGTAATTGGCGCTGCCGAGGATGAAGTCCGCATCCAGCGGCACCGAAACGTTGATGTGCGTATAGGCGTTCCGGACCTCCAGAACGCCCTGGTCGACCAGCGCGTCAAGCCAGCCGATCTGCTGGCGGACGGTCACCAGGTCGCGCTCGATGCCGGCATCGGCAACCAGACGGTGCAGGTTATCGAGGGCACTGGACGCCGGCACCGCAGCCGACAGCCGGCCGCCGGGCTCGGCCTCCTCCGGATTGGCCTGGACGAATTCGCGCAACGCCGTTGCCGCACCGGGCGCCAGAAGCCGCTGTTCCAGATCGGCCAGGGTGTCCGGATCGGTCAGCTGCGGGATGAATAAACTCCCGAGCCCCTGGTGGACCAGCGCCTGGTAATCGGCGGTCGCGGGGTCGAAGCCGTCCGGCAGGCCGAGCCGCAGCGTCACCTGCGTGCGCTCTTCCGGCGGCAGGGAGGCGGCGTCGAGGCTGGTGCCTTCCGGAACCGCCAGAGCCCGGCGGGAACTCAGCGTGTCGTACAGCCCCAGACGCTCCAAATCCGCGGTGCGCAGCAGATTCTCGAGCTCCGGGTCGAGGTCGCCCGCATGGATGCGGTCGACCAGCGGCGAGGCCGGGATCCAGCGGTCGATGCGCTGGTCGAGCAGATCCGGGTCGCGGATCGCTGCATCGCGGATCTGCGTGGCATAGTCGTCCATCAGCATGTCGCCGATGGCGCGGATTTCCGCCGGGTCCTGCACCTCGGGGAACCGCTCGGCAAGGCCCTCGGTCATCAGCCGCCGATAATTCGCCTCACCCAGGATCAGGTCGGAAGCGATGGGCACCTGCAGCCGGACATAGCTCTGGGTGAAGGCCGGCCAGCCGCTGGCGACGATGCTGGTCAGCAGCACCACCAGCATGGTCAGGGCGATGGCAATCGCGCTAATGCCGTACCATTTGAACCGGCGCTCCGCGGCATAGCGCCGTTGCAGACGGCGCATCGCCTCGTCCGAGCGATGATGGTCGGTCCGGACCGGGCCCGGCGGCGCCTGATCTTGCGTGATGTCAGTCATATTTCTCTCGGTACTTCCGGACGATGCGAAGCGCGATGACGTTCAGAAAGAGGGTGACGACGAACAGCACGAGGCCCAGGGCGAAGGCGGACAGCGTCTTGGCGCTGTCGAACTCCTGGTCGCCGACCAGCAGGGTGGCGATCTGGACGGTGACGGTGGTCACCGCTTCGAACGGGTTGGCGGTGATGTTGGCGGCGAGGCCGGCGGCCATGACCACGATCATCGTCTCGCCGATCGCCCGGCTGGCGGCCAGCAGCACCGCGCCGACGATCCCCGGCAGCGCCGCCGGCAGGATGACGGTGCGGATGGTCTCGGACTTGGTGGCCCCAAGCCCGTAGGAGCCGTCGCGCAGGCTCTGCGGCACCGCGTTGATCACATCGTCGGAGAGCGATGAGACGAAGGGCACGATCATAATGCCCATGACCACCCCGGCGGCCAGCGCGCTGTTGGCCGAGACATCGAGCCCGAGGCTCGCGCCGAGATCCCGCAGCACCGGCGCCACGGTCAGGATGGCGAAGAAGCCGTAGACCACGGTCGGGATGCCGGCCAGGATCTCCAGGATCGGCTTGATGGTGCCGCGCACCCGCTTCGGCGCATAGTCCGACAGGTAGATGGCCGACATCAGCCCGATCGGCACCGCCACCGCCAGGGCGATGAAGCTGATCAGCAGCGTGCCGGCGAAGAGGGGAATCGCGCCGAAGGCCCCGGTCGAGCCCACCTGGTCCTCGCGGATGGCTGTCTGCGGGCTCCAGTGCAGGCCGAACAGGAAGTCCGTGACCGGCACGCGGGTGAAGAAGCGGAAGCTCTCGAACAGGAGCGACAGGACGATGCCGATGGTCGTGAAAATAGCGATGGTCGAGCAGATGATGAGAAAGACGTTCAGCACCTTTTCGACCCGGTTCCGGGCCCGGAACGTCGGCGTCACCCGCGCCCGGGCATAGAGCAGTCCGCCGATCGCCAGCACCAGGCCCAGCAGAAACAAGGCCCAATCAGAGAGCGCGCGCAGCGACAGGTAATGCTCGGAGGCGGCGACAACGGTGGGGCTGGGCTGGGCGCTGACGATATTGCCGGTTGCCAGATTACGGATGTCCACCCAGACAAGTTCCAGCTCGGAGGGCGTCAGCGCCTCATAGCTCGCCGGCAGGGCGGACAGCACCATGTTCTTGATCACGCTGGTCTCGGCCGAGAGCCAGACAAGCACCAGCAGCAGGGCGGGAATCCCGGCCCAGATGGCGACGTAGACGCCGTAATAGCCGGGCACCGAGTGCAGGTCGCGCGTCCGGCCACCGGTCACGGCGATCGAGCGCGACCGGCCGAGATAGAAGCCGGCGGCGGTCAGCACCAGCACGGTCAAAATGAGATAGTCGACGGACATGTTCGGTCTCGTTCGCGCTCCGGAGCAGCCGGCGGCAATGCGGCGCACCCGGGCGATGCGGGTCGTCAACGAGCGACGGCGGCCGGACCAATCGCCCCGCACGGGACGCGGTCATCAGTCAAAGGGCAGGAGCTTCGGGACAGGCCGCCATCGGCAAAGCCAGCGACCGGCCCGGCCGCTGGCTCTCCGAAGGACGGGTCGAAGCCCGGGAAGAACCGCTTAGTAGCGGGTCATTTCCTCAAGGTTCATCGCCTCGTTCCGCTCCGCCGAGCGCATCTCCTCGTCCAACGGGATGAGGCCGACGCCGGCCAGATAGCCCTCGGGGCCCCAGGCCTGGTCGCTGGTGTACTCGGCGATGAACTCACGCAGGCCGGGGATCACGTCGACGTGCGCGTTCTTCACATAAACGAACAGCGAGCGCGACACCGGATAGTCGCCCGAGGCGATGCTATCAAAGGTCGGCGGCGTGCCTTCGATCAGGCTGCCCTGGATGACGTCGCTGTTCTCTTCGAGGAAGGAGAAGCCGAAAATGCCGAAGGCATCCGGGTTCGCCTGCAGGCGCTGAACGATCAGATTGTCGTTCTCGCCGGCCTCGATGAAGGCACCGTCTTCACGCATGGTGGCGCAGACGGCCTCGAAGCGGTCTTCGTCACTCTCTTCAAGGGCGGCGATCGCCTCGAACTCCTCGCAGCCGGCTTCCATGACCAGCTCGACGAAGGCGTCGCGGGTGCCCGAGGTCGGCGGCGGGCCGAGGACTTCGATCTCGGCATCCGGCAGCGACGGGTCGATCTCGCTCCAGTTGGTGTACGGGTTTTCGACGATTTCACCGTCGACCGCCACTTCAGCCGCCAGGGCACTGAACAGCTGCGCCTTGGTGATGTCCATCTGCTCGGCGTCACGCGAATTGGCCAGCGTGATGCCGTCATAGCCGATCTGGATCTCGGTGATGCTGGTGACGCCGTTCTCGACGCACATCTCGAACTCGCTCGACTTCATCGGGCGCGAGGCACCGGTGATGTCCGGGTGCTCTTCGCCGACGCCGGCGCAGAAGAAGCGCATGCCGCCGCCGGTGCCGGTCGATTCGATGATCGGGGCCGGATAGCTGGTGGACTGCGCGAATCGCTCGATAACCGTCGAGGTGAACGGGAAGACCGTCGACGAGCCGACAATGCGGATTTCGTCACGGGCCTGGGCCGTGCCCACCATCGCGATTGTCGCCACGGTGGCCAGCAGGAATGTCTTCTTCATGATCGGAGTGCCTCCGCGCTTTTGAATGAAGATCGCTGTGTGTTGGAGTGGGGCTTGTTGTGCTTGGGCCAGCAGGCGCTGGCTGGCGGTGGGCCCCGAACCCCGCCGTCAAGCGCGGACGGTAACGGGCAATGGCGATGCAATTACGACAGATCAATTACTGTTTTTTGACACCGCAGCCGGCGGCCGTCCGGCCGGCTCTTGGCGCCCGTAAAAGGAGTCCGGTCTATCGCCGACAAAGGCGGAGACGTCTATATGTTTTCTCAGGAAAGGAGCGGCGCTTAGCGACCGATCAGCACCGTCGATCCGGCCGCCGGCTGGACGGTCCCGGTTGCGCCGGTTTCGCCGACGGCCGGCAGGATGACGGAGAAGGTGCTGCCCTTGCCCAGCTCGCTCTCGATCGACAGGCGGCCGCGATGGCGGCTGACGATGTGCTTGACGATCGCCAGGCCCAGCCCGGTGCCGCCGAGCGCCCGGCTGCGGGCCGGATCGACGCGGTAGAACCGCTCGGTCAGGCGGGGCAGGTGGTTGCGCGCGATGCCGTCGCCCTGGTCGCGCACGGCAACGATCACCGCATGGTCGCCGGCGCCGCTGCGGGCGCGGCACGCCGTCACCCGGATCTCGGAATTCTCGCGGGCATATTTGATGGCGTTGTCGACCAGGTTCTGGAAGACCTGCATCAGCTGATCGGTATCGCCGATCGCCGGCGGCAGTTCCCCGTCCGGATCGAAGACCAGGGTCATGCCGCGGCCCGCCGCCTTGATCTCCAGCGTGTCGACGACATGGTGCAGGGCGGAGACGACGTCGACCTGGCCGCCCGGCGCCATGTGCTCGTCGAGCTCGATCCGCGACAGGGAGAGCAGATCGTTGATCAGCCGCGACATGCGGATCGCCTGCTCGTCCATGATCGACAGGAAGCGGTCGCGGGCCTCGCTATCGTCGCGCGCCGCACCGCGCAGGGTATCGATAAAGCCGATCAGCGTGGTCAGCGGCGTGCGCAGTTCATGGCTGGCATTGGCGACGAAATCGGCCCGCATCTGCTCCGAACGCTTGATGGCGGTGATGTCGTGGAGCGTGATCAGCGCCGCGGGAATCTCGTCAGCATCGGCCTCTTCGGCGATCACATGATCGCCCAGAAGGCCGCGGAAAGGCTTCACCCGCGCCTCGAACACCTGTTCGACCGGCACCGGCCGCGAAAACTCCACCGAGCGCGAGCCGCCGCCGCGCAACACCTCGTCGACCGCCGCCAGCACATGCGGATGGCGCAGGATGTCGGCAAGGTCGCGGCCGACCAGCCGGTCGCCGAACAGCGTGCCGGCGACGCCGTTGAAGCGGTTGATGGTCCGGCGCCGGTCCACGACGATCAGCGGGTCGGGCAGCGTCTCGATGATCTCCAGCGCCGCTTCCAGGCGAAGATTGAGGAGCCGGGTGCGCTTGCGCCAGCTGTGATGCAGCCGACTGACCACCCGGACCAGCGACTTGCCGAGTTCCGAGCTCGGCCGCGGCGGATGGGCGTCATGGTCGTCGGCGACCGCCAGGCGCTCCAGATAGCCGGAGATCCGCAGTGCATCGCGGAAATAGAAGGATACGGTCAGGCCGCTCAGGACCGCCACCGTCAGCAGGGCCAGCCCCGCCGTCCAGGGGTCCAGCGTTTCCAGCACCACCAGCGCGCCCAGGGTGGCGGCGGTGGGGGCCGTGAACAGCGCGCTGATCACCAGGAACCGGCTGATGGAGACCGCAGCAGGGGGACTCATGGCAGGCCCCCTGCGGCGCCATGGCGTTTCGCGTTTGAACCTGTTGACAGCGATCGAAATCAACGTCGTCTCTCGCGCGTCGGAACTGACCAGCCCACCGCCCTGCGCGGGGATACGGAACGGCACGGCGCCCGACGAGGCATCACTATTGCAGGCAAGTGACAGCCCGATGAACGCCGGCCCCGAGCGTACCCCGATCAGAACCCAGCCGCCTTAAGATATTGCGATCCCGGGGCGTACACAACAGCTACCGGACCGGTACGGCCCTATTCGCACGCGAACAGGCTCAGCCGAGGTCGCGAACGTCGGTCAGCCGGCCGGTCAGGGCCGCCGCAGCGGCCATGGCCGGGCTCATAAGATGGGTGCGCCCGCCGCGGCCCTGCCGCCCCTCGAAATTGCGGTTGGAGGTGGAGGCGCAGCGCTCGCCCGGCTCCAGCCGGTCGGCGTTCATCGCCAGGCACATCGAACAGCCCGGCTCGCGCCAGTCGAAACCGGCCTCGACGAACAGCCGGTCGAGCCCCTCGTTCTCGGCCTGCTCCTTCACCAGGCCGGAGCCCGGCACGATCATCGCGTCGACGCCGTCGGCCACCCGGCCGCCGCGCGCCAGCTGTTTCTCGACCACGGCCGCGACGGCCCGCAAATCCTCGATCCGGGCATTGGTGCAGGAGCCGATGAACACCCGGTCGATGCGGATGTCGGCCATCTTCGTCCCCGGCGCCAGGTCCATATAGGACAGCGAGCGGCGGGCCGCCTGCGCCCGGCCGGGATCGGCGAAACTCTCCGGGTCCGGCACCGCACCGGTGATCGGCGCGGTGTCCTGCGGGCTCGTACCCCAGGTGACGGTCGGCGGGATGTCGGCCGCCGCCATGACGATCTCGCTGTCATAGCGGGCGCCGTCGTCGGAGGGCAGCGAGCGCCAGTATTGCAGGGCCACCTCCCACTGCCCGCCCTTCGGCACCATCGGCCGGCCCTGCAGATAGGCATAGGTCGCCTCGTCCGGGGCGATCAGGCCGGCCCGCGCCCCGGCTTCGATCGACATGTTGCAGACCGTCATCCGGCCTTCCATCGACAGGGCGCGCACCGCCTCCCCGGCATATTCGATGACATGGCCGGTGCCGCCGGCCGTGCCGATCTTTCCGATGATGGCGAGGATCATGTCCTTGGCGGTGACGCCCAGCGGCAGCTCGCCATCCACCGTGATGCGCATGTTCTTCGCCGGCGACATCAGCAGCGTCTGGGTGGCCAGCACGTGCTCCACCTCGGACGTGCCGATGCCGAAGGCCAGAGCGCCGAAAGCGCCATGGGTGGAGGTATGGCTGTCGCCGCAGACGATGGTGGTGCCGGGCTGCGTAAAACCCTGCTCCGGCCCGATGATGTGGACGATGCCCTGGCGCACGTCCTCCAGGCCGAAGATCGGGATGCCGTATTCGGCGCAGTTGGCCGAGAGGGTGTCGACCTGGATCTTGCTTTCCGGGTCGGCGATGCCGGCGGCGCGATTGGCGGTCGGCACATTGTGGTCCGCGACGGCCAAAGTCGCCTCCGGCCGGCGGACGGTCCGCCCGGCGAGCCGCAGCCCTTCGAAGGCCTGCGGGCTGGTCACCTCGTGCACCAGGTGCCGGTCGATATACAGGACGCAGACGCCGTCATCGCGGCGATGGACGACATGGCTGTCCCAGATCTTGTCGAACAGGGTGCGGGGGCGGGGCTCGGTCATGGTGCGGCACACGGGTTTCGATCACGGTTTGATCCGGGAAGATAGTCTCGCAATGGCGGCAACGGAAGCGGAAGCGGAAGCGATCAGGCCGGCGACGGCGCCGTGCCGTCCGACAACTCGATCACCGCATCGGTCATCAGGGCGAGGTCCTGGGGACGGGAGAGACGGTGGCCGGCCTGCTTGACCAGCGTCAGGCGGACGTCGTCGGTGGTCAATTGCTCGGCGAGGCGCAGGCTCTGCGACCAGGGCACGTCCGGGTCGTCGAGCGCATGGATCAGCCGCACCGGGCAGGCGAGCGGGATCGGTGCGCCGAGGACGAGATGCCGGCGGCCGTCGTCGAGAAACTGTTGGGTGATCGGGGTGGGCGGCTCGCCCTCGCTGCCGGGGATCTCGCAGCTTCCGGTCGCGGCCAGCGCCTCCAGCGCCGCGGCGTCGAGCCGGGCGCGGATCAGCTCCTCGGAAAAGTCCGGCGCTGCGGCGATCCCAACCAGCCCGGCCACCCGGGAGGGGCGGGCGAGCGCCGCCAGCACCGCGATCCAGCCGCCCATCGAGGAGCCGACCAGAATCTGCGGGCCCTCAGCGACATGGTCGAGCACGGCGACCGCATCCTCGGCCCAGCGGCCGATGCTGCCATCCGCGAACCGGCCGCTGGAGACGCCATGGCCCTGATAGTCGAAGCGGACATAGGCCTGGCCGCGGGCCCGGCACAGCGCCTCCAGATGCGTCGCCTTGGTGCCGGTCATGTCGGAAACGAAGCCGCCCAGGAACATCACCCCGGGCCGTGCGTCGTCCGGGTCGGCGGCGGGCGAACGGACATAGGCGACGGTCTCGCCATCCGGGCGGTCGAGGGTGTCGTACCAGGTTTCGGCCATGATCGGTCCTGTCCGGCTGGTCTTTTGCGGTCTGCGGGCTCGGCGGGGCCTTGGCGCAGCGGGCAAATGCGTTACGGTCTGGGGACGTCTATCATGGACCCCGGCCCGCGCGGGGCCCCTTTGGCGGTACCCTACCCATGTTTCGCCTGTTCGTCGCCCTCCCCCTGCCCGAAATGATCCGCCAGCGCCTGACCATGTTGCAGGCCGGGGTGCCCGGCGCCCGCTGGGTGAAGCCCGAAAGCCTCCACCTCACCTTGCGCTTCATCGGCGAGGTCGAGGGCGGTGCGGCGGAGGATCTCGACGCCGCGCTGCGGCGCCTGAGCGCCCCGGCCTTCTCCTTCCGCCTGTCCGGGGTGGGGCATTTCGGCCCCGACCGCAAGCCGCAGATGCTGTGGGCCGGGGTCGAACGCAACGACGCCCTGATTTTCGCGCAGGAGCGGGTGGAACGCGCCGTGGTCGCTGCCGGCCAGCCGGCCTCCGAACGCAAGTTCAAGCCGCACGTCACCCTGGCACGGCTGAAGGAGCCGTCGCTGCCGCGGGTGCGGCGCTGGCTGGGCGAGCACGGGCTGTTCCAGACCGAGGATATCCGGGCCGACCGGGTGGTGCTCTACCGCAGCCATCTCGGCACCGACGGCGCCCATTACGAGCCGCTGGCCGAGTACCCGCTGGAGGAGGCTTGAAACGACGGCTCCGCGTTCAGGGCCTCCGATGGGCGGGGCACGGAAGCGTCGACCTTCAGCCGACCGAACCCACGGCAGGATGCCGCCGGACCAGGATGCGGGCGAAAACCATTCCGGGTCCCTTCCGAGTCTTTCTGAACCGCATCGGACTTCGCCGACACCAAGCTGTCAGTCCATACTATGACCCGCATGACAGGAACCGACGTCCTCATCAGATAATGAAGCGCTGGCTTGGCATCTCCGCGCTTCTGATGGCTTTGACGCCGCGAATCCGGTCGAGAACGGCGGATTGATCCGATGTCTCATCGACCATTGCGAAGCCCAGCTTCCGCGCGAGCGCGGTCTTGGCCGAAGGCCGGATCAGACCGGCGCGGCTGACGCCCTCGATTGCCGAAACTTCCGAAAGGACCCGTTCCCGATCCTCCTCAGTTAACCCATCTTCCAATACTAACTCGATAACTTCGGACATTATTGCGTTCCTTTCTCGTAGACTTCCACCGCGTCCAGGAGCCGCTCCAAATTGAGTCGGCCCGCCCCGAAGTCCTGATCCAGCCCACTTTCCTTCATTCCCGGAACCCTTTCGGCGGAGTCTTGCAGCAGCCGGCGCATTGCCAAAGCGTCAATATCCCGTGTGCAGTTCGCTTTCGCCAATGCAACCGCAGCTGCGACGTGCGGCGTGGCCATCGACGTGCCCGGCCATGCGGCATAGCTCACTTCCCGCGGGGTCGGGTTACCCGGAATCGGTCTGCCCTGCAGATCGTACACCGCCTCCAATACGCTATGCCCTGCATAAGTGGGTAGCGTTGACCAAATGTCGACCCCGGGGGCCACAAGCGAAATGTGCCTTCCGGCATTCGAAAACGACGCGATTCCATCATCAATGTTCGTAGCTCCGACGGCGATTATTCCAGGAATGGCAGCCGGATACATAATCGGACTGCCCCAAGCTCTTTCATTGCCCATGGCAGCGACAATAATGGTCCCGCTGTCCAACAGATCTGTAAATGCCGCCAGCTCGGCGGTGCTGGGCTGCCCCGGCCCACCGATGCTGAGGTTTACCACATCAATGCCTGCTTCAAGACATTCTGAAAGAGCAGAAAGATACATGATAGGATCGACGACGTAACTGAAATAGTTTCCATTTCTCACATAGAACGGCTTGTCTGAAAAAATTTTATAAACATGCAAGTCACATTCACAGATGCCTCTTATGCCGATGTCGTTATTGAAGTTTGCTGTCAATATACCCGCGACGTGAGTGCCATGCCCAACGATGTCCGCCGGGCTTGTCTGACTCGGACCATCCTCGAACCATTCGTAATGAAATCCTTTGTCATTCAAGTCGGGGTGTGCTGGATCGATCCCCGTATCGAGCACCGCAATTTTTATCCTTCCGGCATCTTTGAAGCTGTTTCTGCTTCTGGCCGCCTGCCATTTGATCCGTTTCAAATTCCAGGCTATCTCTGAGGGAGGCGTTGAGTCGGTATTGTTGTTCAGCAGATATCGGATCGGCACTCTAGAAACGGATCTGATGGCAGGGTCTTGCAGCAGGGTTTGTTCAAGGTTACTCAGGTTGTCGCCATCATCGAGTTCATAGATAACGGACTTACCAATCGAGCTTTTTTTCGCTTTTGCGGGTGATTGCGTTTCCTGGCTACCGAGCAATGGCAAGAGCAAAGACAACAAACCCGATACCGGCCCACCAGTAGGCAGCTGCTCTATCCCCGGAAGGAGCAAGCCGAGCATCGGCTTCATTCTTGATACGATAGCATTGAAGTCTCGGACCTTATGTTGCCTTGCCATGCCTCCCAAGTAGGCAATGCCGGGTGAGCTCGATGCGGATTCAAAGTCTTTCCAGTAATTTTTGACGAACTCTAAGAACCGTGACGGGTTCTGTTCCGAAGTAGCGGCAACAGCCTGAGGGAGGAGTGATACCACCGGGCGAATTGTCTCCGCCTCCTCATTCAATTCTACCTGCAAAAGGTTATCGTGATAATCGCCACTGAGTTGCCGGCCGAGGATCGTCGTCATGATATTCTCCATTTTTCAAAGACACTTCAGACTGAGTAGCGTAACTGAACGAGAGGGAAGGCACAAGAAAATGTTCTAGGCCTCGTCTCTTAAAGGGTTTAGACCCCGTCCATTGCTTGCCAAAAGAACCGTCCTATGGTCTCTGCAACGCCGAGACGTGGCCCCGCAGACGGGGTCCGGCCCGGCAGTCTTCCCGGCCCGCACCGTCGCAAGCAGAAGGTCGGCAAGGGGGGCGCTTGAACCGGGAAGTGACATCTATATGAAAATGATGCCGCGGAACTCAATCTATAAAAGTTGCAATAGTCCAGCCTTAATAGCCATATAGAGGACAACCGGAAACGCCCGAAAAGAAGCCAAAACCTTTTGTAGTTCGGGCGCTCCGGCTAAAGTTCCTCCGTTGATTCTTTTTGATTGAGAAACGGCCGGGGCGGACCCCGGCCGTCGTACAGGTCGTGCGAGGGGCTCTTAGAAGTCCATGTCGCCCATGCCGCCCGGCATGCCGCCGCCGTGGCTGTGGTCCTTCTTTTCCGGCTTCTCGGCGACCAGGGCCTCGGTGGTCAGCAGCAGGCCGGCGACCGACGCGGCGTCCTGCAGGGCTGCCCGCACCACCTTGGTCGGGTCGATGATGCCGGCCTTGAACATGTCGACATAGTCGCCGGTCTGGGCATTGAAGCCGAAATTCGACTCCGTCTGCTCCTGGATCTTGCCGACGACGATCGAGCCGTCCGCACCGGCATTGCTTGCGATCTGCCGGATCGGCGACTGCAGGGCGCGCCGGACGATGTCGACGCCGACCCGCTGGTCGTCATTCCCCGGGGTCACCTTGTCCAGCGCCCGGGCGGCGAAGAGCAAAGGCACGCCGCCGCCTGCGACGATCCCTTCCTCGACCGCGGCGCGCGTCGCATGCATGGCGTCGTCGACCCGGTCCTTCTTCTCCTTCACCTCGATCTCGGTGGCGCCGCCGACCCGGATCACCGCCACGCCGCCGGCCAGCTTGGCCAGCCGCTCCTGCAGCTTCTCCCGGTCATAGTCGGAGGTCGTCTCCTCGATCTGCTGACGGATCTGGGTGCAGCGCGCCTCGATCTCGTGCTTGGCGCCGGCCCCGTCGACGAGCGTCGTGTCGTCCTTGTTGATGGAGACCTTCTTGGCGGTGCCGAGCATGTCGAGCCGGACATTCTCCAGCTTGATGCCGAGATCCTCGGAGACGACCTGGCCGCCGGTCAGGATCGCCATGTCCTCCAGCATCGCCTTGCGGCGGTCGCCAAAGCCCGGCGCCTTGACGGCCGCGACCTTGAGGCCGCCGCGCAGCTTGTTGACCACCAGGGTGGCCAGCGCCTCGCCCTCGACATCCTCGGCGACGATCAGCAGCGGCCGGTTGGACTGCACCACCGACTCAAGCACCGGCAGCATGGCCTGGAGGTTGGAGAGCTTCTTCTCGTGGAGCAGGATATACGGGTTCTCCAGCTCGCACTGCATCTTCTCGGCGTTGGTCACGAAGTACGGCGAGAGATAGCCGCGGTCGAACTGCATGCCCTCGACGACCTCAAGCTCGGTCTCGAGCGACTTGGCCTCCTCGACCGTGATCACGCCCTCATTGCCGACCTTCTCCATGGCGCGGGCGATCATCTCGCCGACCGTCTCGTCGCCATTGGCGGAGATGGTGCCGATCTGGGCGATTTCCTGACCGGTCTCGACCTTGCGCGAGCGGCTCTTGATATCGGCGACCACGGCCTCGGTGGCCATGTCGATGCCGCGCTTCAGGTCCATCGGGTTCATGCCGGCAGCAACGGCCTTGATGCCCTCGCGGACGATCGCCTGGGCCAGCACGGTGGCGGTGGTGGTGCCGTCGCCGGCGATGTCGTTGGTCTTCGACGCCACCTCGCGCACCATCTGGGCGCCCATATTCTCGAACTTGTCGGCCAGTTCGATTTCCTTGGCGACGGTGACGCCGTCCTTGGTGATGCGCGGCGCGCCGAAGCTCTTGTCGAGCACGACATTGCGGCCCTTGGGGCCGAGGGTGACCTTCACCGCGTCGGCCAGAATATCGACGCCGCGCATGATGCGGTTGCGCGCGTCGGTACTGAACTTGACTTCCTTGGCGGGCATGTTCTACTCTCCGTAATGAGGATCAGTGGTTTGCGGTTATTGCAAATCGGGGCGCTCAGGCGGCCTTGGCCGTGGCGGACTTGTCGATGATGCCGAGAATGTCGGACTCCTTCATGATCAGGTAGTCTTCGCCGTCGAGCTTGACCTCGGTGCCCGACCATTTGCCGAACAGCACGCGGTCGCCGGCCTTGACGTCGAGCGGCACGAGCTCGCCCTTTTCGTCGCGGCCGCCGGGTCCGGTGGCGACGATCTCCCCTTCCTGGGGCTTCTCCTTGGCCGTGTCCGGGATGATGATGCCGCCGGCCGTCTTGTCATCCTGCTCGATGCGGCGAACCAGCACACGGTCGTGCAGTGGACGGAATCCCATGGGTTTTCTCCTGGTGTTCGTTGGTGCCTGAAGGCGATGCGGTCGCAAGTGCCGATGTGTTAGCACTCTCCCCTGCTGAGTGCCACGCATATATGGACGCCGCCGGGGCCGGTCAAGATGTCACGCCGGCGCTGGCAGCACTTCCCCCTGAAAGCTGCTAAATCGCTGATTTAATTGCCAATTCACACTTGCCGCCGTTAACTGTAAACAGGCAGAGTGAACGAAAAGATCGGGAGTGGGAGCCATCGGGACGCGATCGTGCGCCGGACGGTCAGGCTATCCGGCGACGGCGACGGTCGTATCGGCGCAACAGGGCGGCGGAGCCCCTCTTTTACGGAGACAAGCGGGGACGGGCCCGCCGATGGCGGTAGGAGGGAAACGACATGATCATGAGCGACCTGGGACTGCAGCTGCGCGGCGCGCGCCTGGTCACCGCGGAGATCCTGTATCACATGCCGGATCATCCGGAATTCCTGCAGACCTTCGTCTGGCAGACGCTCGACCAGCTGCCGAAGCTGCCGCAGCTGCGGAAATTCCTGGATTTCTGGGTGCGGGAGATCGATGGACCGCTGCACTCGGTGAAAGTGGCGACGGCCGAGCTGGTCAAGCCGGCCGAGCTGCACTACCGCAATGGCGAGCTGGTGCTGCACTGAGTCCGGATGAGGAACGGGCGCCGTCGCTGCCGGGGCGCCCGTCCTTGTTCCGGTCTTGAGAGGGGCAGGGTCTTCAGGCCCGGGACAGCGGGCCGTTCAGCAGCGCGGTGACGGCATTCACCGCGCGGCCGATCAGCGGCAGAGCGGCGAGCGCCACGATCCAGGCAGCCAGTGCGGCGACCATGACAAGCCAGGGCGGTACCGATTGCAACTGCTCAAGCATGGCTGTGGTTCCCTTATGTCGAGCAATCCTCCGATTACCGATCTTGCCGGATTTCGGTTAACGGGTGCTTACTTCCGGGCAATCTGTCCCAGTGACCAAGAGTCCCCGTCGGTTCCAGGTGAAATCATCTCACTGGAATTCTTGCAATGGCCGAGCGCAAAACGGCCTGCGCTTCCTCATCCCCTGAGAAAGACACGAAGCCGCTATTTGCTTTGGCGGCCGAATACTATTTCTGTCCTTCCAGCCGGGCGATAAGCGCCTGCAGGTAACGGCGGTCCGATTCGGTGAACAAACCCTCTTCGATATCGTCTTTCAAATCCTGAAGGTCATCGCGCGTATCTTCGGAAATTTTGAAGTCCCGCAAAATCCTTTCGATCAGCGCCCGGTCGTCCTTGGTGTCTTCGACAGGCTCATCATCTTCGGACAATTCTTCGTCGTCATCCTCTTCATATTCGTACTCGTCATCTTCGTCGTCGTACTCGTCGTCCTCGTCGAGCTCGTATTCTTCTTCCTCGTCGAGGCGGTCTTCGGCCTCGTCGTCGTCTTCATCCTCCTCCTCGTCATCGGGGATGAGGAGGTCGTTCCAGCCGATGCCGACCTCATGCAGCGTGCGGTGGATCTCCCGGGCGGCCTCAAGGACGTCCGCGTCCCGGTCGCTGCCCAGCCGCTCGAGCAGGGCAATGAAATGGTCCCGATCGATATACGCCATGGCTTCGGTTCCTTGTCGTCTTCGGGCCCCGGCCGGACCCGCCCGGTGGCGGGCCGTTTCACGGACGGGATCATTGCCGAGCCGCGCCCGGGCTGCAAGCCCGCAGAACGGGTCGCGCGATCGCTTCGTCTTTTCGCCTGATGAGAGAAGGTCAGCCCAGGGCCTGACGGACGCCCGCCGCCGCCGCCACCGGGGCAAGCGGGAGCACCAGAGCGAGGATGCCGGCCAGCAGCAGCAGGTGCGGGCGGGGCGACAGGCCGATCAGCGCCGCCTCGACCGCCGCAACGGCGAAGATCAGCACCGGCACGAACAGCGGCAGAATCAGCAACGCCATCAGCACGCCGCCGCGCCGCGCCCCCAGGGTCACCGCCGCGCCGATTCCGCCGAGCAGGCTGAGGATGGGGGTACCGAGCGCCAGGCTCAGCACCAGCACGCCATAGCCCGGCGCCGGCAGGGTCATCAGCACGCCCAGGACCGGGGCCACGAGAATCACCGGAATGCCGGTGACGAGCCAGTGCGCCGCGATCTTGGCGAGTACCACCGCTTCCAGCGGCAGCGGCGCCAGCGCCAGGAGATCGAGGCTGCCATCCTCATAGTCGTTGAGAAACAGCCGCTCCAGCGACAGCAGGGCGGCGAGCAGCGCGGCGATCCAGATCACCGCCGCGGCGATGCGGGCCAGAAGACTGGGTTCCGGTCCGAGGCCGAGGGGGAACAGCACCACGGTGATGACGAAAAAGCCGATGGCCACGGTGGCGTCGGTGCCGGCATGCAGGGCGAGGCGGACGTCGCGGCGCACCAGCCGCCAGAAGGTCATCATCGCCACCGTCCCGCTTTCGGTCGTCAGCCGGAGGGGCTTTCCTGTTTCTTGCGGAAGCGATCGAGGGTCACGACCTTTTCCGAAGCGTCCTGCTCGGCCGCCTCTCCGGTCTCGACGGCGGTCCTTTCGGGTTCCGCCGGCGCGGCATGCGCCCCGGAGATGTCGGCGGTCGGCTCCACCTCTTCCGCCTCGCCGTCCAGCGTCGTCGTCTGGAATTGCAGCGCGAAATTCACGGCCGGATCGGCAAAGGTCGTCACCGCCGCAAACGGCACCGTCAGCCGTTCCTTGGCGTTGTTGAAACTCAGCGTGACGCTGAACTGGTCGCGATCCACGGTCAGGCCATAGAACTGATACTGGATGACGATGGTCATCTCCTGCGGATACTGGCTCCGCAGATAGTCGGGAATATCGACGCCGGGATGATGGGTGGCGAAAGTGATGTAGAAATGGTGCTCGTCCGGCAGGCCCTGGTCGGAGGCTTCAGCCAGGGCCTCGCGCACCACTGTCCTGAGTGCGCGTTCGACCATCCGGTCATATCGCAAGCTGTCGTTCTTCATTCGGCGGTGCCTTGCGCTGCCGCGAAACACGCTCGGTGACCGGAGGGATGCGGTCCCTCCGAATCGAAGCGGGGGGCTTCTGTTGCCCGGTGCCCCCCTGACCGCGCCCCGGCCTGCTAGGACCGAGGACTTAAGAGTGGCTCACCCGACCGCGATTAAGCGGCGAGGCGTGCCTCAGCAAAGTTGTCGTTGGCAACTGTGCTTGTGGCCCGATAACGGCGGTACCATGCCGGGCGAAGACCTTGCCTTTACTACGCACGTCGATCCTGGTTCGCCCCCTTAGAGCAACGATCACCGCGGTTGTCCTCATCCTGGTCAATCCGCATGCCAACCGGAATTTGGTGGAGGCGCCGGGTACTGCCCCCGGGTCCGCTACGCCTATTCCGCAAGGGGTTTATCGCCATAGTCGGTTTCCCGACAGCCCGGAATATAGGACGATTCGACCGGACACAAAAGATGTCCTATAATTCCCGATCCGCGCTATTGCATTTTTCCCGATGACGAGGGCGAGGCCCGCGCCGATGCCGGTGAACCCCGAACAACGTGCCGAGATCGCGGCGCTCCAGGCCGGCCGCGGCGAGACCCGGCGGGCCGTCGTCCCGGCGCTGGAGGAGGTCTTGTTCGAGCCGCTGCCGGTGCTCGACCACGGCTTCGTCCGGGTTGTCGACTATATGGGCGACGACGCCGCCGTCGTGCAGGCGGCCCGCGTGTCCTATGGCCGCGGCACCCGCCGCGTGTCCGAGGATGCCGGGCTCATCCGCTATCTCATGCGGCACTGGCACACCACGCCGTTCGAGATGTGCGAAATCAAGCTGCACGTCAAATTGCCGATCTTCGTGGCGCGACAATGGATTCGCCACCGCACGGCAAACGTCAACGAGTATTCCGCCCGGTATTCCATCCTCGACCGGGAGTTCTACCTACCGGCGCCCGAGCATCTGGCGGCCCAGTCCGCCGCCAATCGCCAGGGGCGTGAGGCGCCGCTCTCGGGCGCCGAGGCGGAGGCGGTGCTGGCCATGCTGCGCGCGGACGCGATGCGCAGCCACGCCCATTACCAGGAGATGCTGAACCAGGATGCCGATGGTGCGGTGATCGATCCCGACCGCCGCGGGCTGGCGCGCGAGCTGGCACGCATGACCCTGCCGCTCGGCACCTACACGCAATGGTACTGGAAAATTGACCTGCACAATTTCATGCATTTCCTGCGCCTGCGTGCCGACCCGCACGCCCAGTACGAGATCCGCGCCTATGCCGAGGTCATGCTCGACCTTCTGGCGCGCTGGGTGCCGCTGACCCACGCTGCGTTCCAGGACTACCGGCTGGGGGCCGCCACCCTTTCCGCGCCGGCTCTGGAAGTCGTGCGACGCATGCTGGACGGCGAGGCGGTATCGCAGGCGGAAAGCGGCCTCAGCAAGCGGGAATGGCGCGAACTGATGGCGGTGCTGGGCAGGCCGGCCGACATCGACTGAGCGGCACGGCCGGGGCCGCCATACAGGTGCGACGGCTGAAAAGTCGTCAGAGCCGGGACGGCTCAAAGCCCGTCAGAGCCGGGACGGCTCAAAGCCCGTCAGAGCCGGGGCGGCTCAACGCACCTCAAGATGGCGTTGATCGCAAACATTGACGCCCCAGAACTCGCGGCTCTCGCCATTGGCATTGCCGACCTGGACGTCGAAGAAGCAGTCATTTTCATGGTCGCCGAGATCGACGGTGACGCCGTCGCCCGGCTCGACCACCGCGCCCAGGCGGTCGCCGCCCCAGCGGGTACTGTAATCGGGCGAGACGCGGATGTCTTCCAGCGGCACGCTGCCGGAATTGCGCACATACAGGCTCTGTGAGCCCGATTGCGCCATAGCCGGTCCGGCCGCCAGGGCCAGGCCCGTCACGACCAGCACCGCCGCCGCCCGCAGGCCGGCAGCCACCGCGATTCTTCCAGTGTTTCGCATCCGCTCACCCCTCTCGCTCTCCGGTCAAAGGCGCCCCGAATTTCGAGACAAACCGGACGTGAGCTGCAACCATTTTTACGAGAACGTCAAGGTCCTGTCATCCAGGGCAGGGCCGGCACTTTTTGCGTCCGACCTCTCCCATGTAGCCGGTCAATGTGGCGAGTCCTTGACTTTTCCGCAGAATTTCCGAGGTGTTGCGCCGCAAACACAAGAGTGACCTTATGACCTTCCCTTGCCGGAAGCGCGGTCTGCAGGGCAGGGAGACCGGCGCGCGCCTCGCGATGATGGACCGCAAGCCGCGACCGGGACCGATCACTGAATGAGAATGCGCGGCGCCTGGCGGACGCCGGCCGCCGCCGGATCGGCCAGCTTGGCCCACAGCCGGCCGGCCATGGCGCGGAAGATGGCCGCATGTTCGCTTTCCGGCTGCGTCAGGACGATGGGCTCGCCGGCATCCGAGGCCTCGCGGATATGGAGATCGAGCGGCACCTCGCCGAGGAACTCGCAGCCGAGCCGCTCGGCCTCCGCCTTGGCGCCGCCATAGCCGAAGATTTCGGAGCGCCCGCCGCAATGCGGGCAGGCGAAATAGCTCATATTCTCGATGATCCCGAGCACCGGCACGTCGACCTTGCGGAACATGTTGAGCCCCTTGCGGGCATCGAGCAGGGCGATGTCCTGCGGGGTGGAGACGATGACCGCACCGGAGAGCGGCACCGATTGCGCCATGGTCAGCTGGGCATCGCCGGTGCCGGGCGGCATGTCGACCACCAGCACGTCGAGTTCGCCCCAATTGACGTCGCGCAGCATCTGGGTGAGCGCGCTCTGCACCATCGGGCCGCGCCAGATCATCGGCGTGTCCTCCGGCACCATGAAGCCGATCGACATTACCGAGACGCCGTGCTTGTGCATCGGGTCGATTCGCTGCCCGTCCGGGCTCGTCGGCTTGCCCGAGATGGCCATCATCCGCGGCATGGACGGCCCGTAGATGTCGGCATCGAGCAGCCCGACCCGCTGGCCGTTGACGCCGAAGGCGACGGCCAGGTTGACGGCCGTGGTCGATTTGCCGACGCCGCCCTTGCCGGAGGCGACGGCGATGATCGCCTTGACACCCTCGATCTCGATGCGGCCGCCGGCACCGCCGCCGCCCCCGCGACGATTGGCCGCTTGGCCCGCCGCGGAACCGGCGGCCGGGCCGCCGGGCGGCGCCCCCTGCGGCGCGGATTGGCCGGCCTGACGGTGCGCCGTGAGCATCGCGGTGACCGAAAGCACCCCCGGAAGCGCCTGAACGGTGCGTTCGGCGGCCTGCCGCAGCGGTTCGAGCCGGGGTCCGCGCTCCGGATCGACCTCGATCGAGAACAGAACGTGGCCATCCTTCACCGTGAGCCCGGATACCATGTCCAGGCTGACGATGTCGCCGCCCCTGTCCGGATCGGGGACGCAGCGCAGCGCGTCCAGCACCTGACTTTCACTCACAACGGCCATGGTTGACTTCCCCACGCGATGCCCATAATTCCCGACACTGACACATTTCGTGCATCGGCGTGCAGATATAGCGTATGCATGCCATAGCGAAAAGGGACCGGGCGGACATGGTTCCGCCAGTTGAGGGACATCCTTCATGCCATGGAATAATCAAGGAGGCGGCGGCGGCCCCTGGGGCGGCGGCGGCGGTGGCCCGAACCCGTGGGGCGGCCGCGGCGGCGGCGGCGGTGGCGGGGGCGGCGGTGGCGGACCCACCCCGCCGGATTTCGAGGACATGATCCGGCGCGGCCAGGACCGCTTCAAAAGGATGATGCCGGGGGGCTTCGGCCGCGGCCGGGGCATCGCGCTGATCGTCCTGGTCGTGCTGGTGATCTGGGGCCTGACCGGCTTCTACCGGGTGCAGCCGAACGAGCAGGGCGTTGTCCTGCGCTTCGGCGAATATACCCGGACGACGCCGCCCGGCCTGCACTATCACCTGCCGACACCGATCGAGAGAGTGCTGACCCCGGCGGTCACCAACATCAACAGCATCGACATCGGCTTCACCGAGCTGCCCGGCGGCCGCCGGGACGAGCCGGCGGAAAGCCTGATGCTGACGGGCGACGAAAACATCATTGACATCGATTTCCGCGTGCTCTGGCGCATCGGCAACGCCTTTGATTATCTGTTCAACGTCCGCAGCGTCGAGCGGACGGTGCAGATGGCGGCGGAAAGCGCCATGCGCGAGGTGATCGGCCAGACGGAGATCCAGCCGGCCCTGACGGAAGAGCGCCAGCCGATTGAAAACGAGGTGCGCCAGCGAATGCAGGGCACCCTGGACGAGTACGGCACCGGTATCGTCATCACCCAGGTGCAGCTGCAGGACGTCGGCCCGCCGCCGCAGGTGCAGGAAGCCTTCGACGACGTGCTTCGCGCCCGGCAGGATCAGCAGCGCTTGCGCAATCAGGCGGAAGCCTATCGCAACGACATCATTCCGCGGGCCCGTGGCCAGGCGGTGCAGCTGATCCAGGAAGCGTCGGCCTATCGCGAGGAAGTGATCAACCGGGCGGAAGGTGACGCCCAGCGCTTCCTTTCCGTCCTTCTGGCCTACAGCCAGTCGCCGGAGGTCACCTCGCAGCGTCTCTACCTGGAGACCATGGAAGAGGTCATGCAACGCGTGAATACGGTGATCGTCGACACCGCGGGCGAGGACGGTGCGCAGAACGTGGTGCCCTATCTCCCGCTCAACGAATTGCGGCGCCAGTCCGGCCAGCAGCCGCAGAATAATGGGGGCGGCTCATGAACATGAAGTTTGCCCTGATCGGGATCGCCGTCATCATCGTCGGCTTCCTGTTGTCGGACAGCTTTTTCACCGTCCGGCAGGCGCAGCAGGCTCTGGTTCTGCAGTTCGGCGATCATCGCCGGACGATTCAGGACGATCCCGGCCTGCACATGAAGCTGCCCTTCGTTCAGGACGTGGTCTATTACGAGGCGCGGGTCCTGACTGTCGATCCGCCGGTGGAACAGGTGATCCTGGCCGACCAGCGGCGTCTCGACGTCGACAGCTTCGCTCTCTACCGCATCAGCAATCCGCTGCAATTCTATCAATCGATCACGACCGAGGTCATCGCCGAGCAGCGCATCTCCACCTTCGTCAATGCGGCGCTGCGCAGCGTGCTCGGCAACCGGCTGCAGGTCGAAGTGCTGTCGGAGGAACGCGCCAACATCATGGACGACATCCGTCGACGCGTGGCGACAGAGGCGGAGCCGTTCGGCATGGAGATCATCGATGTCCGCATCGGCCGGGCCGATGTGCCGGAAGGCACCAGGCAGTCGGTGTTCCAGCGGATGCGTTCCGAACGAGAGCGTGAAGCATCGGAATTCCGTGCCCAAGGTGAGGAACAGGCCCAGCAGATCCGCGCCAGGGCTGATCGCGAGCGGACCGTGCTGATTGCCGAGGCCGAGCGGCGCGCCCAGATCCTCCGCGGCCAGGGTGATGGCCGGGCGATCGAAATCCAGGCCGAGGCCCACAACCTCGATCCGGAATTCTTCTCCTTCTTCCGCTCGCTTCAGGCCTACCGCACCGGCATCGCCACCGAAGAGGCGACCCTGGTGCTGCCGCCCACTGGCGAGTTCTTCCGGTACTTCCGGGACATCTCCGGCGGCCAGGGGCAGCTGCCGTCGAGGGGCGACCCGACGGATCTGACCGACACCATCCGCGAGATGCTGGTCTCGCCCGACGAAGCCCGCGACGGTCTCGGCCTGGTGCCGGAGGTCGATACCAGCCCCGTCGAGTTGCCGGAGGGAGAATCCGTCCTGCCGCCACCGCTTGAGGAAGTGGAGCCCGAGCTCTTCGAAGGCGGGGCCGAGGGCGGCGGCGCCGCCCCTGAACAGCCGGCCGGGACTGCCGCTGAGTGAGTATGAACGGTAACCGGATGCGGCCGGTCGCATGGTGCGGCCGGCCGCGCTGCTTTGTTGCCCTCCGGCCTGTGCCGTGACCGACCTCCTGACCGCATTCGGGCTGGTGCTGGTGATCGAAGGGCTGCTTTACGCTGCCTTTCCGGAGCCGATGAAGCGTATGGTGGTGGCGGTGCTGGAGCTGCCGGCCTCCACCCTGCGCGCCGGCGGGCTGGCGGCGGCCTGTGTCGGGCTGGTCATCGTCTGGCTGGTGCGTATGGGGTGAGCGGGCGGGCGGGCGAGCGGCAGGCGCCGTATCGCCACACCCGGCCCATGGCTTGCCCTCCCATGGCTTGCCCTCCCATGGCTTGCCCTCCCATGGCTTGCCCTCAAGGAACCATATTCCCTGCCTTGATTTAGCCGCCCGACGGGACAGGACTGAGAGGCGCGACAGTGACCGACAACTTATTTCGAACGATCGATCGCGATGGCGCGGCGTCGCGCGCATCGGGCCCCGTGGGTGTCCTTCTGGTCTGGGTGCTGGCCGCCGCCCTGGCCTGGACCGCGCCTGTCTCAGCCTTCGCGCAAGAGACCGCACCGCCGGCGGAGATGGACGCTGTTGCCGGGGAGCCCGACCCTGCCGGGGCCGGGATCCCGATGCCGGAACGGCCGACCAGCTTTGCCGATCTGGCCGACCAGCTGCTGCCGTCGGTCGTCAATATCTCGACGACCCAGACGGTCCGCCGCGGCGACCTGCCCGGTCCGGACATTCCGCAATTCCCGCCGGGCTCGCCGTTCCGGGATTTCTTCGACGAGTTCTTCAACGAGCGGGAGGGCCCGGAGGGTATTCCGCGGCAGGCCACCTCGCTCGGCTCCGGCTTCATCATTTCCGAGGACGGCTATATCGTCACCAATTTCCACGTCATTCAGGGCGCCGACGAGATCACCGTGCTTCTGCAGGATGAGTCCGCCTATCCGGCCGAGGTGGTGGGCACCGACGACCGCACCGACCTCGCGGTGCTGCGGGTCGAGGCGGACGAGCCCCTGCCGGCCGTGCCCTGGGGCGACAGCGAGGCGATGCGGGTCGGCGACTGGGTGATCGCCATCGGCAATCCCTTCGGCCTCGGCGGGTCGGTCACCGCCGGCATCATCTCGGCCCGCGCCCGCGATATCCGCTCCGGCCCCTATGACGACTTCATCCAGACCGACGCCTCCATCAACCGCGGCAATTCCGGCGGTCCGATGTTCAACCTTGGCGGCCAGGTCATCGGCATCAACACGGCGATCTTCTCGCCGACCGGCGGCTCGGTCGGGGTCGGCTTCGCCATCCCCTCCAGCCTGGCCCGCGGGGTCATCGATCAGTTGATCGAGTTCGGCCGGACGCGGCGCGGATGGCTGGGCGTGCGCATCCAGACCGTCACCGAGGAGATCGCCGAGAGCCTCGGCCTGGAGGAGCCGCGCGGCGCCCTGGTGGCCAGCGTCACCCCGACCGGCCCGGCCGAGGACGCCGGAATCCAGCCGGGCGACGTGATCCTGCGCTTCAACGACCGCCCGGTGGAAGAGATGCGGCGCCTGCCGCGCCTGGTGGCCGAGACAGCCGTCGGCAGCACTGTCGAGGTGGTGGTCTGGCGGCGCGGCGAGAGGCGGACGCTGGAGGTCGAGCTGGGCGAGCTGGAGCAGGCGGAAGAGGAAGGCCTGCTCACCGCCGGGCCCGGCGAGGCCCCGCCCGAGGAGGAGGCGGAAAAGCCGCAGGCGGAGGTGCTGGAGAATCTCGGCTTCACCCTGTCGGCGATCACGGCCGAGCTGCGGCAGCAATACGACCTGCCCTCCCAGAGCCAGGGCGTGCTGATCACCCGCGTGCTGCCCGGCACGGCCGCCGAGGAGAAGGGGCTGCGTCCCGGCGAGGTGATCGTCGAGGTCGGCCAGGAGCCGGTTGAAACGCCGGCCGACGTCGCGGCACGGGTCGAGGATGCCCGAGAGGCCGGCCGCAACTCGGTGCTGCTGCTGATCAACCGGGAGGGCGACCTCCGCTTCGTCGCCCTGCGCGTCGCCGGAGAGGAGTAACGGCGGGCGTCAGCGCGGGGCCTCGACCAGCTCCAGGTGGATATGGGCGGCGTTGATCAGCGTCTTGCCTTCGTTCTCGAAATTGACCGTGATGCGGTCGCCGATCACCGACTGGACCTGGCCCAGGCCCCAGTCGGGCCGGTCGGGATGGCGGACCAGAGCCCCGGGAAGAATTCCGTCCAGCATCAGCCTCTTCTCCCGTCTTTGCCCCTTCACCGAAGCCGGCCATGGCGCTATGGTGCGGATGCATGACGATTATCGGCAGCCGGCCGGCCGGTTTTCCGACCTTAAAGGCCGGACCCCTGAAGCCCGACCCGCTACGTCTGGGGGCGCCGCCATGGTCGATCTGAGAGTGAGCGAACTGCTCTGCTCCCGCCTCTGCCACGAACTGGTGAGTCCGGTCGGCGCGATCAACAACGGCATCGAACTGATCGAGGAACTCGGCGACGACATGGTCGGCGAGGCGATGGGCCTCGTCCGCCAGAGCGGCCAGCGCGCCGCGGCGCTTCTGGCGCTTTACCGGCTGGCCTATGGGGCGGCCGGCGCATCGACATCGGGGCACCTCAGCGACATGCGCGACATTGCCGTGCGCTATCTCTCCTACGGAAAATGCCGGCTCGACTGGGACTTGCCGGATGACGCCGCCGGCCACCTGCCGGATGGCGCCGTCAAGGTCATTCTCAACCTTGTCGTGCTGGCGGAGGACGCGCTGGTCCATGGCGGCACGATCGCCGTCGGGCTCGCCCGCACCCCGGCGCCGGGCCGGCTGACCGTCACCGCCCGCGGCGACCGCGTCGGCCTGGACGAGGCCGCCCGCCATGCCCTGTCGCCGGAGGCCGATCCGGCCGGGCTGACCGCCCGGACCGTCCATCCCTTTGTGACCAGCCTTTTCGCCCGCACCTACGGCCTGCCGCTGGGCATGGCCGATACGGCCGACGGAGCGCTGCTGTTCAGCCTCGGGCTGCCGGCCGGCTGAACCCATGGCGGCCCCTGTCGCCTTGGGGCCAAGGTTCGAGTGTCAATTCCACTTTACAGCTTTTTAATCAGTTTCTGCGAGCGTCGCAATGATCCGCTGCGGCGCAGAGTTCCGTTCGCCTGTCCTTTTGTAATCTCGCCAGTCCTCGCCGACGATAGGAATAAGAGCCATGGATGACCTGCTTAGTGAGTTTCTGACCGAGACCGCTGAGAATTTGTCGGTCCTCGACCTTGAACTCGTCAAGCTGGAGCAAACGCCGAACGATCCGGGACTGCTCAGCAATATCTTCCGGCTCGTTCACACGATCAAGGGGACTTGCGGGTTTCTCGGGCTGCCGCGTCTTGAGACGGTGGCGCATGCGGCCGAGAATGTTCTCGGAAAATTCCGCGACGGCAGGCTGGAGGTGACGCCCGAGGCGGTGACGCTGATTCTGCAGTCGCTGGATACGATCAAGGCGATCCTGGCCGAGCTGGAAGCCAAGGAGGAAGAGCCGGCCGGCGACGATGCCGCCCTCATCGCCAATCTCAACCTTCTGGCGGAAGGCGAGCAGCCGGACCTCGACACGCTGCCGGCATCGCCGCTCGGTCCGCAGCCGGCCCCACAGGCGCAGCCGGCGGCCATGGCCGCGGACCCGGCGGAGGCCCGGGCGGACGATATGGCCGCAGCCATGGCCGAGATGGCGGCCGCGGACGCGGCGTTTGCGGCGGCACCACAGACCGAACCGGTCGTTGAGCCGGAGCCGGAGCCGGCCCCGCAACCGGTCCCCGAACCCGCTCCGGCCGCCAAGGCGCCCGCGCCGAAGGCCGAGCCGGCCGCTCCATCCGAAGCGGTGGAGACCAAGGATTCGGCCGTTGCGGCGCAGACCATCCGGGTCAATGTCGAGCTGCTCGAGAACCTGATGACCATGGTCTCGGAGCTGGTGCTGACCCGCAACCAGGTCATGCAGATCCTTCGCAACCAGAAGGAAAGCGAATTCGCCGCCCCGCTGCAGCGACTCAATCACGTCACGTCAGAATTGCAGGAAGGCGTGATGAAGACCCGCATGCAGCCGATCGGCAATGCCTGGGCGAAGCTGCCGCGGCTGATCCGCGACCTCTCGCACGATCTCGGCAAGAAGATCGATCTGGAGATGCTGGGCGCGGATACCGAGCTCGACCGCCAGGTGCTGGAGCTGATCAAGGATCCGCTGACCCACATGATCCGCAATTCCGCGGATCACGGCGTCGAGATGCCGGCCGACCGGGCCGCGGCCGGCAAGACCGAGACCGGCCATGTCCGCCTGAACGCCTATCACGAAGGCGGCCATATCATCATTCAGATCGCCGATGACGGCCGCGGCCTGAACATCGAGAAGATCAAGGCCAAGGCGCTGGCGACCGGCGTCGCCGGCGAGGCCGAGCTGGCCGCGATGACGGAACAGCAGGTCCAGCAGCTGATCTTCAAGGCCGGCTTCTCGACCGCCGCCAATGTCACCAGCGTCTCCGGCCGCGGCGTCGGCATGGACGTGGTGCGCACCAATATCGAGAAGATCGGCGGCACCATCGAGCTGAAATCGGTCGAAGGCCGGGGCTCCACCTTCACCATCAAGATCCCGCTGACCCTGGCGATCGTCAACGCGCTGATCGTCGAATGCGGCGGCGAGCGCTTCGCCATCCCGCAGATCAGCGTCGTCGAGCTGGTCCGCGCCGGCGGCCAGAGCGAGCACACCGTCGAGAAGATCCACGGCACCCCGGTGCTGCGGCTGCGCGACCGGCTGCTGCCGCTCGTCTCCCTGCGCAAGCTGCTGAAGCTGGACACCGCGGGCGGGTCGGAGAGCGAGCAGTTCATCATCGTCACCCAGGTCGGCACCTACAGCTTCGGCATCATCGTCGACCGGGTGTTCGACACCGAGGAGATCGTGGTCAAGCCGGTGGCGCCGATCATGCGCCATATCGAGATGTTCTCCGGCAACACCATTCTCGGCGATGGCAGCGTCATCATGATCCTCGATCCCAACGGCATCGCCTCGTCCACCGGCGAGATCAGCTTCGCCGAGGAGGCCAGCCATGCCGCCGAGACCAAGCACAAGGCACATCACGAGGAGCGCATGGCCCTGCTGATCTTCAAGGCCGCCGGCGGCGCGCCCAAGGCGGTGCCGCTCGCCCTGGTCGCCCGTCTCGAAGAGGTCGAGCAGAAGAGCATCGAGATCTCCAACGGACAGATGATGGTGCAGTACCGCGGCAAGCTGATGCCGCTGGTGCCCTTCGATCCGGGCTCCGCCATCGACCGCGACGGCGACGGCCGCAAGCCGGTGCTGGTCTTCACCGACCGCGACCGCTCCATGGGCCTGGTGGTCGATGAGATCGTCGATATCGTCGAAGAGTACATGCAGGTCGAGCTGAGCGGCGACGGGCCGGGCCTGCTGGGAAGCGCCATCATCGACGGCAAAGCCACCGACGTCATCGATGCCGGCTATTATCTGACCCAGGCCTATCGCGACTGGTTCACCTCCAAGGGCGAGGCGATGGTCGAGGAGGAGCACCACGAGCGGGTGCTGCTGGTCGACGACAGCCCGTTCTTCCGCAACATGCTGGCGCCGATGCTCTCGGTCGCCGGCTACACGGTGACCCCGGTCCAAAGCGTCGACGAGGCCATGGCGCTGTGCGATGCCGGGCAGGACTTCGACATCATCATCAGCGACATCGAAATGCCGGGCATGAACGGCTTCGACTTCGCCGAGAAGGTCAAGAAGAACGGCTGCCGCTGGCACCACACGCCGATGGTGGCGCTGTCCTCGCACGCCACGCCGCGTGACCTGGATCGCGGCCGCCGGGCGGGCTTCAACGACTATGTCGCCAAGTTCGATCGCGACACCCTGCTCGCGTCACTGTCCGAAACCCTCTCCGAGACCCGGGGGACCGCATGAGCACGCACGGCAAGCCCAATGGCAAGGCGTCCAACGGCGCCAGACACGATGACCGCGACTACGAGGACTCCGTCGACTACGTCACCATGACGATCGCCGGCCAGCTCTTCGGCATCCCGGTCCTGCAGGTTCAGGATGTGCTCGGCCCCCAGCGCATCACACGCATCCCGCTCGCGCCGCCGGAAGTGGCCGGCTCGCTCAACCTCCGCGGCCGTATCGTCACGGCGATCGACGTCCGGCTGCGCCTCGGCCTGGAGCCGAAGCCGCGCGATGACCACGACATGAGCATCGTCGTCGACCATCGCGGCGAGCTCTACAGCCTGATGGTCGACGGCGTCGGCGAGGTGGTGGCGGTGGCCACCAAGGACTTCGAGCGCAACCCGGCGACGCTGGATCCGCTGTGGCGGGAGGTCTCGGCCGGCATCTACCGCCTGAACGACCAGCTGATGGTGGTGCTCGACGTCTCGCGGCTGCTCAACTTCGCGACGCGGGAGGCGGCATGACGGCGAACCCGGCCGGTGCGGGCCTCGATATCGCCCCGGCGGACCGGGTTCATATCGTGGCCGTGGACGAGGACAAGCGGATGAAGACGTGCCTGGTGGTCGACGATTCGCGCGTCGTCCGGAAAGTCGCCCGGAAGATCCTGGAGAGCATGGATTTCACCTGCGAAGAGGCGGAGGACGGCCAGCAGGCGATGGAGGTGTGTGTCCGACAGATGCCCGATGCCATCCTGCTCGACTGGAACATGCCGGTGATGACCGGGATCGAATTCCTTCGCCGGTTGCGAAAGATGACCGGCGGCGACCAGCCGCGCGTCGTTTTCTGCACCACGGAGAACGATCTGGCCCACATTCAGGAAGCGTTAAGCTCCGGTGCGAATGAATACATTATGAAACCCTTCGACAGCGATATCGTGCAGACGAAATTCGCCCAGGTCGGCCTGATCTGAACCGATGTGACGCGATCTGAGAGCAGGAGCCACGCGCGTGCCCGAGTCCCCACGACCCGCCTCTGCTGCGTCGTCCGCCGCTGCCGCCGATCCCTATCGGGTGATGGTGGTGGATGACAGCGCGGTCATCCGCGGGTTGTTCACCCGGACGCTGGAGGCCGACCCGGAAATCCGCGTCGTCTCCTCCGTCCCCAACGGCCAGATGGCGGTCAACGCCATCGCGCGCCAGCCGGTCGATGTCGTCATTCTGGACATCGAAATGCCGGTGATGGACGGGCTGACGGCGCTGCCCAAGCTGCTGGAAGCCTCGCCGGCGTCGAAGGTCGTCATGGCCTCGACGCTGACCAAGCGCAATGCCGAGATCAGCCTGAAGGCGCTGGAAGCGGGCGCCTCGGAATACGTCACCAAGCCGACCGCCGTACGCGAGCTGCACAGCGCCGCCGCCTTCAAGGAAGAGCTGCTGGCCAAGGTCAAGGCGCTGGGCGCGGCCACCCGGCCCGGCGGCAAGGCGGCGGCCCGGGCGCCGCTCGGCCCGCGCCCGGCCGCTCCGCGCACAGCCGCCCCGCGCGAGGCGCGGATCCAGCCGGTCAAGCCGGGTGCCATCACCCTGCGACCCATGCCGTCCGCCTTCCATCCGGACATCATCGCCATTGGCAGCTCGACCGGCGGCCCGCAGGCGCTATTCAAGCTGCTCGGCCATCTGGCGGCCGGGGTCAGCCAGCCGATCATCGTCACCCAGCACATGCCGGCGACGTTCACGACCATCCTTGCCGAACATATCGGCCGGCAGTGCCGGCTTCCGACCTGCGAGGCGGCGGACGGCATGCCGCTGGTCGGCGGGCACTGCTATGTGGCGCCGGGCAATTTCCACATGGTGGTGGCCGGCAAGCCCGACGCGCCGGTCCTGCGAATCAACCAGGACCCGCCGGAGAATTTCTGTCGTCCCGCCGTGGACGTGATGATCCGCAGCGTCGTCGCCGCCTTTGGCCGCAAGGTGCTGGCGGTGATCCTGACGGGCATGGGCCAGGACGGATTGAAGGGATGCCGCCAGGTCGCGGAGGCCGGCGGCGTCGTGGTCGCCCAGGACGAGGCGACCAGCGTGGTGTGGGGAATGCCGGGTGCCGTGGCAAGCGCCGGCCTGTGTCAAAGTGTCTTGCCGATCCAGGACATCGGGCCGCTGATCCACAGGCTGGCCCGGAAGTCGGCGGCATGAGCGGAGCGAGCGGAGAGTGGTCATGAAACAGGACGACTTCAGCCTCTTCCAATCGCTGTTGAGACAGCGGTCGGGCTTGGTGTTGTCCATCGACAAGGCCTACCTGCTCGAGTCCCGGCTGATGCCCGTGGCCCGGAAGTGGCATTACAAGAACCTGGAGGAGATGGCCGGGGCGATCCGCTCGCGCCGGGAGGAAAAGCTCCTCAAGGACATCACGGAGGCGATGACCACCAACGAGTCGTCGTTCTTCCGCGACGTCAAGCCCTTCGACCAGTTCAAGGCGATCGTCCTGCCGCGGCTGCTGACCGCCCGCGCCCAGACCCGCAAGCTGCGGATCTGGAGTGCGGCCTGTTCCAGCGGGCAGGAAGCCTATTCCCTGGCGATGATGCTGCAGGAGGAAAAGGCCAGGCTCTCCGGCTGGACCATCGAAATCGTCGGCACCGACATCTCGGTCGAGGTGCTGGAAAAGGCGCGGGCCGGGCTCTATACCCAGTTCGAGGTGCAGCGCGGCCTGCCGATCAGCATGCTGGTGAAATACTTCCAGCAGCTCGGCGACAAATGGCAGCTCGTGCCGGAAATCCGCCGCATGGTGACGTTCAAGGAATTCAACCTGCTCGACCGGTACGATTCCCTGGGCAGGTTCGACATCGTCTTCTGCCGCAATGTGCTGATCTATTTCGAGCAGGCCACCAAGACCGCCGTGCTGCGCAGCATCGCCGATCTGATGCCGCCCGACGGCGTGCTCTATCTCGGCGGCGCCGAAACGGTGCTCGGCATCACCGACCGCTTCAAGCCGATCGACGGCCAGCGCGGCATCTACAGCCCGGTGCCGGCGGGCGGCACCGCGGCCGGGTCGGGAACCGGCGCGGGGGCCGGTGCCACCACGGCGGCGAGCGGCAGCCGGGCCCAGAGCGCCGCACCCTTGAGCGGCCTGCGCAAGGCGGCCGCCAGCTGAGCCGGCTGTCCGGCAGGGCCGCGGCATCGATGGCGCTGGTGCCGGGCCCGCAGCTTTGCTAAAGACCCGCGCCATGATGCGCTCTCGCCAGACCTGCCGCCGCCGCGCCGGCCGCGGCCCGGATTCCATCCGTCCATGCATGTGACCGTGAACGGCTGCCGGCTGTTCGTCGACATCGACGGCGCCAAGCTGGTAGCCGACGGCCCCATCATGCGCGAAAAGCCCACGCTGGTGCTGCTGCATGGCGGGCCGGGCATGGACCATTCCATGTACAAGCCGGCCTTCGCCAGCCTGGCCGACCGGGCGCAGGTCGTCTATGTCGACCATCGCGGCAATGGCCGCAGCGAGGATGGGCCGTCCGGCGGCTGGACGCTCGCCCAATGGGGCGACGACGTCAAAGGGCTCTGCGACGTGCTGGGGATCGAGAAGCCGGTGGTGCTCGGCACCTCCTTCGGCGGCTTCGTCGCCCAGGCCTATGCCACCCGCCACCCGGCGCATCCCGCCCGGCTGATCCTGATGAACACGGCGGCGCGGCTGGATGTCGGCACCGTCGTCGGCACCGCCGGCCGGCTGGGCGGCCTTGCCGCCTGGCTGACCACCGGGCGATTCGTCACCGACCCGCTCGAGCTGTTCGGCACCGATGCCTTCAACAGTTTCTCGCCGCTGCTGAAGACCCTGTGGCCGGTCGAATCGGTGGACGAGAGCCGGCGGGCGGTCAGCCGCAACAATGTGCTGCTGCACTTTTCCCAGCCCGGCGGCGAGTATTGGCGCATGGATTTCCGCCCGGCCCTCAAGCGCATCCAATGCCCGACCCTGGTGATCGGCGGCGAGGACGACACCGTCACGCCGGTCGACCAGAGCGTCGAAATCGCCGCGGCCATTCCCGAAGGCCTGGCCGAACTGGTGCGGGTCCCCGGCGCCGGCCACCCGGTCTTCCGCGACGACCCGACCATCCTCGACCTCATCGCCGCCCGCCTCGGCTGAGTCCTGCCCCCTTTTCGGTCATTCCGACGGCCCTGCGGCAGATGCCGGAGGCAGCCGCGTTCGTCCTGTTCTCTCGCCTGCCGGTGAGCGGAGGGATGCGCGTGCCGCGACCGTCATGAAAGTTTTTGTTGCGACTGAGACGAAGCTGAGTTACCGGATTAAGCGTGGCGTCTCCGCAAGTCCTTCCCTGCAAGGTGATACAGACTTACAATCACCGGCAGATGGGAGTCGCCATCGTCGCAGTTTTTTGATCTTTTTTGATATCGGGGCCAGCCATGATCGCAATCCGCCGGGCGCTGCTTGTTCTTTTTGCATTTGCATTCGTTCTAGGCGGTGGGACGACTTTCGCGCAGACGCAGGAGTCGCTCGACGCCATGGCGGCGCCGGATCTGCTCGAAGACGCGGTCGCCAGAATGGCCGTCGTCACCGATCTGCGCGACGGCCGGGCCGAACTGCTCGACCGGGAGCGCGGCCTGCGGGTCGACATCGACGCCCTGGCGGTCGAACAGCAGGCGCTGCGCATTCCCGAGGCGCCGCCGATGACCGAAGCACCGCGCCAGCTCGAGGACGCCCAGGCCCTGGCCGACCGGTGGAGCGCCCGGCGGGAGGCGCAGGCGCAGCTGGAGACGCTGCTGACCGGCCGCATGGCGCTGTTGGAGGAGCATCGCACGGTCGCCCTGCGCCTGGCGCATGAAAGCGACCTGATCCGCCAGGCCCTGCGGGACGCCGGACCCTTCCTGGAAGAGGTGGCGGACCGCATCGCCGACGGCGAGATCGCGGCGGAGGAGGATCTGGCCGTCGCCGACGGCCTGGCCGTCCGCCTCACCCCGGCCGGCCTCGCGTCCGATATCGAGGACTGGCGGGCGGCGGCCGGCCGCAGCGAGCTGGAGATGAGCCGGGCGGAGCGCGCCCTGGACGCCGTCGCTGCGGCGGTTGCGGCCGAGGAGACGGAGATTTCCCGGGCCGAGCGCTGGCTGCAGGAAGCCACCGTCCGCAATGCGGTGCGCGAGGAATGGGCGGCACAGCCCGCCGGCGATCTGATGGCCGCCTTCAACAGCCGGGTGGTCGATTTCGAAACGCTCTTTGCGGAGCTGCAGCAGCGGCTGCGCGACGCCGACAGGCTCGCCGCATCCGTCGCGGAAGCCGAGGAGACGATCGCCGGGCTGTTCGAGCCCGAGCCGCCGGAAGAGGCGGCGGAGGGGTCGATCGTCGCCAGCCTCGACCGGGCCCGCCGCAATGTCGCCCTGGCGGAGACCGTCGTCACCTATTACGAGAGCAAGCATGCCGGGCTGGAAGCCCTTCAGGAACGCCTGATCGCCGCCGTCGAGGCCGACCAGGCGCTGTCGGACCGGCTGGAGCCGGCCGTGGCCGAGGGCATGCAGCTCGACGTGCTGGCCGAGCTGCTGCAGGAGCAGGCGGCCGACCGGCCGCTGCCCGACCGGGTCACCGATGCGGATTTCGCCGAACAGCTGCAGACGTTGCGCGACGCCCGCGCCCGGCTCGCCGAACGGGCGGCCGCATTCTCCGCGCGCATCGATGAGGTGGTCGAAGAGGTCGCGGCAGCGCGCAACGCGCTGGTGCAGGCCCGCGCCGCCGTCCGCGACCGCAACCGGGCACTGCAGCGCGAGGAAAGCTGGGCAACCTATATCGCCGACCTGCGCGAGATCGACAGCGCCGAACTTATCGACACCTTCACCGAGACCAATGCCGGGTTCCAGGACCTGAACGACGAGCTGCGGCAGCTGGGGCGGAGCGCGAACGCCGCGCGAGAGGCCGCGGCGGACGCCGATGAGGCCTATACCGCGCATGTCGATCCGGCGATCCTGGCCATGCGCGACCGCACCGAGGCCTTCGAACAATATCTCGCCGACCAGGGCCTGCGACTGCAGCCCGCCCCGGAAGCGGAAGCCGCGGCCGAGCCGGCCGAGGAGGCCGCTGCCGAGCCCGCGGCGCAGCCGGCCGCCGGCGAGCCTGCCGCCGCACCGACGGCGGATGCCGCCGGCGAGGGGACGGCCCCGGCCGCCGAGCCCGCCGCGCCGGCGCCCACCCAGGCCGAGGTGTGGCTCGACGATCTGCGACACGACCGCGACGAGATCGCCGTCCGCCGCAAGAATTTCTATGCCGAGGAACAGGCGCTGCGCGCCGACCTGGTTGCCGCGCTCTCCGCCTTGGAGCAGAGCCTGCAGACCTATGTGGCGGCCGGCGAGACCGTTCTCGATACCGCCCGCCGGGCCTGGGGCGCGGCGAATGTGCTGGACCTGCGGCTCAGGCGCGAGGAAATCGCCGCGGCCGATATGCCGGCCGGGGTGGAAAACTGGGCGACCCGCGAGGTGCTGGAGACCATCACCGACGAGGTCGAAGCGATCCGCCGCGAGCTGGGACAGGTCGAACAGCGGCTGGAGGCCCTGCGCGCGGTCACCGATCGGCAGACGCTGATCGAACCGCTCGAAAGCTGGGAAGAGAGCCTCGGCATTCGCATCGAGGAATTGAGCGACTATCGCAATCTGGCCACGCAGTTCGCCGCCATCGACGACCCGGAGGCGCTCGACGCTCTGGAGCGGCAGATGATGGAGCGGCAGATCCGCGACCGCATCGCCGCCGACCTTGGCGTGTACGATATGCTCGACGACTTCTTCGCCAACGCGGAGACGGAGACCATCGACGAGCTGCTGCACCGCTATTACGAACGGCTGGTGCGCAACGAAAACAAGCTGGAAAACATCGAGGATCGCCAGAGGCTGATCGCCGCGCTGATCGAGCAGTCGCAGGCCGGCCGCGAGCCGCTCGACGCCTTGCGGGAGGCGCTGCAGCCCATCCTGTCGGATGCCGAACTGGCCCTCGATATCGAGACGGTGCGCGTCCAGGCCGCTCTCAACCCGGCCGACGTGCCCGAGCTGCTGGCCGGTCTCAGCGAACGCACCGCAATCGATCTCGACCCGGCAACCATTCCGTCATTGCCGCGCGGCGAGGATGAGGAGACGGTACGCACCGCCCGCAACGATCTCATCATGTCCCTGCGGGACGACTGGGCCCGCCTCGCCGGCTATCGGCAATGGGTGAATGAGCTGCAGGGAGCGACCGAACCGCTTGGCGGTATCGACCAGTTCGTCGGCGAGCTGGAAGGCCTCAACGCCCGGCTCGATGCGACCCGCGCCGACATCGAACGGTCGGTCGGCCGGCTGGTCGGCTTTTCGCCGCAGGAACTGCAGTCGCTGCTCACCGTCCAGACCGACCTCGGGCCGCAGGACCGCCGGCGCCTGGCGGCGGGCGAGATCGGCACATTGCGCGAACAGCGGGAAGGGCTGCTTGAAAGCTCGGCCATCGCCTCGATCGTTACCCTGCTGGCCATACCGGTGGTTGCCTTCCTGCTCATTCTGCTGATCCGGCGGCTGGGGCGGCGCATGGTCAACCGGGCGACCGGCGAAGGCGGCGGGGCGGCCGGCTACGCCTCGGCAAATCCCCAACGCGCCAACACCATTTTCGGGATCTTCAATGCGGTGTTTACGGCGCTCATCATCGCGCTCGCCGCGATCTACATGCTGCAGGTGGTCAATATCGATGTGACGCCGATCATCGCCTCCCTCGGCGTCTTCGGCCTCGCCGTCGCCTTCGGCGCCCAGGCGATCATGAAGGATGTCTTCTCCGGTTTCTTCCTGCTGTTCGAAAACCAGCTGAACAAGGGCGACTGGGTGGAGATCAATGGGCTGGTTGCGGAGGTCGAAGGGATTAACCTGCGCTTGACCCTCCTGCGGGACTGGTCGACAGGTCAGCTGCATTACGTGCCGAATGGCACAATCCAGCATGTCAGCAATTGGAGCCGCGGCTGGTCACGCCTGAGGATCGATATGTGGACCGGCTATGACGCCGATCCGGCAGACGTCATTGGCATCCTCAACACCGTCGCCGAAGACCTGAAGGCCGATGAAAACTTCGGTCCCTACATCAAGAACATCAAGGTTCATCCGGCGCTCAATGGCATCGACGTCGATACCAGGACACAGAATTTCCTGATCTTCATCGACGTGATCGAAGAGCGGTTCGTGATCGGCCGGCATTTCCGCCAGCGCGCCAAGAAGGCCTTGACGGAGGCCGGGATCGTCCTGCCGATCTCGCAGCATGCCATCCGCGTCGTGGAAATGCCGCAGCGGGATCCGACGGCGATGGTCACGTCGACCGGAGGGCAGTGAGGGCGTGTCGGCCGACCCGGCGGGGCATCGACCTGCCGGGTCAGCGGCAAGGCTTCTCGAAGTGAAACAGCCCCCAGCGGAGATGGCCCTGTGCCGCAGCGGCGATCCAGACGTCGATCCCCTGCCCGATCCGGGACAGATCGTCGGCCCGGAAGGTCTCCAGCAGCTCCGCCCAGCGACTGTCCAGGGTGGCGCGGAGGCATCGGTAGTGCGCCAGAATATGGTCCGACAGGTCGACTGCCTCGGCGACCGTCCACTGCCGGTCCCGGGCCAATTCGCAATAGCCTTGCAAGGTGGCGATATCCGACAAGCCCAGCCGCGCATGGACGTGCGCCAGCGCCTCCTCGGGGCAATCGGGCTGCCGAAGGAGGTCGGTGAACAGGATATGGCCGCCCGGCCCGGCCACGCGGTCCATCTCGGCGAACAGCCGGGGGCGGTCGCTGGCGTGGACGAAGGAATCCTGTGACCAGACGACGTCGAAGCTCCCGAGATCCTCGGGCAGGTCCTGAAAATCGCCGTCAACGACGGTGATCCGGTCGGCCAGGCCAAGCGCGGCATTGCGCGACCGGTGCGCGCGGTTCTGCAGGGCACCGAGATTGACGCAGACGACCCGGCATCGGCGCTCTTGCACCAGCATCCGGGCGCTGGCGCCATAACCGCCTCCAAGATCGAGGACGGACAACGCCCGGTTCTGGGGGGCGTCGGGCAGGCGGTCCATCAGCCGCCGGACGGTGCGCCGGCAGGCGGTCTGCAGACTGTCCCCGGGGCGTTCGAACAGGCCGACGCCAATCAGCAGATCGTCTTCGGCCCACACCGCATGGTAGAACCGATCCGTTAGATCCCGGTCATAGTGCGACCGGGCCCGTGCCACGCTGTTGCCGGTTCCGGCTTCGTCGCTCATGGCCGCCGCCACAACCAGACATGCCGCGGCGACCGCCCGGCCTCGAATGGCCGCCCCAGGAGATCGCCCCAGTGCCGGTGCATCACCAGCCCCTCCGCCTCGAAACGCGCGCGCATGGCCGCCGGGTCGAAGCGCCATTCCGCGCAACGGACCGAGCGGTTGGAGAACCCGTCCGGCCCGCTCTCGAAGACATGCCAGTCCTCATTCCACTGCGTCTCGCTGGCCCAGGACTGGATGATCACGGCGACCCCGTCGTCTTCGGTGCGGAACACCTCTTGCCGGCCGTCCATCTCGGCGATTTCCACATCATGGTTGGGCAGTTCGGCGAGAAGATATCCGCCCGGGTTGAGATGCTCGAGGCAGCACCGCAGGCATGCCCCGATCGCATCCTCCTCCTCGAGGACGACGAAGAACGAACTCAAGGCAAGGATGGCGTCGTACCGCTTGCCAAGCGAGAATGATCGCGCATCCTGCGCATGAAAGACGAGTTCGGGATTCTTGCCATGGGCAGCGGCGATCATGCCGTCACTGATTTCCAGGCCTTCCGCGTCGAGGCCGGCCTCGACCAGCGGGTGGAGGTAAAGGCCGGTGCCGGCCCCGAGCTCCAGCACGGTGGACACCCCCAGCGATTGCAGGAGATCGCGGACGAAGGGGACCCGTTCGGCGGTGCCGGGATAGATGAGATCGTAGATCGGGCCGATCTGGTCATAGAGCGACACGGCTTGCCCCTTATGCATTTGATTGTCAGTGTGGAGACCGGGTGGAGATCCCGGCCGACGCCGCCGCGCGGGCCGTCTCAGGCGCTGAAATAATCCCGCAGCCTGTCGATCCCTTCATTATAGCGATCATTGCAGAAGCTGAGCCTGAGCGTATTCGGCAGGCCGAAATCGGTTCCCGGCACGGTCGACACGCCGGTCTTCGCCAGGATGTCGCGCGCCAGATCCTTGCCGTCACCCATCCCGTGTCTTCGGATCCATTCCGACCCGTCGAGAACGGCGTAGAACCCGCCGGCGGGCCGATAGGGCCGGCACGCGGTCTCCGCCAGCCGGTCGACCGTATAGGCGCCGCGGCCGGCATAGAGCCGGGTCAGCTCTCGCGGGCCGTCCAGATCCTTCAACGCCTCCACCATGCCGAGCTGGGCAACCGGATCGCAAGTCAGAAGGGTATGCTGCTGAATAATACGCATCGGCATAATCAATGGCTCCGGCAGAATCGCATAGCCGATGCGTTTCGTATACATCCGGAAGCCTTTCGAAAAAGCATTCGTGACGATGTGGACGTCGCGATATCGATCAAGATAGGACAAGGGGCATTCATAGGGCCGGTCGAACATGACATTATTGTAGATCTCGTCGTGGACGATCAGCGATCGGCCGGCGACGATATCATTCACCGCCTTGACTTCTTCTCTCGTCAAGACATTGCCGAGCGGATTGCCCGGGCTGTTCAGGACGACGATAGCGGTGTCGGCCGGCGTGTAGGCTTGTCGGAACGATGCCAAATCGAGACGCATGGTCTCCGGATCGACGTCGTAGAAAGACAACTCGGCGCCTGCCAACAGGGAACTAAGAAGATAGAGACAGTAAAACGGGCGCGGCAGAAGGATTTTCTGGCCCGATCGACACGTCAACTGAAAGAGGTTACGAAATATGGCCGACGTACCGGCATTGACGATGACCTGCCGCGCGTCGCAATCGACGGAAAAATTCTGCTGGTAATACTCAGCGATTGCGTGGCGAAGCTCAGGAAGCCCTTCCGGGAAAACCCTGCGCGTCGTCTCCAGGTCATAGACCTTTGTCGAAAAAACCTCCAGCACCGGGTCCGGCGCCGGAAGCTCGGAAATGCCTATGGTCAACTTGATGACGTCACGGCCCTCGCGAATTGCAGAATCCGCCAGTTCGTCCATGACAAACATCTGAAACTCCAGCTGCTCTGACGGCAGAGGCAAAACAGACAATACCATGGCAAGTACTCATCTTCGGTTGGGAGGGAAAGGCGGCCGGGCCGGCACGGTCACGATCATAAAGGGAGGACACCTGCCCAATTCCGGCTTTGCGTGTTATCGAATTGGGATAGCAAAACGCGGTCTCATCGATGCCCGCCGCGGCCTGGTACTTCAGCCACACGGTTGGAGGAGATCGACTGCAAGAGCAAAGGACCGCCGAATCCCATTTGATCGTGTCAGAATTGTTTCAGCCTTATTCCAGCTGCGGACAGGTCGAATCACACGATGTGTGTTCCTGTATCCGATTGACTTGCTGATCGCCTGTATGGTGTTTATCCCTTTATCAAGGAGACTGTCAAGCATCCGTTTCGAGGGTGAATTCACGGAACTCTTCTAAGGTTTTTGATGGCACGAGCCGCGTGATTTGCGAGTCGGCGCTCCGTGTCTTAACCTTTGTTGCCAGTTTCCATGCCGGGTCCCGGAGAGAAGAGGAGTGTCGACCGCCATGAAACCGCTCGCCCTGTGGGCATGCCCGCGATCGGTGTCGACCGCTTTTGAAGTCATGATGATGCAACGGGGCGACGTCACGGTCCTGCATGAGCCGTTCGGCCCCTCCTACTATTATAGCGAGGACCGGCAAAGCAGCCGGAAGGGCGACATTCGCCCGATGCCGGAACACAATTATTCGACTGTCCTTGATGGAATTCTCGAAAAATCAAAAAGCGGTCAGGTTTTCTTCAAGGAGATGGGATATAGCGTGCTCCCCAGACTCGGCGGGGGCTTCGTGTCCGCATTTACCAATACTTTCCTGATACGCGACCCGGGAGATCTGCTGCCGTCCCTCTATAAAAAATGGCCGGATTTTACGCTCGATGAAGCCGGATATACGGCCCTCGGCCGCCTCTTCGATCTTGCCTGGGCCGTCGCCGACCGGCCGCCCGTGGTGATCGATGCCGACGATCTCTGCCGCCGCCCGGACGAGATCGTCAAGGCCTATTGCCGGGAGACCGGCCTGCCGTTCCGGCCGGAGGCGCTTCACTGGGAGGCCAAGCCGCGGCCGCAACTGGCCTGGTGGGAAAGCGGTTCCTGGCACCAAACGGTGCAGACAAGCTCCGGTTTCCTGCCGCCGGAAAAGAGTCCCGAGGGAGCGGTGCTTGCGATCCCGGCGACGAAGGCGGCCTATGATGTCTGCCGCCCGATCTATGACCGGCTCCGGGCGCACCGGCTGACCGGCTAGTCGGGCACTGACCCGGCCGGCGCCTCAGCCGCCGCTCATCGTGACCAGGGAGACATTGCCGCCGGCCGCGGCAGTGTTGACCGTCAGGGTCCGTTCATTGGCGAAACGCGGCAGGGAATGCGGCCCGCCGGCCTTCGGCCCGGTGCCCGACAGGCCGTTGCCGCCGAAGGGCTGCACGCCGACGACCGAGCCGATCATGCTGCGATTGACATAGCTGTTGCCGATGCCGAGCCGGGCGGCGATGGCCCGGGCCTTGCTTTCGATGCGGGTCTCGATGCCCAGGGTCAGGCCGTAGCCGCTCGCCTCGATCGCCGCCAGCACCTGGTCGAGCCGGTTCTCGGCATAGCGGACGACATGCAGGACCGGGCCGAACACCTCGCGCTCCAGCCGGTCGAGCCCGTCGATCTCATAGGCCACGGGACCGAAAAACGTGCCGTGGGCGGCATCCGGTCCGGGCGCCACCGCGAACAGCCGGCGGCCCTCGCGGTCCATGCGGGCGGCATGGTCCTGCAGCATGGCAAGAGCCTCGCGGTCGATGACCGGGCCGACATCGGTAGCGATATGCGCCGGGTCACCCACCCGCAGCGTCGCCGCCGCCCCGGCGAGCATGGACAGCATGCGGTCGGCGACGTCCTCCTGCACGAACAGCACGCGCAGGGCCGAGCAGCGCTGGCCGGCGCTGCGAAAGGCGCTCTCGATGACGTCCAGCACCAGCTGCTCGGGCAGAGCGGTCGAGTCGACGATCATGGCGTTCTGGCCACCGGTCTCGGCGATCAGCGGCACGATCGGCCCGGGCCGGTCGGCCAGCATCCGGTTGATTGCCCGGGCCGTCTCGACCGAACCGGTGAAGGCCACCCCGGCGGTGCGCGGGTCGCCAACCAGCCGGCCGCCCACGGCCGCGCCGTCGCCGGGCAGCAGCTGCAGAACCTCCGGCGGCACGCCGGCCTCCCGGAACAGCCGGACGGCCCGATGCGCGATCAGCGGTGTCTGTTCGGCCGGCTTGGCCAGCACCGCATTGCCGGCGACCAGGGCGGCGGCGACCTGCCCGGTGAAAATGGCCAGCGGGAAGTTCCAAGGGCTGATGCAGACGAAGACGCCGCGCCCGCCGAGGCTGAGGGTGTTCTCCTCCCCGGTCGGGCCGGGCAATTCCTGGGGACCGGCCATCAGGCGGCGGGCCTCGGCGGCATAGTAGCGGCAGAAATCCACCGCCTCGCGCACCTCGGCCAGGGCATCGGGCAGAATCTTGCCGGCCTCCAGCACCGCCAGAGCCATCAGTTCGGCGCGGTTCTCCTCCAGCAGGTCGGCCATGCGGTCGAGGATGTCCGCCCGGGCGGCGCCGCCGCGCGCGTCCCAGCCGCGCCAGGCACCGGCGGCAATGCCCAGCGCCCGGTCGACATCCGCCGGCGTGGTATCGGCAACGCTGCCGATCTCGTGCCGCCGATCGGCCGGTGCCAGGCAGGCCCGCGGCTCTGCGCCGGGGCCGTCCGCCGTCCCGGCGAGGCCGGACGGCCCGGCCGTCTCGCCGTCGCCCCGGCGATCGCCCAGCATCGGGGCGGCGTGCCAGAGCCGCTCGGCGCTGCGGGCCATGCGCTCCAGGAAGGGACGAAGCGCGGCCGGCTCGCCGAAATCCAGCCCCGCGGCATTGCGGCGCGCCGGCCCGTACAAATCCGGCGGCAGCGGGATCGCCGGGTTCGCCTTGGGTTCGGCTGTTGCCAGCGCCTCGACCGGGTCGGCGATGATGGTCGCAACCGGCAGGGCATCGTCGCGCAGCCGGTTGACGAACGAGCTGTTGGCACCGTTTTCCAGCAGCCGGCGGACCAGATAGGCCAGCAGTTCCTCATAGCCGCCGACCGGGGCGTACACGCGTACAGGCGTACGCCCGCTGACGATCTGGTCGTACAGCGGCTCGCCCATGCCATGCAGGCGCTGGAACTCGAAGCCGCCCTCATCGCCGGCCAGCGTCTCGATATAGGCCAAAGCCTGGGCGTTGTGCGTGGCGAATTGCGGGTAGAACAGGTCGCGGCGGTCGAGCAGGTAGCGGCTGCAGGCGAGGTAGGAGACATCGGTCGCGGCCTTCCGGGTGAACACCGGATAGGCGTCCAGCCCGCGCTCCTGAGCCCGCTTGATCTCGCTGTCCCAATAGGCGCCCTTGACCAGGCGGATCGGCAGCCGCCGGCCATGCGCACGCACCAGCCCGGCCAGCCACTCCAGCACCGCCAGGGCCCGCTTCTGATAGGCCGGCAGGGCAAGACCGAAACCGTCCCACCCCTCCAGTTCCGGATCGGCATACACCGCCGCGACGATGTCGAGGGTCAGGTTGAAGCGGTCGGCCTCTTCGGAATCGACGCACAGCCCGATCCCGGCGTGCTTCGCCGCCAAGGCGAGGCGGCGCAGCCGGTCGGTGAGCAGGGCGTACGCGTCGTCCCGCTGCAGTGGCTCGAAGCGCGGGTCCAGGGCCGAGAGCTTGACCGAGATGCCGGGTGCCTGCATGGGGTCGGAGGCACGGGCGCCGCCTCCCTGGCTGCCGAGCACCGCAATGGCGTGGCTGTAGCTCTCGAAGAAACGGTCGGCATCGCTCCGGGTGCGGGCGGCCTCCCCCAGCATGTCATAGCTGAAGCCGTAGCCACGCTTGCGGGCCGGGGCGGCGCGCGCGATGGCATCCTCGATCGTCCGGCCGAGCACGAATTGCCGGCTCATGATCTTCATGCCGTGCCGCAGGGCCTCGCGGATCACGGGCTCGCCCAGGCGCTTGACCAGGCGGTTGAGCACGGTCGCGGGCCCGGCCTCGCGCGGCCCATCGAGCGTCAGCACCCGGCCGGTCAGCATCAGCGCCCAGGTCGAGGCGTTGACGAACAGCCCGTCGCCCTGGCCGAGGTGATCCTCCCAGCGCGAGCCGCCGATCTTTTCGGCGATCAGCTTTTCGGCCGTCGCCTCGTCCGGGATACGCAGCAGCGCCTCGGCGACGCACATCAGCGCGACGCCTTCCTTGCTGCTCAGGCCGTAAAGCTGGAAGAAGGAGTCGAGCCCGCCAAAGGCGCGGCGGTTCTCCCGCACGCCGCGCACCAGGGCCGCCGCCCGCTCCTGCACCCGCACCCGGGTCTCGTCCGGCAGGCGGGCGCGGGGCAGCAGGTCGGCCGCGATGGCCGCTTCGGGGGCGGCATGGGCCCGGTCGATGGCGGCCCGCGCCGCGTCATGCGCCGGCGGCAGAGAGACGGTGAAGCTCATGGGCCGGCTCCCGAAGAGCGGAAAACGGCGACAGGCGGCCGCGTCACGGCCGCTCGATGACGGCGCAGGCGATGCGGGCACCGGCGGCGCCGGCGGGGTCGGTGATGTAGTCGTCCGGGCCGATATGCATGACGATCGACGACCCGTCCGCATCGAACAGCGAGGTCTCACCCTCGCCCAGGGTCACCATGGCGTTGAGCACCTGGACGCGCAGGACGCCGTCCGGCCCGACGCTGACATTCGGCATGTCGCCGGCATGCGGGCCGTCCGGGCTCAGCAGGCCGTGCCGGGCGCCGGTCGGGTTGAAATGCCCCGCCGCACTGGTGAAGTCCGGCGGCTCGCAGGACCCGACCGCGTGGATGTGGAAGGCATGCTGACCGGGCGGCAGGCCGGTGATGTCGGTGGCGATCAGCACCCCGGCCGGTGTCTCGGTCAGGGTGACCGTGCCGATGGTGGCGCCGTCGGGGTTCAGCACCGTGCCGTTGGCTTGCTGGGCCAGGGCCGGACCGGTGCCGGACAGGGCCAGCAAAGCGGCCGACAGGCCGGTGGCCAGCGTGATCGTTCTCAAGTTCATGGTGTCGCTCCTCCAGGCGGGCCCGGATGCGCCGGGCCTCCTTCGTCTGCGAGAATGGTCCGCGCCGGGCGGTCTGGCAAGAACCGCGGCCGCGTGGCGGCGGTTCCTCGTGCGGCGTATGGGGGCGGTTACTGCAGAAACGGCCGAAAAGACTGGATCACGCTTTGATAAATCTCGCGCTTGAAGGCGACGATATTGGCGACGACCTCGTCGGGATCGGCCCAACGCCAGGCGTCGAACTCGCCATGCGTGCCGTCCAGGGCGATTTCGTCCTCGGGACCGGTGAAGACGAAAGCGAACCATTTCTGCGCCTGGCCGCGATAACGCCCGCCCCAGACCTTGCCGAGCAGATGGTCGGGCAGGTCATAGTACAGCCAGCCCTCGGTCTCGCCGAGATAATGGACGCTCGTCACCCCGGTCTCCTCCGCCAGCTCGCGGCGGGCCGCATCGGCCGGGTCCTCGCCGGGGTCGATGCCGCCCTGCGGCATCTGCCAGGCATCGGGCGTGTCGGTGCGGCGGGCGACGAAGATGCGCTTGTCCGGGCCGATCAGCACGATGCCGACGCAGGGGCGGTACGGCAGGATCTCGCGGTCAACCATGCCCGGTCACGTATCGGCATCGGACTGCAGCACCGCGGTGATAGGCGCGAGCACCAGCCCCCTGTCCTCAAGCTCCGCGGCCCAGCTTTGCAGCCGGTCGAGGATCAGCGGATAGGCTTCCACCGTGGCGACGGCGTGGCCGCTCTGCTGCGCCAGGGCCTCCAGCTGCAGCAGGCGGATGTCGATTGCCTCGGGCGCGGCGCCGGCATCCAGCCGCAGGTCGACGGCAGCGCGCGGCACGCCGAGATCGGCCGCGACCCGGAGGCCGGCCGAGCGCGAACTGGCCCGCGTGTCGACAAAGGCGAGGCCGCGGTCCTCCAGCGTCCGCAGGACCGGGCGCAGGGCGGCGGCGGAGGCGGTGAAGCGGGCACCGTAGGTGTCCATGACGCCGACATAGCCCTCGGCGCGGGCCAGCACCCAGTCCAGGCGCTCAAGATTGGTCTCCGGCCCCTCGACGGTGCGCAGGGTGTGCGGGCCGGGATCGTCGGCCGGATAGTCTTCCGGCTCCATCGGCACCATCAGCAGCGCCTCATGCCCGGCGGCCCGGGCTTCCGGCAGCCAGTCGTCCAGGCCTTCGGCATAGGCGGAAAAGGCCAGGGTGATGGCCTCGGGCAGTTGCGCGATGGTGCGGCTGGTCTCCTGCTCATCGAGCCCGAGATGGGTGACCACCAGGGCGATGCGGGGGCGGCTGTCGCTGCGATCGAAGGGCTGGCTGAAGCGCTGCCAGCGCGCGTCGCCGGCCAGGCGGGTGGGCGCCGCGGCACCGCTGCCGGCGGCGGTGGCCGGGGGCGTGGCGGCGCTGTCCGCCTCCCCGGCCGCCTCTTCGTCCGCCGGTGCAGGGCGGGGCGGCACGACCAGAGTGACGCCCGGCGGCTCGTTGCCGGCCAGGCGCTGCAAATCTTGCATGGTGTCCTCGGCCGACAAGGCCAGCCACAGGACGACGCCCGCGACGAGCGCCACCAGGGCGAGGGCGACCGCCCCCAGCAGCCCGCCCGCGCGGCTGCCGGCAGAGGGCCGGCCCGCCTCGTCTCCCCGGTTTTTCTTCGATCGGATCACGCTCGTCGTCCGCCGCTTCCGGCAGTCTGGTGGACCATTCGGTCAAGAGGTCCGGGGGTTATCGGTCCGGCCGCCTTACCAAACTCTTGACGCCGGGACGGTCGGCCACGCCGTGCGAGAGGAGTCACCACGATTTCTCCCGCACGGTGCCGGAAGGCCGCACCGCCGGCCTCAATTGCTGACCTGACGGTTGAACAGGGCGACGCCGCGCAGCAGGTCGATCGCCCGATCGAGCTGATAATCCGTCGGCCGCTCGGCCGGCTCTCCGGCAGCGCTCCCGTCGCCGTCCCCGCCATTATCGGCGTCCTCGTCCTCCGCCGTCAGGGCGTTGCGCAGGTCGGACTCGCGCCGGGCCGCCACGTCCAGCTCTTCGACAGTGGCCGGCAGCACCTCGATATCGGGGCTGATCCCCAATGCCTGGATCGACCGGCCGGAGGGCGTGTAATAGCGGGCCGTGGTCAGCCGCATGGCACCGTGGCCGGGCAGCGGCATGATCGTCTGGACGGAGCCCTTGCCGAAGCTCTGCGTGCCCATGACGACCGCCCGGTGATGGTCCTGCAGGGCGCCGGCGACGATTTCCGAGGCGGAGGCCGAGCCGCCATTGATCAGCACGACCAGCGGCAGGCCGTCCGAGATGTCGCCGGCCTCGGCATTGTAGCGCTGGGCGTCGTCCTCGTCCCGCGTGCGGGTGGAGACGATCTCGCCGCGCTCCAGGAACGCATCGGCGACGCCGACCGCCTGGTCGAGCAGGCCGCCGGGATTGTTGCGCAGATCGAGGACATACCCGCTTACCTCGCCGTCCAGCTGTTCGCTGATGCTGGCGACGGCGTTCTCCACCCCCTGCTCGGTCTGTTCGGTGAAGCTGGTGACGCGGATATAGCCGACATCCCCCTGCTCGATCCGGTGCCGGACCGATTCGATGCGGATGACGTCGCGGGTGATGGTCACCTCGAAGGGATCGCGGTCGCCACGCTGGATGGTCAGGGTGATGTCGCTGCCGACGGGCCCGCGCATGCGGTCCACCGCTTCGCTCAGCGTCAGGCCGAGCACCGGCTCGCCGTTCAGCTGCACGATCAGGTCGCCGGCCTGCAGCCCCGCCCGGAAGGCCGGGGTATCGTCGATCGGCGAGACCACGACGACCAGCCCGTTCTCCATGGTCACCTCGATGCCGAGGCCGCCGAAAGAGCCGCGGGTCTGGACCTGCATATCCTGGAAGCTGTCCTGGTCGAGATAGCTGGAATGCGGGTCGAGCGAGGTGAGCATGCCGTTGAGGGCCGCCTCGATCAGCTCCTGGTCGCTGACCTCTTCGACATATTCGGCGCGGACACGCTCGAACACGGTGGCGAACAGGTCGAGTTGGCGGTAGGTATCGTTGCTGTGCTCGCTTTGGCCGATCGTTGCGGCGGGAACCGCCGCGACAGCCAGCAGCACGACAACCGCGGCGGCTATACGTCTCATTCTCATCCTCGCCCTCTTCGCTGAGCGGCAGCCAGACCGGATATGGGAGGAATGGGCCGGCCCTGGAAACGCAGTTCGTAGTAGAGACTCACCGCCGGGTCCTGCAATCGCCCGGGACTGCGCATGGTCGCGACGGGCTCCCCGGCCAAGACCTCTTGTCCCGGTTGGACATCTATGGATCCAACGCCCGCGATCAAGGAATGATAGCCGCCCGCATGCGCGATGATCAAGATCGGCCCGAGCCCGGCGAAATAACCGGCATAGCGAACGGTGCCGTCGAGCGGCGCCAGGATCGGCGCACCGGGCGGCAATCCCAGCTGCAGCCCGCGCAGCGGCTCGCCGTCCGGGCCGGGCTCGCCCCAGCCGCGCCGGATCGGGCCATGGCCGGGGAGGATGATCCCGTCGCGGGCGGCGAGCGGCACGGTCGGGCGGGTCGGGCTGTCCCAATGCAGGGGGACGGGGTCCGGTGCGAGTCGGGTCCCGCCATCCGGCCGGGGTCGTGCCGCGATATCCGGAACGGGCCGGCCCGGGGGCTCTGGCGGCCCGGGCCGCGCCGCGGCGACGGGCCCGGCGCCCTGCCCGCGTGCCGCCTCGAGCGCGGCCAGCGTCACGGTGCCCCGGTAGCCGCCGCCGCGGTCCACCAGGTAGCCCTCGGCATGCCCCCCGCGGCC
>JAAAOG010000048.1 GCA_009909005.1 Alphaproteobacteria bacterium | reverse complement strand
GCCCCCGAGGCTCGTCACCTGGGAGCGGCGGCGTCCCGCCGCCGTAACGCCCCCGAGGCTCGTCACCCTGGAGCGGCGGCGTCTCGCCGCCGTAACGCCCCCGAGGCTCGTCACCCTGGAGCGGCGGCGTCCCGCCGCCGATTTCGTCCTCGCTGCCGCTCACCTTACCGAAAACACCTTCATCACCTCATCGCCGAGGTGGTTGATGACCTTGACGGCGATCCGCCCGGTGCTCGGCTTGTCGAAGGGGCGGGAGGTGTCGCTGTTGAGGGTGGACCAGGCGTCTTCGTCGATCTCGGCCTTCAGGGTGCTTTTCAGCGCCTTGTAGGGGTCGTTCGCGCCGAGGAAATAGGCGTGGCGGACGAAGAAGCTCTCCTCGTTATAATCCGTGTCGATGAACCAGCAGGCGATGCCCTCCGGCCCGCTGGCGGTGATCTCGCCGGTCTGGGGATGGAAGACGTCGACGCCGTTGATCCTGACCGTGATCCGGTCTTCGCCGGCCTCGCTGATCTCGATGTCCGGCTCGCCGAAGATGACGAAAAGATTGCCCTTGCCGGTATTCTTCAGCTCGTCGGCCATGTGCAGATCGGCGTTCATCCGGGCCTTCAGCACCGGAATGCGGCCCAGCTTGTCGAACTCCCCGGCATGGGCGTCATAGTTGAAGGCGCAGGCGATCAGCGAGTCGAAGCCCGCATCCCCGGCCTCCCGCGCCGCGGCGACCAGATCGGGCCGGGCGACGGTGCCGAATTCCGGCCCGATGAAGATGCCGGCACGCTTTTCAGTGTCGCCCTCCATGTACCGCCCTTCGGCACAGATAAACGCGCCCGGCCAGCCGGCGATGGCGGTGAAAGTGATTTTGTCCTCCTTGTGCGCCTGCTGGACGCCGGCGGTCTTCAGGTTCTCCAGCACGACGCTGGTAAAATCCGTCGCCTCGGCGGTGCGGTCCCCGCCGCGGCGCTTGCCGTCGGCGGCGTCGAGCACGTCGAACAGCTCGTCGTCCTGATCGACGGCCAGCACGCGGTGCGGCGAGAGGCTCTCCACCGTGAACGGCCCGGCCACGCGAATGCAGGAAGTGTCGGCGTAGGGCTTGTCGTAGAGATATTCGTGATCGGCCCGGGCGGCGATGGAGGCGTCGATCTCCTTCTGGCGGGCAATCCGCTGCTCCCACCATTGCGCATGCGCCTTTTTCGCGGCTTCCGGCCAGTCCGCGCCGGCCTCGCGCGGGATTTCCCATTCCTCCCAGTCCTTGCCGAGCGCCGCGTTCAGCTGTGCCCGCAGCGGCTCCAGCGCGGCCTGGAACCGCTCCCAGATCACGTCGATCTCGGCATTGTTGGCGATGGATTTCAGGGTGATGTGCGGCACCCGCTCATAGACAAAGCCCAGCCGGACGCGATAGCCCCCCGGAGGATCGGCCTCCGGCCGATCACGGCGGCGAGACGCCGCCGCTCCATAACCCCCCGGAGGATCGGCCTCCGGCCGACCACGGCGGCCGGACGCCGCCACTCCACAACCCCCCGGAGGGTCGGCCTCCGGCCGATCACGGCGGCGAGACGCCGCCGCTCCATACGCCCCCGGAGGGTCGGCCTCCGGCCGATCACGGCGGCGAGACGCCGCCGCTCCATACGCCCCCGGAGGGTCGGCCTCCGGCCGACCACGGCGGCCGGAGGCCGCCGCTCCATGGCGCAGCTCTTCCTCTTTCGCCTTGCCTGCCGGCGAGTCCGCGAGGAGGTAATAGGGATAGCGCGCCCCCATGATCCGCGCCCGCGCCAGAGCCAGCGCGACGCGCGAGGTGTCGATGGTGATCCACCGCCGGCCCCATTGCTCGGCGACATAAGCCGTTGTCCCGGACCCGCAGGTCGGGTCAAGGACCAGGTCGCCGGGATCGGTGGTCATAAGGATGCAGCGCTCAATTGCTCTAACGCTTGTCTGTACAACATAGATTGGGAAATTTTCGCTGTGGATATCCTCCCAAATATTTGAAAAGCTTTCTTGATTCCAGTCAGCCCAGTACATTATTCCGCCAACCGCGCTTCCGGCTCCACTAAAAAGACGCTGGGCTTTTGCTAATCGTGGCATCTGATCCTCGACCCCGAACCTCCATTGCTTATTAACACCACAGGTTCTCCCAATCCCTTCGAATAAAAATTCTCTACTGCGCGTTTTGCTTGGATGTTGACTTACAACAGGATAATCAACACGGGCCCATTCAGCGCCTTCTGATAAAAGCGTATCGATTTCATAGTCTTTGTAATTTGATCGTTGGAGTACTCGTCCATGACGCCAAACTAAGGCTGTCATTTTTGAGCCGCTACCCGGGTCCTTCCTTGGGATAAATAACTTCCTAACCTTGAGGCTGTCCCTGTTTTTTGAGCACCATATTATGTAGTCATTTACAGGGTCTGTTGTCGACGTGGAGCTTTTTTTCTTGAATATAATATCTACTACGTGATTCTGTTCCCCAAATACCTCATCCATCAGTGCCCTTACACGGTGCACATTCTCATCGCCGATCTGCACAAAGACCGAGCCGCTGTCCGCCAGCAGGTCGCGTGCCACGGTCAGGCGGTCGCGCAGATAGGTCAGGTAGGAGTGAATCCCGTCGCGCCAGGTATCGCGGAAGGCCTTGACCTGTTCCGGCTCGCGGGTGATGTGGTCGGGCTTGCCGTCCTTGACGTCGCGGCTGGTTGTCGACCACTGGAAGTTGGAGTTGAACTTGATGCCGTAGGGCGGGTCGATATAGATGCACTGGACCTTGCCGCGCAGGCCTTCGCGTTCGGCCAGGCTGGCCATGACCTGCAGGCTGTCGCCCAGGATCATGCGGTTCGACCAGTTATGGTCGTGTTCGTAGAATTCGGTCTTGGCCTCGGCGTCCGGCAGGCCGTTGAAATCGGCGAACAGATCGAACATGGCAGGCTCTGCGTCCTGCTTCGCCTCAGCCCTCGCCTTGCTCTGCCGCACCAGGTCGTCGATCAGGACCTTCGGGTGGACCTTTTCCTGGATGTAGAGCGGCGGGGCCTGCACCACGAGGTCGGACCAGTCCTGCTCGTCCTTGCCGCGCCAGACCAGCTGCGGGTCGAGGTCCCGGTTGCGCCGCTCATAGGCCAGACGCACCGGGCTTTTGTCCTCTTCCTCCATGATCGATTCAAACTCGGCGGTCGGAATATTCCGCCGTTTCGCCTCTTCATGAACAAAGGCTTCGACGTCTTTGGATTTGGCGGATTTTGACCTGTTGGCGCTCATTGGTCCTTATCCATTTTAGAAACTTTCTTCGTGACCTCCGCCTCTATGGCGCGCCACTCCTGCTCATGTTCGGCCTCGGCGGCCAGCGCCTCCGCCTCTTTCCTGCTGCCGTCAAAGGTGGCATAGCGGTCATGCGCGATCCGGCTCATCGCTTCATGGGAGATTTTCCCCGCATGATCAAGAACGGCGCGTTCGTTGAAATCGAGAAAACGGTCGGTCTGCGCGATCCATTCGTGCATGGTGATTCGAACTTGTAAGAAATCCTTACAAGTTGCCTCGGGCGTCAGCTCAGCGTCGTCGTAGACGGTACGGATCAACTGCGTGATTGCCTGCGGGCTTGTATCGAAGAGCGCGGCAATCTCGGCCTGCGTCAGCCAGACACTGCCATCCATGGCGCGAAGCTGAATTTCCGCACGGCCGTCGTCCGTCTGGTAAAGGATCAGTTCGCCGTTCGTCACGCCGCCTCTCTTGTCACAAACTGCTCAATCAATTTGTCGAATTCCGCTTCGATTTCGAACACAGCCGTAAACTCCGCCGTCGCCCAGCGCCCGAATTTTTCCAGATTGTTGACGCCGGGCACCCAGTAGGTGTGCAGGGTATTGGCTTTCTCTTTGGCGTCCTCGCCCCGGAATCCCTTGATTTCGACGATCAGGTTCAGCGGCTCCGGCCGGCCGTCGTCAATGCGGACGATGAAGTCCGGAAGGTAGGTTTTCCGCATGCCCTTCATCAGATACGGGACTTCCAGCCCGAGATTCTGGTTCTTCACATAGGCCAGAACGCGCGGATGCGCCTCGGCAACGCGGCAGAACTCGGCTTCCCAATCGCCGTCGCAGACAATCCAGTTGACGTGGGACTTGCGCGGGTCCGTCTGCCAGCGGGTCTCCTTCGAGGTCGTGAAATTCACGAAACGCGAGGACCCGGTCGGATTGTAGGCATCCAGAATGGCCTTGATCCTGCGGTCTTCCCGCGACGGCGCGGACTCGATGGCGGCCTTGATCCGCTCGCACGCGATGTCGGCGATTTCCTGATAGATGACCTGAGCGGGATACGTCCCGCCGGTGCAGCGGAGATAGCCGCCCTCCAGCCATTGCCGGGTGATCGCCTTGAGCTGGCCGAAGAGATGCAGCTTCGGCTCGTCCCCCGGGTCCCGGAATTTCTGGTAGAGCAGATAGCGCGTGAGGTGAAACAGGATGGTCGAGCGCCGCATATCGTTCAGGTGCGCAACCGTCAGATCGACACCCTCGCCGATGATGCCCTGGTTCTTGGTGATGGACGGACCGGCCAGGTCGGGCGTCAGCTCCAGCAGCGAGTCCGGCCCGAAGCGCGCGGTCAGCTTTTCGTTCGGCAGCTCGGTGCGGTAGCCCTCGACCCGCGGGAAGGTCATTACCAGCGCATCGCGCTCGGGACTGACGGCGAAAACCCGGACCGTCTCGCGCGGCTTGGCCGGCGGGGCGACCACCGGCCTGGCTGCAAAATCGAAGGGAATGCCGAGAATGTCGGCATATTCGACATTGAACAGCCCGTCCTCGTTCAGGTCATAGGACTGCCGGCGAAGGCCGCGGCCGACGACCTGTTCGCACAGGAGCTGGGTGCCGAAGGCCCGGACGCCCAGGATGTGGGTGACGGTATTGGCGTCCCACCCTTCCGTCAGCATCGACACCGAGACGACGCAGCGGATCGACTCGCCCAGCCGGTCCTTCTTGCCGACGGTGTTCATGACCTCCCGCAGCAGTTCCTGATCGGCAATGTTCTCGGCGGCCCGGATATCGCCGGTCCGCTCGACGATCTCCCGGCGGAAGCGCTCGATCTCGTCGGAGGCCATCTCGCGGAAGTTCTTGTCGAGCCCGTCGTCCTTCTCCAGCTGCTCGCTGTCGATCAGCAGGGTCCGCGGGCGGGGCAGCCGGTTGCCGTGCTCATCATGGTTCCGGAACAGCGGAAGGCGGCCCTGTTCCGGCGTGCTGGTCCCGTCGTCATTCTCGCGCTGGAAGCCGGAGATGAAATCATAGACCAGCTTGGACGTTGAGGTGTTGTTGCAGACGACAATGAAGACGGGCGGAACGTCAATGCCGGCGTCGTGCCAAAGACCAAAGGTCTTCTCATAATGGCCGTATAGAGCATGCAGGGCGGTCTGGAGCTCGGCGGGCAGGCTCAGCGGATCAAGATGCCTGCCGGCCTGGCTGCGGCCCTTTTTCGGCATCTTCTTGCCGATGGTCTCCCACAGGTTCCGGAATTTCGGGGTATCGCCGCCGGGAATATTGTCGGCGACCGGCACGCGCGGCAGTTTGACGATGCCGCACTCGATGGCGTCCATCAGGGAGAAGTCGCTGACGGTCCAGGGAAAAAGCGTGCCCTCGGCATAGCCCGAGCCGCGCAGGAAGAACGGCGTGGCGGACAGATCAAAGACGGACCTGACGCCCAGCTTGCGCTTGACCGTCTCGATCCCCGAAATCCAGAGCTTGGCGGCCTCGTTGTTCTTTTTCGCCTCGTCCTTCTCGTCGCCCTTCAGGTCTTCTTCGCCGTCATCCTCCTTCGGCTTTTGACGGTAGCAATGGTGCGCCTCGTCGTTGAGCACCACGATGTTCTTCAGCCCCATCAGGTCGGGCATGACCCGCTGGAGCATCTGGCCTTCGGTCTCCAGCGTGTTCAGGTCCGGCCCCCGGCCCTGAAGGAGGGACCGGGTGCCCTTCGCCAGGTCGAGACGCTCGCGCAATTTGAAGGCATGATAATTGGTGAGGACGATCTTGGCCCGGTCGATATCGCCTAGCCGGAACTTCTTGCTTTAAATTTTATCAAGTCGTTGATTTTAGAGCGGAATTGGCGTTGGCGCAACGGAAATGTAGCCATGTAAATTGAGTTTTTTCCGTTGCTAGTTGGCTATGACAGGGCTATGATTGGCCCATGTATATTGAAACGGTCC